>CALXDT010000136.1 GCA_944387125.1 uncultured Oscillospiraceae bacterium | reverse complement strand
GGCAAGAAAGGAACCAAAGAAGCCGACCGGGGAGGCGCTGAGTTGTTAGCTCCCGCTCCCAAAGCCGCCCTCCCCGGACCCCTCCCGGCGCGCTTCTCGTTCAGACTGTGCTAGACGGAAGATTGTTAGGGGCGGGTATTGGAAAGACCACCATGTTGGATGGGGAACGTCTGTACCAATATGGGGCACAGAAATTTCCTTTGCTGTGTAAAGTCGATAAGCATATTCAATAATAACGAAAAGCAGTTCTACTAGAACGAAAAATGCTGTCGAAGCTACTCCTGGAGTTTTTAACGCTGTAGAACTATCACGATTCCAGAGTGCAGCAAGAAGCCCGTTCCCCCTACTATAACTGCGGTCAAGGAAAGACGACTCAGAACTGCGGCAAGCGCATAAGCGACCGATAAAATTCCCAACCCCGTAACCACGGTTCGCAAAGGGAAAATACACCGAAGCTGCCCTTCGCCCAGCCCGCTGGAGAGCAATGCCTGACGCTCCGCAATGGCTTCCGTCATTTCCCGCCGGTGCCGCGATCCCATCTGGACGGCGGCGCAGAGGATCAGCACCAGGGCGGAGAGGGCGGTCTGGTAGATCTGCTGCTTGTTCAGCCTCCAACTCTGGGGCAGGTCCTCCTCATAGGAGAGGGACACGTCCAGTTTCTTCAGCTCCCTGGCTCCCTCATCCAGATCCTGGGCGTGGGAAAGCCGGATGCGCAAATCCACACTTTCGGATTTGGGAAGAATCCGGACGGCCAGGCTGTAGCTCATATAGACCGCCGGCTCTTCCAGGCTGTCTTCAAAGATCCCGCAGACAATGGCGGATCGCTCCCCGTCAGAAATGGTCATGGTCAGATTGTCGCCGACGGAAACGTTTGCTTCGGTTTCTTCCTCCGACAGAAAGTGCTCGGCGGCATACCGGTTCAATACCAGAAAGGGCATGTTGGTTTCGTTGGAGAAAAGATTGCCCTGGATGAAGTCCAAATTCAGATACTCCGCCGTCACCGCTGCCACGGAAGCGGACAGGGAAGCGTCCTTGGTGGAAAGTTCGGTGTCAAAGGAAAGCACCGGCGTCACCGCTTCCACGGCTTCCACCTCCCTATACCGGGTCAAATCCGCCTGCCCGGTGACGGTTCCGGAGAGTATGTAAGGCTGAGACAGTTCTTCGGAGAGCTGGCTGTAAGAATGTGCCGTGGTGATGAGAAAGAAAAATCCCAGAAACAGCATAAGAAGGGTTATTTTTCCATATCTGCCTACAGTTTTCAGAGCAAACTTACAGATAATACCTATTCCCGAATTATTTCTTCTGGATGACTCCAATAGCTGCAAAGATCTCACCTCCCCATAATTCAAATTCATCCCGATGCTTTAAGCAATCATTCATTTTTGTTCCGCTTCAAGAAAAGCACCAGTAGCTCGCCAGCAGAACCTTCAAAAGTTGTTTCGATCAGCCTGTTTATTTGTTCTTGCTGTACTTCTTCTTTGGAAACCAACATGCTTACCTTTGCTTCTTTCCATTGGAGGATACCTTTTTGAGATAAACGGCGAAGATATGTATATGTCGTTGATTTATTCCAATTCAAAAACTCCTTACACAACAAAATTAGCTTGGAACTGGAAGTCGGTTGATAATCCCAAAGAATGGTGCATAATTGGTACTCACGTTCAGAGAGATTGTATTCCGACTGTGTCATATCCAATCCCTCTCACAAATATGGTTTACAGATAATGCCCGCCCCGGCGCTTCTTGAACTGGAGGAACAGGATGACGCCAACTGCCCCAAGGATCACACCTCCCAAAATGATGACGGAAACCCACCAGGAGCCGACTCTTTCTTCCTCCTGTTCTTCCGCCGTATTGCTCTCCGGCAGCTGAACCACCGGGCGGTTTACCGTGGTGTCGAAGGTGGCCTCCTGGCTGTATTCCTGACCCGTCTCGTCCTCGTAGATCAGCTTCACCGTGCCGGTGGTGTCCCCGTACTGGGGGCCGTTTTCGTTGCCCTCGCTGGCGTTCAGGGCGATGATGTACAGCTCCACCTCCGTATTGGCGGAGGTTCCCGCATCCATGGTGCCGATGTAGCCGGTGTTGGAGGGCACCAGCCCGTAGCCGGAGACTGTGCAGCGGACATTGTACATGGCGGAACGGCCCATGTTCATCACCTGGAAGGAAATGGGCACCGTTTCCCCCACGCTGACAGAGGAAGAAAACCGGGGCATGACCAGCTCCATGTTGGCCGGCTGCTGAATCTCCACCACCGTGGAGCCGGTGGAGGACAGGTTCAATGTCTTGCTGCTGTCGTACTGAAAGGAGAAATTAATGGGATACTTCCCCGAGGGAATGGCAGGCTCCGTGGAAAAGTGCAGAGTCAGCTCCACCTCACCGCCTCTGTCGATCTGCTCAACGGGGAAGATGCTGCTGTCCTCTTCCAAGTCAATTTGAACATTGCCGGTGTCCACCGTCACCAGCATGTTTTTTACGGACTTGGTGGTGATGGAGTTCTTTAGTGTCACGGTCATGGTGAAGGCTTCCCCCGCCTGGGCCGTCTCCGGTTCCATGACCGTCTTACTGATATACACCACCGGCTCGGCGGTGGCCGTCTCCACCACGGGCTGAGCCACCTTTTCCACCTTCCCGTCGGTGATGGTGATGTACAGGGTGAAGCTGGTGTTCACAGCGTTGCCGGAGGCGTCAAAGCCGGAGGTGTTCACCGTCACCGGATAGGTGCCGTTTTTCCGGCTGTCGGACAGGCCGATGTCGAATTCCACCAGGTAAATGTCCTGGGGCTCGCTGCTGTTTTTCGGGGTGACGGATTCTAAGGAAAAGGTCTTTCGGAAGTTCTCCACCACGAAGGGGGAGCTGGAACTGGTGTCCAGGGTCACGGAAGCGTCCAGCTTATTGTCCCACAGCTCGCCGCTGCAGCGCAGGGGCAGGACAATCTTCATCACCCCGTCAGTGACCCGGGGTAGATACCCGTCCTCATAGGCCATGTCCATGCCGCTGTAAATGTGGGCGCTGTCGATTTCCAGCACCGTGGGAATCTGGGGAGCGCTGGGTTCCGAGGGGTCTGTGGGGTTGCTGGGGTCGGAAGGTTCCGTAGGGTCTTCCGGTTCCGGAATCACAATGGGATTGGGCAGAGCCAGCTCCAGAGACTGTACCGGCTCCCTGGTTTCCACCTTCAGCGTCACCGGATAGGAGCCGGAGACCGCCGACTCCGGCAGGGGGATTTGAAACTCCGCCAGAAATACATTCTCCACAGTCTGCCCATTGCCTAAGTCCATGCTCTGGGAGGCGATGTTCTCAATCTTTTCTTCCCCGGCCAGGAAAGAAGCGGTCATGGTCACATGGATGGGGCCGGGAATGCTTCCCTGATTCAAAATGGGGATTACAAGATGCAGCTTGCCATCGGAAATCACGCCGGAATACCCCGCCTGATAGCTCTTGTCCATGCCGGGATATTGCCGCTCCAGATCCAAAACCAAGGAATCCGCCGTAAGGGTAAAGGGCTGCGTCCCATTTCCGCTGGGCTGTTCTGAAAGCAGGGAAGTTTCCGGGGGCTTTGGCTGTTCTGAGCCGCTTTGGGTTTCCTGGGGTTCTTCTGCTTCCCCGGTCACAGAAGCGGAGACCGGAAGCCCCAGGCCCAAAAGCAGTATGCAGGCCAGGAAAAGGGATAGAATTCTGTTTTTCATGTTGTTACCTCCCGGAAATTTGCTGGATTTCGGTCCAGGGAATGTCCCCCGGAGCCGGTGCGCTGCTCAAATAGACCATGGCCTGACTCGGAACCACCGTCTGAACCTCCTGCCACACCAGCATGGCATCCTTCCGGTTCAGATGGTCAAAGGGGGCATTGAGAATCAGCACCTTCGGCTCCATGACCAAAGCCCGGAGCAGTCCCGCCAGAGCCAAGGTTCGCTGACTGCACCCCTTGGCGGGGTTGTACAGGTCGTGAAGGGGCAGATAGTCAAAGGCGTTCTTTCGAATGCGCCCCTTGATTTCCTCCTGGGAAAGCCCCGCCAAAACCATGGGAAGCCGCACCTGCTCCAGCAAGGTCAGCTCCGGCACAAAGCCGCTTTTCCTGGGGATCGCTCCAATGTGATCCCGCCGGAAGGCCGCCCGCTCCCGTTCCTTTAAGGCGTAAAGATCCTGCCCCAGCAGGGTAACAGTTCCTTCTTCCGGCTGCCGCAGTCCCGTGAGCATTTCAAACAGGGCATTGCATTCTTCGTCCCGGCCTTGCAAATACCACCATTCCCCGGGGGCGATGGCCAGACTGACCGGCCCCGCCTCCGGGGTGTAGCTTCGGATATGTTCCGCAATGAGTATGTTTTCCATTTACCGCACCACCGTCAGAACGCCGCCATCCATTTCGCACACCGTGTCGCACAGCTCGTCGATGTCCATTTGGTTGTGGCTGGCCAGAATCATGGTCTTGCCCTGGTAGCGAAGATTTTTAATCAGCTCCCGGATGTGAACCACGCCGTGCTTGTCCAGGCCGTTGAGAGGCTCGTCCAGGATCAGCAGGTCCGGATCTTCCATCAGGGCCTGAGCCAAGCCCAGCCGCTGGCGCATGCCCAGAGAGTATTTGCCCACGGGCTTTTTCAGGTTGGGGTCCAATCCCACCAGTGAGATGGTATCTTTGATGGTGTGGTCATTGGCAACCTTTCGCAATGACGCCAGGAGCTTCAGATTTTGAAAGCCCGACAGATGGGGAAGAAATCCCGGTGTCTCGATGATGATGCCCAGATCCTCCGGGAAGTCCGTCTCTTTTCCCACCTCTTTGTGGTTGACATAAATCTTTCCCTCGTCCGGCCGGAGAAAGCCGCAGATGCACTTCATAAGCACCGTCTTTCCGGAGCCGTTGTTGCCCACAATGCCGTGGATCAGCCCCCGCGCAAAGCTGTGGGTCACGTTTTTCAGAACCTTCTCGTCTCCGAAGGATTTGCTCACGTTCAAAACCTCGATGCAGTTGTCCACCTTATCCCTCCGTTCCGATGAAGGTAAATTGATACCGTTTTGCCGCCCGGATGGCGGCGATGTATAGTACAGCCACCAAGACAAAGAAGATCAGGTAAGACTGCCACAGCCTTGGGAGCTTGTCGTAGCCGAAGTTGTGCATATGATAGGTGGCCTGATTCAGGGGGGACAGCCAGCCGATGATCACATTGGCGATGTAGTAGGCCTCGTCCGGCAGCTTCAGAATCAGCTGAATGGTGTCCGGCTGCATTAAGAGCCCATAGACGCTGTAGCCGATGACGCTGACCACCCCCGCCGCCTGGCCGAAGCGGAGATTGCACAGGAGCATGAGCATGACCATAACAGAGGTGTAGCCCAGCATGAGAAAGAAAATGGATATCATACTCTGATAGGGCCAGCTCATTTCCAGGGCCTTTACCAGAGCGGGAATGGCCACCCGCTCCCCCGCGTTGGTGTAGCCCAGAATCGCCGCCGTGGGGCTCCACATGTTGGCGGTGAAGGACTGGCGGATGGAGAAGAAAATGGTACACAGGAGCACGAAGAGCAAGTACACAAAGGTTGCGGAAAGGATGTAGATCACCTGTCCCGTGATCCAGGTCCGGCGGCGGGTGCGCACCAGGTACAGCGGCGTGCCGGAGGACAGAAAGGGCATGTCCGCGAACAGCAGCACCAGTAGCACGGAGGACAGCAGGATGGAGCCGCTGTCTCCAAAGTTCCAGATAAACACCTCCACCAGCTGCATGGTGGTGTTGTGGTCAATGGCAAACTGCACCGCCTTGTCCGACAGCAGAAAGCACAGGATGAAGGCCAGCAGGAAGGTGACTAAGATTCTCGGATTTCCCCGCCATAAACGGAAGTTGTAGGCGGCAATGGAAAAGGCCTGTTTCATTTCTTTCACAGCTGCTCCAGCCTCCTTCTTCCCCGGATGTAAAACAGCAGTCCCGCCAGAACGGTCAATTCCAGCAGGAACACAGAAGCCCCCAACAGTTCATATGGCCAGTTCTCCGGGGACAGCCAGTGCTTGGGGTAGAGCAGAAAGGCGTCGGGAAAGTACCGCTCGTAAAGGATCACCAGCAGGTAGTACACGATGAAGGGGGATACGTAGGCAATGTACTTACTTTCCATGACTGTACTGAGCGCCATGCCCGCCACCGCCCACAGGCCGCCGACCAGAAACAGCAGAAACATCTGACCGGCGATCTGAGGGGCAGTGCTCACATAGTTTTCCGTCACCCGCTCTATGGGGGTAAACATCAGGGCGGTAACGCCCCAGGCCCCCAGACAGCCCAGGAGCACCGCCCCGCCGCCGCAGAGCCAGCAGGCGGCAGCGCCGCTCAGAAGATAGCCGGAGTAGCTGCTCCGGATCAGAGAAAACCGAACGAATTTGCTTTTCACATCCTCCAAATACCCGGCGGACAGAGGGATGGCGGCCAGGACGGGCAGAAAGGAGGACAGGGTATCGGAGGCAAGAGCTGAGGTAATCAGCTGATTGTGATAGCCCTGGTAAAGAGACCCGCCCTGCCGCAAAGACTTCAGCACCGGCTCAAGGAAGGTGGAAAAGGTCAGTCCCATGGCGGCCAGGGCAGTCAGCCAGAACCGAAGCCCCATGCCCCGGCGGAGCTGGGGAAATATGCTGTTCATGGGACTCCCCCTCCTGACGTCAAAAATCTGTATCTTGCTTGCGTGCTTAGACCTCTGGTTTATCCTTGCTCGAAGTTGATCACACTGCCATCAATGGCGTTGAGGATCAGCAATACTTGTTCTTCTCTGGAATCCCATACTTCACCGGTATCCTGATGCACGATCTCAGAGCTTCCCCAGAATGCGATCCCGGGAACGTAATAATAGCGGTCGTCGGTATCGGGAACCTTTACCCGCATCAGGCCGTAGTCAATGCGGTCGATGGCAACTTCCGCATGGAGCTTACCTTGCGCATCTTCTGAGATGAAGCCATATTCGTACATATCGCTGAGGGACAGATGATCCATGGCTCGCTTCAACAGGTCGTCCATAGAAAGGGTCGCTGCATTTTCATTGACTGTCTGCACCACATCCACCGGAGACCATAGCTGCCCCTCCGTCAATACGCCGTCAGCATTGAAGGTGAAGGATGCTTCTGTCATGTAATAATTGGAGGCATATTCTTCCTCATTTCTTAGATTACCGATCTGCACACCTCCGATGGCGGCAGCACCTTCAAAAACAGGAACTGCGTGAATGGTGAATGTCCATTGATCCAGGCCGTCCGACTCGCCGTTGGTTGTGTAGTGGCTGGTCTCACAAGAATCCACTGCCCAAGTTCCCAGGCCCAAATTATTCAGCCATCCCATTACGGTGGTTTGCGCCTCTTCCATGGTCTCCTGAGTCGGGGCGTCCGTATTTAACAAGGAGGCCAATTGGATACTTCTATCAAAACTAGCAGGCGTGTTTGGCATCAGGCGAATGGATAAATTGCTGATCTTAAAATCCTCCCGATCCCGGATCGACGCTCTTATCCGGTATGGATAACCCTGATAGGTAAACTCTGCCTCGATTCCCGAATTTCGGTCGCTGTTATCTACGGTTTCCAAATCCGCGGCGGAATACATATAGACAGAATCCGGCTGGAATTTCCATTGGCAGGAGTTCCGGGGGATGTTGTCTGCGGCTATTTCGTAGTAGGCTGTATATTTTTCAATAAATCTTTTCACCGTTTCCGCACTGTGACCGGAATCCTTTCCCAATGCAGCATCCAAGGCTTCTTGACTGGTGTATTGGCTCCACCGGGTCAAAAAGGTTTGGATCTCCTGCTTGGAATAGCATTCCGTGGGTTCTCCCAGCAGAGGAAGCGCCTCGTAATAATCTACATCCTCGCCAAAAATGGTGTATGCCACCCGCTGAACCTCTTCTCCGGTGAAAAAGTGGGGCTGCACCTCCACCACGGGGCTCCCGCCCACCGGGACAGTGGTCTGGGCATCCAGTGTAAAGTTCACGCTTCCGTCGGTGCTGGTGAACTGCTCCTGCCAGGAGATATTCTGCTCCGTTTCTCCCGATGTAGGGGTCGTAGCGGACTGAACCACATTTGCGTCAAAGGCTCCGTCATTTTTACTCTTCACCACCTCCTGGGTGGGATTGGCGGCGCAGGCGGTGAGGATTCCCAGGCACAGAAGGGCGCAGACGGCGCTTTGCCATTTTTTCAGCTGCTTCCATCGGGCGAGGTTTTTGATGCGGCCCTTGGTGTCCCCCTCCCCGAAGGACAGGGGGCTTCCGGCAAGGATCCGCTTTCCCATGGCCAGACGCAGCAGGGAGGCGGAATAGTCTGCCCGGATGTGGCTCCCCAGCTTTTTCAGCACCGCCTCGTCACAGCTCATTTCCATGTCCTTTCCGGACAGGATGAAGGCCACCCAGACCAGGGGGTTAAACCAGTGCAGGCACAGGGCAAAATAGGAAAGGTGCTTCACCACATGGTCAAGTCTGGCGATGTGGTGCTTTTCGTGGGCGATGATATATTCCATCTGCCCTTCATGCAGATCCGAGGGAAGATAGATCTTCGGCCGAACCAGTCCCGCCACAAAGGCAGACCCCAGGTGATCCACCAGGTAAACATTCCCATGGAGCCGGTACCTGCTCATCAGATGGCGGCGGAAGCGAAGATAGCTGCCCACCCCGGCCAGGAGCATCACTGCCCCGCCGGCAAGCCACACATAGGCGGCAAGGGGCATCAGGCTTTGGGGGTCTGTCTCAGGCTGACCTTCCGGTTCTGCCTCTTGGCGAAACACCTGGACAGTCTGCCCGGAGGGGGATTCCGTGAGGACTTCATCCCGCCCATTCAGAACGCCGGTTTCCGTCCCCGTGCCGGTGATTTCCGCAGCCTCCTGAGAAGATGCGGCGGGCAGTTCCAAAGCGCTGAGCAAGGATACAGGAGAAGGAAGCGACACCGGACACAGCAGCCGAAACAGCACCACCGACCACAGAACATAGGAAAAAATCTTCGGCGCCCGTTTCAGCGTCAGCCGGGCCAGCAGCACCACGCCGATCATCCAGCTTGCGGTGACGCTCATATTTGCCACCGAGGCAAACAGATTGTAAAGATCCATTGCCTTCACCCCCGCATGGAATCGATGATGCTTTGCAGCTCATCGATCTCCTTCTTCGAGAGCTTTTTCCGGGAGCCGAAAGACAGCACCAGAGCGGGCAGAGAGCCGGAGAAGGTTTCCTGTATGAATTTATCGCTTCGAAAGGAATTGTATTCCTCTTTGGAAACCAAAGCTGTAACCACCTTATTCTCCATTTGGAAGAAGCCTTTCTCGCACAGCTTCTTCAAAACAGAGTAAGTGGTGGTTCGCTTCCAGTTCAGTTCTTTTTCGCACAGCTCCACCAAAGCCCGGGTGGTCATAGGAGCGTTGCTCCAGATGATGTCGGCGAACTTGGATTCAATGACGCCTAACTGATAATCTTCCATAACCGTACCTCCTTTAAGTGTCTGTTTTTGATAGACAACTATAGTCTATTGTAAATAGACAGTTTTGTCAAGGTGGTTAGGAAAATCTTAAGAATTGCGTAAGCATGAAGTCTCATGCGATGTCGGGGAAATTCTTTTTCTTTTTCTGCTTATCAGGTTTACGCAGCTTGGTACAAATTTTGCTTCTGGGGAAACAAAAGAGGGAAATTGGCACAAGGTTTGGCAGATTCCGCGCTGAAGTGCTCCCCGACCCCTGCCGGGGGCCTTCCTT
>CALXDT010000135.1 GCA_944387125.1 uncultured Oscillospiraceae bacterium | reverse complement strand
CTGAAACGCTACAAAGGACATCTGATACGGTTACCTCATGCTCAACCGGCTTACCGGTTTGCTGCTGTTCATCTTCTGGTAGACTAATTGGAATATGCAATACCATGGCAACTTCCTCCTTATCGATGGATACATCCGTAATCTGAAACATAGTAGACAAGTAGTTTTGCAAGTAAATAACACTTCCTGTACGGCCCTGGAAGGTCATGAGCGAGATGTAGTTCATATGGACAAGCTTCTTTAATACTCTTCCAACGGTTGGCTTAGAAAGCCCCCAGCGCTTTGACAGATCTCCATAGCTGGTAATAGGCGAGCCAGTACCATTGCGGAAGTAGGCTACAGGACCAATATCTGAACCGAAAACCTGCGGATCGTTATAGATGGCAGAAAGCCACAAATCGAGAACTATATCCATCTCTGAAGCTTTCCCGGTACTGAGAAGCTCCATTGCCGTTACATATGGCATGAAGAAAAAACCAGTCTCTTTCTGGCAGGGGCAGTTATAATCCAGAACCGTATTATGCTTTTTCCAATGACGAATTTTGTACTTTACAATCCGTCCTCGATTCAGTAGAATGTAATCGATTAAATGCTTCGCTTGCAGATTATCCAGAATTCTAAGAGCTTCATGCTGGAACCTTGTTCTGAACCATTGGCTCAGTTCTTTTAGAGAACATACCCATTCACCGGGATATACGGTGTAACTGGTGCCGTCGATCCGATGATAGGATGTTCTGAAATTTGTATAGCTGCAAAGAACAGTGTAATGAAAAAGACCGGAGCCACCGCTTGCGCGAATGCTCCGGTCATTGAGTAGGGTCTGAACGAATTGCCTGTATATTCGGCAACGTGGATAGTCCACGATTTGTTTGATTTCCAATAGGTACTCTGACATGATGACCTCCTGAGAAAGACAGTTTTATAAGCAACAAATAGGCTGTCTGATCTGGTGTGTTCTAACAAAGTTCTAACAAATTCAGTTTCGAATTAGTTGTCGAAGCAAAATGAATTGAATCGAATAGTGACTAATAATAGGATGCGGTTCGGTTTTTGGTGTAGAACAAAGAACTAAATGATACCACTTCATATTCCATAATCTGGAATGAAAAATGGCTCGTCAGATTCAGGTTCTAGTGTTCACTGCGGACGTGCGGGTTCAAGTCCCGCCTCGCCCACCAAAAGGAGCAAGGGAGTTCTCTTGCTCCTTTTTTTGCCGGTTTTCCCGCCCTCGGGCGGCGCCGGGAAAACCGGCAGAGGCGGTTTACAGGAATTTGAATTGACGGAGATTCCATCCTATGGTATACTACCATCGGTAAGTGATATCTATCATGATGCAATATCAGGAGGCGTCGAATGCGAAAGACGAAAATTATCTGCACCATTGGTCCTGCAAGTGAGAACGAAGAGACCCTGACCCAAATGTGCCTGGCCGGTATGAATGTTGCCAGACTGAATTTCTCCCATGGCACCCATGAGGAGCATGAGAAGAAGATCAAACTGATCAAGCGTGTCCGGCAAAAGCTGGGGCTGCCCATTGCCATCATGCTGGACACCAAGGGGCCTGAGTACCGGATCAAGACCTTTGCCAACGGGAAGATCACGGTTCATGAAGGGGATACCTTTACCTTTACCACGGACGAAATTGAAGGAGACGAGACCCGGGTCAGCGTCAACTATAAGCAGCTGCACCGGGATCTTAAGCCGGGAGATGTGATCACTGTTTGCAACGGCATGGTGAAATTCCAGGTTCAGCAGATCCAGGGCACCAATATCATCTGCACCTGCCTGATCGGGGGCGAGCTGAGCAACCGTAAGAGCATGTCCTTCCCCAAGAAAATCATGTCCGGCCCGTTCCTGGGAGAGCAGGACAAAAAGGACATTATTTTCGGCATCCAGCAGGGGGTGGACTTTATTGCCGCTTCCTTTGTTTCCACGAAGCAGGATGTTTTGGACATCCGCGAGCTGCTGGATGCCAACGGCGGCAATGATATTGAGATCATTGCCAAGATCGAGAATCAGTCCGGGGTGGACAATGTGGAGCAAATTTGCGCTGTCTGCGGCGGCATTATGATCGCCCGGGGCGATCTGGGCGTAGAGATCCCCTATGTGGAAGTGCCTGTGGTTCAGAAGCGGCTGACCAGAAAATGCCGCATGATGGGCAAGCGGGTGATTACCGCTACGGAAATGCTGGAATCCATGATCCAGAATCCCCGTCCCACCCGTGCGGAGATTTCCGACGTGGCCAATGCCGTGTATGACGGCACCTCCTGCGTGATGCTTTCCGGCGAATCCGCTGCGGGCAAATACCCTGTGGAGGCAGTGAAGGCCATGGCCGAAATCGCTGAGTACACCGAGATGCATACGGACTACAAGCACCGCTTCCTGTCCACGGAATACACGGGGGAAAACAACCTGGACTGCATCTCCCACGCGGTTTGTTCCATGGCCATCGACGTCCAGGCCAAGGCGATTGTGGTGTGCTCCGTCTCCGGTAAGACGGCTATGATGGTCAGCCGGTTCCGCACCCCGGTGGATATCATCGGCATGACCACCGAACGGAAAATCTGGCGCCGCCTTTCCATGAGCTGGGGCGTGACTCCGGTGATGGCGGATCAGTTTCCCAGTATGGACGTGATGTTCTACTACGCAAAGAAAGCCGCTATGGATGTGTTTGATTTGCAGCCCGGCGACAATATCCTGCTTACCGGCGGCCCCATCAACGGCCAGCAGGGGAACACCAACACCATCAAAATTGAAGTGATTTGATCCAAAATGCTGCTGGCCCCATGGGGGAAAAGAACGGAATTTTCGGCGTTTTAACCATGTGAAAACCTGTTTGATTTGTGATATACTGTAATTAATCGGAATAATTACCTGCCAGATTGGCAATTGCGGAAAACGGCTTGGGGAGGCAGCGGGATGTATCAAACAGGTGATCAGGTGGTATACGGAATGCACGGCGTATGTACCGTGATGGAAGAGGAAAAACGGCTGGTAGACGGGAAGCGCCTGACCTATCTGGTGCTGGAGCCGGTGGCGGGACAGGGAGGTTCCCGGTTTTTGATCCCGCTGCATAATGAGGCTGCCATGGCAAAGCTCCATCCCATGCTCACCAGGGCGGAGCTGGAGCAGCTTCTGGATTCGGAAGCCGTGCTGGAAGACAGCTGGATCCCGGACGAGAACCAGCGCAAGCAGGTGTACCGGGAGCTGATTGGCAGCGGCGACAGAGTCAGGCTGATCCGCATGGTGCGCTCCCCGCGGCAGCATAAGGTTCAGCAGGCAGCAGCCGGACGGAAATTCCATGTGTGTGACGAGAACTTCCTCCGGGACGCGGAAAGGCTGCTGACCAATGAGCTGTCCCTGGTTCTGGACATGGAACCGAAGCAGGTGGGAAGCTATATTCAGCGCAAGCTGGATAAAAACAGCTGATTCCCGACCCAACAGAGTAAACAGAAGAGCCGATGGCGAATCTCCGCCATCGGCTCTCAGACCGTCGAAAAAGCTTCGCAGAATTTGCCGCATTACGGCAAATAAAATTCAATTCATTTTCTGCCGGGGCGTGTACCTGGCAGAAAATACCTCTCAGGCTGCGCAGTGTGCGAGTTGTGCGCCTACGGCGCACAAGGAGTGCGCGAAGCAGACTGCAAAAACCTGTCGGAAAGCCCCGTAGGGGATTTTCGACAGCCTTAGAGCCGATGGCGAATCTCCGCCATCGGCTCTGTTTTTTCGCTGTGAATATCAGGGGATGGAGAACGCGATGGAATAGCTTTGCCGGAGCCGGAACTTCTCCATCTCGGGATCCGCGGCCTCGGGGTCATAGACGTCGCTGACCTTCAGGGTCATGATGTACTCCCCGGAAGGAAGCGCTCCGTAGATGTTTGTCCAGTCCAGGGTGATCTCACCGGCGGTATCCGGTTCCAGGACAGGCTTCGGTTGATAGGCGCCGGTATCATCCGCGCCCTCCAGCCGGGAAAGGGATTCACCGCCTTGGGCAGGATCGATGTAGTAGAAGTCTGCCAGCAGCGTTCCCAGCTGCTGACCGCCCTTTTGGGTATACGCCAACGTAAGGGTGGTGGAAGCGGCCTGCACAGTCCGGAAGGTCAGTCCCCAGTCCTCCTGGATGGCGGCAGTCTCGACGCTGCCGGGAGCGTTGCCGTTCCTGCACAGATACACCTCGCTGACCAGGTGCCCTTTCCCATCGGGGGGGGGTATAGCTGAAGTCATAGGTCAGGCGCAGATCATATTCCGGATAGCGATAGATAAACAGGGCGCTGCCGTTTCGGATCCTGGTAAGATCTTCGCAAAAACCGTTTCCCGCATCCATACGGGCATAGGCAAACAACCCGTCCGGGGAGATCAGGCCGGTTTCCAGGGCGTCTTCCAAATACACCGATTTTCCATCGAAGTCCATGCGCACCTCTTCCAGATCCCAATAGTACAGCTCTGTGGTGTGCCCGCCGACGTTGGAGAAAACTCTGGAGAACCGGGCGCCTTCCGCCTCCTCCGCGGCGATGTCCAGGCGGCGTTCATCCGCCGAAGCCACCGGGGGCGCCTCTGCGGCGGAAGCGGCATGGGCGGTGACGGCGGGCACTTCCGCCGGGGAAGCGCCGGTTCCCTGCCGCCCCAGAGCGCAGCAGAGAATGACCACAGCCCAAATGAGTATCACCAGAACGGCTTTGCTGAGGATTTTGCGTTTCATAGAGAACCTCCTTGGCGGGGAGCAGCCGGCTACAGCAGGCTGCCAAGATCCGTCAGACAGGTTTCTTCGATTCCCTGAATGCCAAGACCCGGCGCGTCGGATACGGTGATCAGCTGCTCCTGGAACCGGGCGCCGCCCAGAACCGGATCCTCCCGGCACAGCACGGGGCCGTCTAAGTCAACCCGGGTAAAAATCTCCTTGGCACAGGCCAGATGCACCGCGGCGTTGACGGAGATTTTGGATTCCAGCATACAGCCGATCATGCACTCCACTCCATAAACCTCTGCGGCAGAGGCGATTTTCAAGGCGTTATAAATGCCGCCGCACTTCATCAGCTTGATATTGATCAGATCCGCGGCGCCCATGCGCAGGATCCGCATGGCGTCTTCCGGAGAAAACACGGCTTCGTCCGCCAGCACAGGCACGTAGCTGCGGTCGGTGACGTATTTCAGCCCTTCCAGATCATGGGCTTTTACCGGCTGTTCTACCAGCTCAATATCCAGCCCTTGCTCCTGCATCCGGTTCAGCAGTTTTACCGCCTGCTTGGGCTGCCAGGCCTGATTGGCGTCAATGCGGATCTGAACATCCGCTCCCACGGCGCTGCGCACTGCAGCCAGCCGGGCAACGTCCAGCTCCGGGTTTACACCCACCTTCATTTTCAGACAGGCATAGCCCCGGGCCACGGCTTCCAGAGCATCCGCGGCCATGACCTGGGGATCGTTGACAGAGATGGTAATGTCCGTCACCAGACGCTTCCGGCTGCCTCCCAGCAGCTTGTACACGGGGATCTGGTAGCGCTGGCCGTACAGATCCCAAATGGCCATATCCACAGCGGCTTTGGCACTGGAATTGCCCACAATGGCGCGCTGTACCCTTTGCAGCAGCGGCTCCAGTTCCTCTACCTCACGCCCCAAAATGGCCTTGCTGATATGATCCTCAATGGCGCCCAGAATGGCGCCGGCGGTGTCGCCGGTGATGGAGCCTGTGGGCGGCGCTTCCCCGTAGCCCAGGGCGCCGCAGTCTGTGTGGAGGATTACCACAATGTCTTGCACCTGGTTGACCGTTCTGAGCGCGGTTTTAAAGGGGGTGCGCAGGGGGATGGAAATGCGCTTAAGATCCACTTTTGTAATTTTCATAGTTGACAGCCCTCTCTGAGCGCCGGTTCCGCGGCGCTTTCTGTATCTTGGGAAACCTCTGAATCAATCGCCTCCGGCGGAGGGGCGGTTTTTCCGCCCCGTCCGTCCGGTTGAAAAAGCGGGAAATCCATGGGGGATTCCTCCGCCCGTTAACCATGCCTGGTCTTGCCGTCAGCCCTTGCCGCGTTCATTCCAGATTTCTGCGTCCTCCCGGTTGAGAAGTTCCAAAAGCTGCTCCGGGGAATCGGCAATGGCGGCGGCGCCGGCGGAAAGCAGATCCGCAACCTCGCCATAGCCCCAGGCTGCGCCGATGGTGGGGATCCCGTGGAGCTGCGCGCCCAAAACATCAAATTTGGTATCGCCCACCATGACCATCTGCTGCGTTTCCGGATGCTGCTCCAACAGGTAGCCGATGACCGCTTCTTTGGAGGCGCGGGAGGTGTCCAGAGAGGCGCCGCAAATCTTTGTGAAATACCGGGCCAAATCAAAATGCTCCAGAATCTCCACAGCCATGTGTTCCGGCTTGGAGGTGGCCACATACAGGGTGTGTCCCTGGGCTTGCAGCGCTTCCAGAACCTCCCGGATGCCGGGATAAGGGACATTCTCGAATTTTCCAATGGTATTGTACCGGCTTCTGAAAATCTCCACCGCTTCCGGAACCTGATCCGCCGGGATCCCGTGCCGGAGGAAGGTTTCGTGCAGAGGCGGCCCGATAAAGGTTCTCAGCTCCTGCTGGCCGGGGATGGGACGGTGAAAATGGTTCAGAGCAAGAATGGCGCAGTTGATGATTCCTTCACCGGAATCTGTCAAGGTTCCGTCCAGGTCAAATAGAATTCCTTTTCTCATATGTGTTACGCAGTCCTTTCTGTTCGGGAATGTCAGCCCAGAAGTACGTCGGAGATCAGCATCACGCAGAAACCCACCAGCAGCGCATACGTGGCGCCGCTTTCACTGCCGTGGGCATGGGTTTCGGGGATCATCTCGTCACTGATTACGTACAGCATGGTGCCTCCGGCAAAGGCCAGGGCAAAGGGTAAAATTGCGGCCGCAATGGTCACGGCAAAGTAACCCAGCAGGGTTCCTGCTACCTCGATCAGTCCGGTGGCCAGGGCGCACAGAAAGGTGCGCTTGGGGGTGACGCCCGAAGCCAGCATGGGGCCGATGATGACCATGCCCTCCGGTATGTTTTGAAGAGCAATGCCTCCTGCGATCATCAGCGCGTCGGCGGTGTTTTCAGAACCGAAGCTGACACCGGCGGCAATGCCTTCCGGAAGGTTGTGAATGGCAATCGCGGTAACAAACAGCAGTACCTTGTCAAGATTGGCGTTTCCCCGGTGGGGTTCTCCGTCGGTGCCTACCAAACTGTGCATATGGGGTACCAGCCGGTCAATGAGATTCAGGCAAAAGGCGCCTGCAAAAATACCGCAGACGGTATAGACAAGGCCGTATGTACCGCCATACTCCAGGGAGGGGAGAATCAGACCCAAAACAGACGCCGCCAGCATCACCCCGGCGGCAAAGGCCAGAACAATGTCGCTGAAGCGGTGGGAGATGTTTTTAAACAAAAAACCGATTGCGCTGCCCAGGATCGTCGCACCGCCGACGCCCAGGGCTGTGAGCATTACAAGCTGCATAGCTGCCTCCTTTTCTTTTTTTAGTATTATAGCATATGCTGCCGTCCGTTACAATGTTTTTGCACCTTGTGTAAAATCAATAATTATTTTGGGAAGGGTTCTTGGCAATGTTGCAAAAAGGCAGAATCTTTGCTATACTAATTCTGACACGGAAATGCGGCCAGTGCGCTGGAATTCTGAATTGCGCAGAAAGGAATGTGACAAACATGGTTGATTTAAGAGCAAAGCCCTATTGCCTGAGCCAGGAAGACATTTCCTGGGTGGAACGCACCATTGAAGGAATGACGGATGAGGAGAAGGTAGGGCAGCTGTTTTGGCAGCTCACCGCGTCTCAGGATGAGGCGTATCTCCGGGAGCTGATGGAGAAGTACCATCTGGGCGGCTGCCGTTACAACGCCATGCCCGGCGCCAAAGTTCTGGCGCAGAACCGTATTCTCCAGAAGTATGCCAAGGTGCCTGTTTTTGTGGCGTGCAATCCGGAACAGGGCGGAAACGGCGTCTGCTCCGACGGCACCTTCGTTTCCAGCCAGATCAAGGTGGGCGCTACCAACAATCCTGAATATGCCCGCGCCATGGGGCGGGTCTCCGGCGCGCAGATCGCCGCTGCCGGCTGCAATATGGCCTTTGCCCCGGTGGTGGACATCACCTATAACTGGGAGTGCGAAGAGGTGCTCTTCCGAGCCTATGGCAACGACCCGGAGCTGGTGGCGGCCATGGGCAAGGCCTATATGGACGGCATCCATGAGACTGCCGGGGTAGCCTCCTGCGCCAAGCATTTCCCGGGCAATGGTCAGGACTACCGGGACGCCCACCTGTCCAACAATGTCAATCACTTCGGCTTTGAGAAATGGATGCAGACCTACGGCCATGTGTACAAGACCCTGATCCACGGCGGGCTGCCGGCCATCATGGGCGGCCATATTCTGATGCCGGAATACATGAAGGAGCTGTACCCGGAGATCACTCCGGCGGAGCTTCGGCCTGCTACCCTTTGCCCGGAGATCATGACCGGACTGCTCCGGGACAAGCTGGGCTTTAACGGCATGGTGGTTACAGACGCCTCCCACATGGTGGGCATGACCAATCAGATGAAGCGCCGGGATATGCTGCCCGCCGCGATCAACGCCGGCTGTGATATGTTCCTGTTCTTCAATGATCCTGAGGAAGACTTTACCACCATGCTGGAAGCCTACCAAACTGGCGTTATCAGCCGGGAGAGAATGACGGAAGCCCTGACCAGAATCCTGGGACTGAAGGCAGCCATGGGTCTGAATAAGAAGTCCGGGGAAGATTTGTGCCCCAGTGATGAGACGCTGGAAAAAGCCCTGAACAACGAGCAGTTCAAGTCCGTGGCCTCTGCTGTTTCCAGGGACGCGCTGACTCTGGTAAAATACAAAACCGAAGGCGTACTGCCCATTTCCCCGGAAAAAACCAAGCGGATCATGATCGTTCAGATCAAGGGCAACGACAGCCCCATGTCCACCCTGATGGCCATGGCCACGGGCGGCGGCGCCGCCAAAAAGACGCCTGCGGAGAAGCTGCGGGATCGGCTGAATGAAAAGGGCTTTGAGGCATTTATCTATGTCAGCCCCATTGAAAAAATGATTGCGGAAATGAAGGAAGGAAAGCCCTTTAACCTGAACCTGTATTTTGCCGGGAAGAATGCCATATCCGACTTTGTGGCGGGGCAGGATCTGGTGATCACCCTGTTCAACGTGGGCAGCGGCCATCCTGCCTTCGGCATGTCCAAGGGCGGCGGTGAGATCCCCTGGTATGTGCATGAGCTGCCGGTGGTGGGCATTTCCGTCAACAAGCCCACCATGCTGGCGGACTGCCCCATGCTGCAGACCTATATCAATACCTATGATTCCAATGACGACACCATGGACGCTTTGGTGGACGCCCTGCTCACCGGCCCTGAGGCCTTTAAGGGCAAGGATCCCATCGACGCTTACTGCGGCATGATCGATACCCATATGTAAAAAATGGGGGGACGGTGCTATGTTTGATGCCTTTGTCAAAAAGCATGACTATCTGATCTGCGTGGATTCCGACGGCTGCGTCATGGACACCATGAACTGCAAGCACTTCCGCTGCTTCGGCCCCTGCATGGTGGATGAGTGGGAGCTGGATCCCTGGCGGCAGGAGATTCTGGATCGCTGGAACGAGATCAATCTGTTTTCCATGACCCGGGGGATCAACCGGTTCAAAGGTCTGGCCATGGCTCTTGGGGAGATTCACACCCGGTACAAGCCCATCCAGGGCATTGAAGCCCTGAAGCGTTGGGCGGATACCGCGCCTGCTTTGAGCAACGATGCCGTGGCCAAGGCCGCGGAGGAAGCCCCAGATGCTGACGCCCGGATGGTGTTTCAAAAGGCGCTGAGCTGGTCCAAGGCGGTGAATGCGGCCATCGTCAAGCTGCCGGAGGAACTGAAGGTTCCTTACCGGGGCGCCAAGGAGGGTCTGGCCGCCGCCCACACCTTTGCGGATGTGGCCATGGTCTCCAGCGCCAACCGGGACGCGGTGGAGGAGGAGTGGGGCAAGTTCGGCCTGCTGGAGCATACGGACATTGTCCTTGCCCAGGATGTGGGCTCCAAGGCTGCCTGCATCGCCCGGATGCTGGAATTCGGCTATGATGCCCGGAAAGTCCTGATGGTGGGCGACGCGCCCGGAGACTGTGACGCCGCTGAGAAAAACGGGGTATATTACTATCCCATTCTGGTCAACCACGAACAGGAGAGCTGGGAAGAAGCTGTGACCACAGGCTTCCCAAAGCTCCGCTCCGGGGACTACCGGGAATACGGCGCTGAGAAGAAGCGGGAATTCCTGCACAATCTGGGCGGCTGAAAAGAAGGGGCTGCGGTTTGCAGCCCCGTTTCCCTTCAAAGGAATGTTCATGAAAACAGCTGAATTCCTGTCCCGCGGCGGAGACGGAAGGGGATTGCCGGCGGATTGTGAGCGGACGCTTTGCCGCCCGTCGGGCCGCCTGTGCCGAACGCTGCCGGGGAAGGAGCATCCCCGGTCAGCGTGCATAATTCCGGAGTTCCGCGGGCTTCTGCTTTGGGAGGAGAAGCCGCGCTTTTTCCGGGCGGACGCGCGGATGGCTGACGAAGGATTCACTCCGACTGAAGGAAAAAGGAGGTCAACATGAAATTTCCTGGGAAAGGCAGGCGCCTGCTGGCGCCGGCAGCAGTGTGTCTGGGAATCGGGCTTCTGTGCTGCATTGCCCTGTTGGGGGAGAGCGCCGGATCCCATACCCCGGCAAAAACAGAGGTGTCCTTGTCTCTGGAACAATTGCTGGGGGAGGACTATGTGGAGTTTCTCACCGAGACCATTACCATGCAGATGGAAAACCGGATGGAAAAGGATCCGGAAGTGGTCTATGCGCCCATTGCGGAGCAAGCGCCTTTAAACGATTATGCGGAAATTGGGGAAGATACGAAGTTTGAGGTGGATCCGGATGGGTATCTGGAGATTATTTTCCCGGCCGGAACCGTGACCGATGAAAACCATGGGGAACAGCGGTTCCGGGTGGCCAGGATCGCGGTTTCCCGGGAGCCGGTGAAGCAGGAGGAGGACTGGAAGCTGCTGCTGGTGAATCCGCAGAACCGGATCCCCCAGGATTTTTCCGTGATGCTGATCCATTTTGAAAACGATCAGGCCTTTGATGAGCGAGCCTTCCCGGAACTGCAGCAGATGCTGTCGGATGCCCGGGCGGCGGGACTGTCTCCCGTGGTGTGCTCCTCTTACCGAACCCAGGAACAGCAGGAGAGCCTGTACGCCAACAAAATCAGCAGGCTGCTGGCGGAGGGCTATTCCCAGGAGAAAGCTGAGGCGGAAGCCGGCAGATGGGTGGCCATCCCGGGCACCAGTGAGCATCAGCTGGGCTTGGCGGTGGATATTGTGGCGGAGAGCTACCAGGTGCTGGACGAGCAGCAGGAGAATACGCCGGAGCAGCAATGGCTGATGAAAAACGCCCACCGGTACGGCTTTATTCTTCGATATCCCCAAGAGAAAAGCGACATTACCTGGATTGGCTATGAGCCCTGGCATTACCGGTATGTGGGCAAGGAAGCAGCCGGAGAAATTTACGCCCGGGGAATCTGCCTGGAAGAATACCTGGAAGAAACGGAATAACGCTTTTCAGCGGCAGCGCCCCCAGCTGCTTCAGGGGGCGCTGCCGCTGAAAAACGGGAATCGTAATATTTTGGTAATCCCAAATGGATGCGCCTGTGATAGAATAATAGACACAAAGCCTGGGGAATCCATGGAGCGATCGCCTTCGGCTGCGCCGAAACCCCGGGGATCCGTGCTGGCCGACCGCTTCAGAAGTTCCCTGGCGGTAAGGAGGCGGAAGATATGCCGGGTAATCGGATTTTGATTGTGGAAGACGATCACGGGATTTCCAGCGTGGTGGCGCTGAATCTGCAGTATGTGGGCTATGAATGTGTTACCTTTGATGACGGGCGAAAGGCGGCGGAGCATTTGGTGAAGGATCACGCCTTTGATCTGGCGCTGCTGGACATCATGCTCCCGGGAATGGATGGGTTTGCCTTGTTTTCCCGGATGGAGTGCTGCAACATTCCGGTGATTTATATGACCGCCAAAACAGACAGCGGATCGGAGGTTCGGGGTCTGAAGGAGGGGGCGGAGGACTATATTGTCAAGCCCTTTGAAATGGTGACGCTGCTGGTACGCATTGAAAAAGTACTGGCGCGCACGGGAAAACTCAATCGGGTGTACCGATGCCTGGATCTGGTTCTGGATATGGACAGCCGCCGGCTGACCAAGGCGGGGGAAGAGATCATTCTGCCGCCGTTGGAGCTGGATGTGCTGGCGGTGCGGATGAAGAACAAAAACCGCACGGTTTCCCGGGAGCGGATTCTCAATGAGATCTGGGGGGAGGACTATTTCGGCGATATCCGCACTGTGGATGTGCGGGTGGCAAATATCCGGAAAAAGCTGGGATTGAACCAGCAGATCCGAACCATCTCCAAAGTGGGATACCGGCTGGAAGAACGCGCCTGAGGACCCGTGGATCCGCCCCAAGGCCGCGGATGCAGAAAAGCATTCAGAGCTTCCCTTACAAGCAAGAACCGCGGCTCTGGGCATTATGCCCAGCTGAGGCAGCCGGCGGATTACAAAACATTGCCCGCCTGAACAGCCTGCACAACCTGGTGCAGCTGGTCAACGGTTTTGGTCAGGGCGAAGCGCACATGTCCTTCTCCGTTGGAACCGAAGGCGGAACCGGGGGTGCACAGGACGCCGGTTTTTTCCAGCAGGGCGAAACAGAATTCCTGGGAGCTGCGGTAGCCCTGGGGGATGGGTGCCCAAACGAACATGCTGCCCTGGCTGTCCGGCACGTTCCAGCCGATGGCGCGAAGCCCGCCGCAAAGGGCGTCCCGGCGAGCCTGGTAGGCTTCCCGCTGGCGGATCACAGAATCCTGCGGGCCGTTGAGGGCGGCCGCCGCTGCTGCCTGCACCGGCAGGAAAATGCCGTAGTCGATCTGGGATCGAAGGGTGCGGAACTTCTCCACGATCTTCCGGTTGCCCAGCACGAAGGAAATACGGGCGCCGGTGAGATTGTAGGTTTTGGACAGGGAATTGTACTCCACGCCTACCTCCTTTGCCCCGGGGACGGATAAAAAGGACAGACCCTCCCGGCCGTCAAAAATGATTTCGGAGTAGGCATTGTCGTGGAGAATGATGATCCCGTAGGTTTTGGCAAAGTCTACCAGCTTTTCATAGAAGGCTCTTGGCGCAGCCACGCATACCGGATTGGCGGGATAGGATACCACCATCATTTTCGCGGCCCGCGCCAGCTCCGGGGGGATAGCGTCCAGATCCGGCAGGTACTGATTCTCCGGCAGCAGGTCGTAGTGGACGATTTTGGCGCCGCAGAGAGCGGGGCCTATTTCAAAAATCGGATAGCCGGGATTGGGAAACAGCACCACATCCCCGGGATCGCACAGCGCCCAGCCAATGTGGGTCAGACCTTCCTGGGAGCCGTAGATGGAAAGGAATTCCTCCGGCTCCAATTCCACGCAGTACCGCCGGCGGTACCAGGCTTGCACCGCCTGGCAAAGCTCCGGGGTTTCGGTGAGGGAATAGACCCAATTGGCCGGATCCTGGGCGCAGGCGGTCATGGCCTGGATCACGTGGGGTTCCGGCCGGAAGTCCGGGGTGCCGATGGAGAGGTTCCAGACCTTGCGGCCGGCTGCCTCCATTTGGTTTTTTCTTTCGTTGAGTATGTTGAAAATGCCGGACTGGAGCTGATCCATCCGGTGGGCAAAGCACAGATCCATGGTACGCCTCCAGGATAATCGTTGGATTTCTGTAATGTCTGCTGCATCAGCCGCTTTGCGGCTGATGCACGCACCGTCAGGCGCGTGCTTCCATGCAAAGCAGTACGCATTATGTAATATTATACATCTTTGAAAACCATCTGCCAAGGATTATTTTAAAATCTGCTTATCAGGTTTACGCAGCTTGGTACAAATTTTGCTTCTGGGGAAACAAAAGAGGGAAATTGGCACAAGGTTTGGCAGATTCCGCGCTGAAGTGCTCCCCGACCCCTGCCGGGGGCCTTCCTT
>CALXDT010000134.1 GCA_944387125.1 uncultured Oscillospiraceae bacterium | reverse complement strand
ATTCGAACTCGAGGCCTCTTGAACCCCATTCAAGCGCGATACCAAACTTCGCCACACCCGGATATTTGTTTGCGGATCCCTGACGCTTGGATATATTACCACACATTTCCGAAAAAAGCAAGTACTTTTTTTGTTTTTCTCAAAAAATTTTTGAACCCCTGCAATTCAGTATTTTTCACTGAATTGCAGGAAAATTCAAATATTTACGCAATTGTTTCAGGTTCGAGCGATTTACAGAAGTAAATTCCGGATCCAGACAGGCAAATTTTGTCGGGATGTTCCGCATGCATTGCTTCAGCCGTCAGGTTCATCAGGCTTCTGGTAACAGAAACCACATGAACCTTCACAAGCACTTCCTCCCCAGGGATCAGCGGCCGGTGATAGTTCACTTCCATCTGAACCGTCGGAACAGTCCCCTGCCCCGATTTCAGGCAATACGCCACAACGCCCATAGCTTGATCCAAAATCGTGGCACAGAGGCCGCCGTGGAGTGTACCGGAGAAATTCTGCATCCACTGGTCAGTGCGGCAGATCATCAGATAATCGTTTTTTTCCTCGTCGCACTCCAAAAGCCGAAAATTCAAGATATCCCCAATGGCGCCGGGCGCAATGTCCGAAACCAAGTCAATGCACCGGCGCATGGTCTGCTCCATATTACTCGCCTCGTTCACTGCTGATCACCTTTCCGATGTTCCACAGATGAACAACCGCGTTTTCTGCTTCCTTTTTCTGCTGGTCATTTTCATACTCCACATATACCGTATGGGCGCTGCAATCCATGCATTCCACCTGGACACACCAGCCGCCGTCATAAGTCACCATACCGCTTCCGCGGCAAACGGGGCACTCTTCCAACATATATTTCTCTTCCATAGTACACTCCTTGTTATCTGAAGATGGTTTTGTTTTGGTCGTAAATCTCAACGCGCCGACATCTGGTAAAATCAGGCGCAAGCTCCGGCAAATACACTCTGATCGCCGCGCAGAGCTGCAAGGGATTCAGAGTTGGATTTTGGCAGCAGCCGAGAACCCGCAATTCCAGTTCCCGGGAGGAAATCTGCCGCACAGCCAGCTGTTTGATCATCGGGATCAAATCCTGTACAACGGTGCCGTTTTTTCCTTTTTTTTCTACCAAAACTGTCTTTTGGGCAAACAGCTTGCGAATGTTCTCCGGCGTATCTTGCGGAATATCCCGATCATATTCCAATGTCAGAATCGATTCCAGCAGAGCCAGTTCCTTCAGCTTGCGCCCATGATTATAGACAGCCAGCACCTCAACCCCAACGGGAAGCGCGGCGTTCAGACGCGACAGCAGCGTTTCATTGGGAATCTGTTCTCCCTCCAGCTGGAAATCCAGCAGTTCACACCCGCTTTCCACACCCAGGCTCAGAGGCAGCGCAATAGAAACCAGAGGCCTGGGATTAAACCCCTGGGAATGGGTCAGTTTCAATCCTGCCCGCTGAAACGCTCTCTGGAACAGCCGCATCAGATCCAGGTGGGAAATATAGATGGCACTTCCCTTTTTGGCAAACAAGGCTCTAGGCATCGCAAGCCACCTCCTTTAGCAGGCGGTTGGCGCCGCACCCTGCACACCCGCTGCGGCAATCCGGGGTAACGGTTTCCTGGTAGGCTCGATGCCGCTCCCGCAGCAAAAACTCTTTGGTAACGCCAACATCGATCATATCCCAGGGGAGGAGCTCTTCCTCACCAAATCCCCGCACAGTGTAGAAATTCTCGTCTATCCCGCACTGTCGGAAAGCGTCGTACCATTTGGCATAGTTGAAATACTCGTCCCACCCGTCAAGGCGCGCGCCGTTTTTTACGGCTGTTTCCAGAACCGCGCCCAGACGGCGGTCTCCTCTGGCAAATACCGCCTCCAGGCGGCTTAAATCAGGACTGTGGTAGTCGTATTCAATGGATTTCGAGTAGAAATGGGATTTCAGCAGCTTGCAGCGCCGGAGATACTCTTGCGGTGTGATTTGCTTTTCCCATTGAAAGGGCGTGTGGGGCTTTGGAACAAAATATGCCGTAGCCACGTGGACGCGAAGTCCGCGCTTTTTATTGGTGCCGCAGGCAGACCAGGTTTTGATGACCTTGTACACCAGATCCGCGATTCCCAGAACGTCCTCGTCCGTTTCTGTGGGCAGACCCAGCATAAAGTAGAGCTTGACATTGCTCCAACCGCCGCTGAACGCTCTGGCACAGGTGTTCAGAATCTCTTCCTCTGTCAGATTCTTGTTGATTACATCCCGGAGCCTCTGGGTACCTGCTTCCGGGGCAAAGGTCAAACCGCTTTTGCGGACAGTCTGGAGTTTTTCCATCAGTTCCCGGGAAAAGTTGTCCGCCCGCAGAGACGGTACCGACAAATTGACCCGATGCTCACGACAATAGGGAATCAGCTGATCCGTCAGTTCCTTCAGTCCGCGATAGTCGGATGTGGAGAGACTGGAAACGGTGATTTCATTGTTCCCGGAATCCTCCAAAAGCTGCACCGCCTGCCGGTAAAGCACTTCGGGACTTTTTTTGCGTACCGGACGGCAGGAAAAACCTGCCTGACAAAAACGGCACCCCCGGATACATCCCCGAAATACCTCCAGATTGGCGCGATCGTGGACGATCTCCGTGGAAGGAACGATCATTTTTACAGGGAAATAGGCCTGATCCAGATCCTCCACAATCCGCTTTCTAACCACCTCCGGCGCGCCCTCCGTTGGGATAATGGCTGCAAGCGTGCCGTCAGCATTGTATTCATGCCGGTAAAAGCCAGGGACGTAAACTCCGGGAATCTTGGCTACCTCATGCAAAAAGGCATCCTTGCTCCACCCCTCCCCTTTCGCCCGGTCGTAAAGAGACAGGATCTCCACCGTAATCTCCTCACCTTCCCCCAAGGAGAAGAAGTCAACAAATTCCGCTAAGGGTTCCGGATTAAAAGCACAAACACCGCCGGCAAAGACCATGTTCTTCAATCCCCGGCGATCCCGGCTGCGAAGGGGAACGCCGGAAAGATTCAGCATATTCAAAATATTGGAATAGGCCATTTCATAGCCGATGGTAAAGGCGATCATATCAAAGTCCCGGACATTGTCCTGGCTCTCCAAGGCCCACAGCGGCAAGCCGTGGCTGCGCATGGCTTCTTCCATATCGCCCCAGGGCGCAAAAACCCGTTCACACCATACGCCATCCATTTCGTTCATCACGCCGTAAAGGATCCGCATTCCCAGATTGGACATACCGATCTCGTAAGTGTCCGGGAAACAGAACGCTACCCGCACCCGGACATCCTTCAGATCCTTTTTGATCTCGCCCCATTCTCCACCGGTATACCGCGCCGGCTTTTGCACAGTAAGGAGAATGCGGTGTTTCAAATCGGTCATAGTTCTACCTCAAAATCATAGAGTAGCACTATTGTACCCCGATTCTTCGCCATTTGCAAGGCTTTTTTATCTGAAGGATCCTGACCGCCAGCCGTAAAAAAACCATCGCCGGAATCGCGCCCATAGCCGGCAGGCCAACATTCATCAGCATCAGGCTCGCAAGAATCAAAAGCAGCCAAAGCTCCACTTTTTTTGCGATTCGCCTGCCCCGCCCGGGATAACGTATTTCCAAAGCGCATCGTAACAGCCTGCCGCCGTCCAGGGGATATATGGGAAGCAGATTAAACAAGCCCTGTATGCATCCGCAAACCGCAAGTTTGGGTGTATAGCGGCATGCGCATACCAGCATCAGACTTCCCAGCGGACCGGCCAAGGCGCACAGAAGCTCCTGCGCCTTTCCGGGAATTCTTGCGGAAATGGTCGCACCCCGGACACCGATTCGGATCCCCAGGACTTCCCCTCCCAACCCCCAAATGGCAAGCAGATGGGCTCCTTCGTGGCAGGCTGCTGCCAGCATTGCGGCAATCAGCCAGTCCAGGGGAACTGTCAACAGCAGCAGCGCCCCCATGGGATATACCCAGGGATCAATCCGAACCAGGCTCCGCTTCATGAATTACTTTCCTGCAAAAGGACTCCAGTGCATCGGAAATTTCCAGGCCATTTCCCAAATCCGCTGCCAGATCTTCCAAGGCCGCGGCGGTAATGGCCGCATCGCCGGGCAGCGCCAGCTCCCGCAGAAGCACCGCTCCCTGAGGCCAGAAGAGATTGACCAGCAGCAGAAACAGCACCAGAAACACCGCAGTCAGCATCACTACACGCTTTTCCTTTTTCGGAACTTGTCCCGGAGTTTCATATTCCACCCGGTATCCCATACCCAATCACCTCAAATCAGCTTATGTCCCGAAGCTGCCGGGAAGAACCATCGCATTCACCCGGCTAAGAGAAGGAACACTAGGGAAGCTCTGATGAAATCGGCATCCGCTCTTGCCGATTTCATCAGAGCTTCCTTTAATTAAAAAGGCTTCGCCTTGCGGCGCTGCCCTGTGCTTATTTTTTCCGAATATGTATGGCCGCTAGCAGAGAAGTTGTGATACACAGGGGCAGCAACACCGCGCCAACCAAGAGCTTGCTCAGAAGACTTTGACATTTCTCCTGCACCCGCTGCTGGTTCCATACCGTTCCCGACCCCAGCTTCAACAGCATGGCTCCAGCTTGTTCACAATCCATCTGCCCGTTTTCAACGGTTCCTGTTTCCCGTCCCGGCTGATAGACACAGGTGCCGCTCTGGGCTGTGCTTCTCTGGTTTTGAACCGCCTTCCACAACGACACACCTAAGACGATCAGCAGGACACAAATCAGCAGTCCCGCAGTTCTCTTTCGCATATTTTCCCCTCCTGTAATTTCCGGAGCATCCGCTCCGGGCAGCATTTGTTTCCCCCAAACAGTGTCTGCTGAATCAGCAGCGAAACGCATCCGATTCTTAAGGAAGCTCTGATGAAATCGGCAAGAGCGGATGCTTAAGATTTTGGCACAGCCGAACCTTCAAAAAGTGGAGGAGTCCTGTATGGATTTCCCACTTTACTGCACGGATGTGGCAAACAGTCCGGCGCTGCGCCGAAGACGATTTCCTACGAAAGCTCCGCATTCCTAGGGAAACTTCAAACAGATGCCAGCATCTCGCCCCTTGCGGGGCACCGATGCGGATGCATATCCATACCCAAGGGCCGAAGCCTTTCCTGAATGGCGGCGCACTGGGAAAGCGCATGGGTATTTATTCAGAGTTTCCTTAGCAATATCCCCTAAATGTGTTCTCTCCACAGGGGTTCCCCATCCCCTGGAAGCGGCAACAGATCCCAGACCATCCACTCTCCCCTGCGCATGATCTTGGCCTCTTCGCGCGTCCCAATCCACGGAAAGCGAAAACGCACTCCCCTGCTGTTTTCGGCGGCTGGTTCCGGACCTTTTCCGGAGGCTCCCCATCCGCCCTCTGCAGCAGAAGCATCAAAATCCACAAGCATACAATCATCCTCTCTTTCCTCTGGGGATCGTTTTTCGCCGGTTCCGGTGCCCTCCTGATACACCGGCTTCTCTTTCGACGATACAACGGTTTTTCCGTTGAATTTACGCCCAGTGTACCACGAAGTCCATGTCGTCTTTTGGCGCAATCGCTGAGACCGGAAGAAAAAGTTTTCTTTTTCCATTTTGCCGAAGAATCCTGTTCCCGCACATCTGCCGCCCCGCCTCCAAACGGGCGCCCCGGATTATGGCAGAAGCAGAATTCTCCCTGGTGCTTCCAAAACTCCCAGTCGTGGACAGATTCCCTGTACTTTCATCTGATGAGAGAACCTCTTTGTCATCCACAGCTGGAACGATTTCCGGCGCTTGTGGGAGATACGGGTTTTCGGGTGATCCTGACCGTGAACGGAACCTTGATCCGGAATTGTCAGGAAATTCTGGAAAGCCCTCAGGCGAAGGTTCTCTGCAACAGCTTTCCCATAGAACCGCCTCGGAGCCCCTTTGCCGCAGATGCGGTTACGCCAGAAGGTTTTCAAAATATAAGGAGGCGCCCGCCTTTGCCGGCGCCCGATTTTGAAAATACATGAAAAGATTCACCATTACGGCGCTGCAAAAGCGAAAGACACCGGGAAACGTATTGCTGCCTTTCCCGGTGCCTTTTTGCGTATAAAGAAATTCATTGACCCATTCGCGTTTTTTATGTCTTACCCGCCGTCCCGTGTGTAATTTCACAAAAACGGCTCTTCAAAACCGCGCATAGGAGAAGGAATCTTTTCTACCCCAGTCTCCAATTTTGGCTTTCCGTCTGCATCTGCACCATACGAGCATAAAGGCCGTTTTTCTGCTTCAGCTCATCCGGCCTGCCCTCCTCCGCCACAGTGCCTTCCGAGAGCACCACGATTTTGTCCGCGCCGGCCACCGTGCGCAGCCTGTGCGCGATTACCAGCACGGTCTTATCCGCAATCAGCCGAGAGATTGCCGTTTGAATCAGCGTTTCATTTTCTACGTCCAGAGAAGCGGATGCCTCGTCCAAAAGAATAATCGGGGCATTTTTCAAGAAAGCGCGGGCGATGGAAATGCGCTGCCTTTCCCCGCCGGAAAGTGTACAGCCGTTTTCTCCGATATTGGTATTCCACCCATCAGGCAGTTTTTCCGCAAATTCGTCCACATTGGCCAGCCTTGCCGCCGCCAACACCTGCTCATCGGTAGCGTCCTTATTCCCAATCCGAATATTTTCCAGAATGGTATTGTCGAATAAGGTCACATCCTGAAACACAATCGAGAACAGTGCCAACAGCGTTTCCGGATCTGTTTTGGAAATGTCCATGCCTCCCACGGTAATTCTGCCTTGGTTTACATCCCAGAACCTCGCCGCCAATCGGGAAACCGTTGTTTTTCCGCCGCCGGACGGCCCCACCAAAGCTGTTACCGCCCCCTGCTTTGCGGTAAAAGAGACATCTTTTAAAACCGCTTCCCCAGCGTTGTAAGCAAAACCCACATGGTCAAAGACTATATCATAGCCCTTGTTGGAAAGCCGGCTGCTGCCCTGCTGAATGGGATGATCGAGAATTTCATTCATACGGGCGATATTGGTGCGTGTGCTGATTACGGCCGCCAGATTTTGAAGTGCGCTTTGCAGGGGGTCATAAAGCCGGGATACGACCAGCAAAAACAGGAAGAAAGTGATTACCTCCAAACTGCCCTGAATCAGCAAAATGGATCCAACCAGCGCAACAGTAGCAATCCCAAATTTCAATACAAGCGATGCGGAAACCACAAAGGCGGCCAGTCCAAATTCATTGAGAATGGAGCGGCGCTCCACCGCGCGGATTTTCTTTTCCAGTCCCTTCATGTATTCTGCCTCGGCATTGCTGGCTTTCAAATCCCGCACTGTTTCGATGCACTCCTGAATCCCGTCTGCACAGGCCATCTTGACATCCATAGCCTTTTGATTGAGCGCTTCCTGTACTTTCGCGGAAAAGCCTACAATCCCAAAGGCAATGGGCATGACCCACAGCGCCGCCAACGCCATGCGCCAGTCCAGAAGGAGCAGATTGATGGAAATGAGAATGGTGGAGAGGATGGAACCCGCCAATTCGGGAATAAAGTGGGAAAAACTCTGCTCCAAAAAGGTGCAGTCAGCCATAATCGTGCTGGTAAGGTCGGCCAGATCCTTTTTACCAAAAAAGGACAGCGGGAGCTTCCGCAGCTGTTCGGCCAACGTAATGCGCCGCACGCCGCTTTCTGTATACGTGGCAAAGTAGGTGGCGTTATACTGGATGTACGTGGTGAGCAGAATCAAACCGATACACACCACACAGCCAATAACATAAAATGAGATTTTTTCACCGGGAACACCGCCGTTCAGCAGATCGCTTACCAAAAAGAACAGCAGTCCCACCGGGAACATAAAGGAAAGATTTTGCAGCACGCAGGCCAAGCAGCCTTTTACCAGATCCTTTGCTCCCTGCTGGGAGAGGGCATATTGTTTCTGCAGCCGTTTTATCATTTTGTTATACCTCCTTTGCGACCTTCCATTGAACAGAAGTCTGATAGTTCTGCCACATCCGGCTGAAAACGCCGTCTCGCGCCAGCAGATCACGGCTGCTGCCGCTCTCGGCAATCTGCCCATGGGAAATCACATAGATTTTATCTGCGCCCACTACAGTGGACAGCCGGTGGGCAATTATAATGACCGTCTTTCCTTTGGAGAGCTTTGAAAAAGCGGCCTGGATCCGGGCTTCATTGTCTGGATCGGCAAAGGCCGATGCTTCATCCAAAATAATGATCGGCGCATTTTTCAGCATGACGCGCGCAATGGCAATTCGCTGCTGCTCGCCGCCGGAGAGATAGACGCCCTTTGCGCCAATTACGGTGTCCACTCCTTGAGGCAGTTTTTCAAGAATATCATCACACTGCGCATTGTGAAGCGCGGCAAGGATTTCTTCCCGCGTTGCGTCAGGCCTGCCCATGCGCACGTTTTCCAGAATGGATGCTTTGATAAGGCGGCTGTTTTGAAACACAAAGGAAACCGTGTCCATAAGCTCCTCTTTGGCAATCTCTTTCACATCGACTCCGCCGATTTTTACAATACCGCTCTGAGGATCAAAAAACCGCGGGATCAGATTCGCAAGTGTGGTTTTTCCGCCGCCGGAGGGCCCCACAAAGGCTGCGGTCTGTCCTTGGGGGATGGTAAGGGATATGCCTTTCAATACCTCTGTTTTTCCATCGTAGCTGAAATGGACATTTTGCAGTTCCACCGAAGCATCTTTCGGGTGTTTTGGCTGCTTTGCTTCCGCCAGCGGTTTCAAATTTAAAACGCTATCGATTCTCTGCAAAGCATCGTTTACTATCATGGCATTTTCGCTTTGGAGCATGATGCGCGTCAGAGTGACAGAGATAATCGGCGTAATGATAATATAGAAAATCAGATCCAGCAGAAACTCTGTCGTAACGCCGTTTTGCGTAAACAGCAGACCGGCTGCGATCAGCATGGCGAAAACCCCGTTAATGGCTGCTGTGTAAAACATCATCGGCGTTCGAAGCTGCTTCGTATAGGCGATCACCCATATTTTGTAGCGGTCAATGGCGTCCTTCAATTTTTTGAAAGAGAAGATTGTCTGTCCGAAGGTTTTGACTACCGGAATGCCCCGGACATATTCCACTGCCTCATTGGACATATCATCCAGAGCATTTTGGTACTCTTTCATTTTTTCCTGCATTTGCTGCCCGGTCATTGCCATCATAATCAAAAATCCCAGAACCACCGGGACAAGGCTCAAGAGGCCGAGCCGCCAGTCAAATACCAGCAGCAATAGGATCAGTCCGCAGGGCGTGGCAATCGCATTGGCCCGGTCTGGAAGTTGATGCGCAAGATAGTTTTCGGTGGCGGCGCTGGATTCGTTGACAATTTTGCGCAGTTTGCCGCTGCCAAAGCTCTCCGCAAACCCAAGGGGCAGCTTGATGATATGTTCCATGGCTTTCAGCCGCAGATTGGTGGCAATACGAAAAGCACCCATGTGGGAGCACATGAGTCCCGCTATGTAGACCAGCACAGCGAGAACCGAAAACAGCACTGCCATCCAGCCGTTATCAGTTAGATTCCGCGCCCGGCTGAAATCCGGAGCAACCGCCAGCACTTCCTGAATCACTTTCCAGATATAATAGTAAGGTATCAAAGCAATGAAGGCACTGATTGCTGAAAGCACCCACGAAGCATAGGTTAGATACTTGTGGCTGCCTGCAATTTGGAGCAGGCGTGACAGATCGGATTGCTTTTTCAAAGAAATTCCTCCCTTTTGATTGTTTTATGATACAGAGAACACATATGGGGTTCATCATATATCCACGCGTGAGTTAGCGACCGCTAACTTAAAGGCGAAAATTACAGGGCTTTACTGCCCCATAATTTTCATCCATCCGGCTGTATAAAAAGCGCGCATTTCCTTTACATAGTTTTCTGCGTTATCCAGCGGCATTTCATGGATTACCAGTTCAAAGAAAGTATGAAACATGCCGGTAATCAGAATATGCTCCAGCAGGGGGTCGATCTTCGGAGAAGGCCGCCCAAGCTCCTGCAAGACCTTCTGATAGGCGTGTGTTGCTTCCACTTCGATTTCGACCATTTTATCAATCAGACCGGAAAACTTTGTCCCCTCCGAGCAGCAAAGAATGAGCTTACATTCCTCCAGATGGGCATAGGCATAGTGAAGCATGTCAAACATACATACCCCGGAAATATCGCCCATGACTTCTGGCTGCTGTTCATATGGCAGCTTGGCAAATTCCTGCTGTGCCTTTTCAAAACGAGCAAGGATATATTCGTAATGTTTGCCTACCAGCGCTTCAAACAGTTCCTCTTTGCTTTTGTAATACCCATAAAAGGCACCGGTGGTCATGCCCACCGATTTAACAATGCTTCGCAGGGAAGCATCCTTATAGCCTTTTTCCAAAAACTCCGCCTTTGCCGCCTGATGGATGCGTTCTAAAGTTGTCAGGTTTCCGTCTATGGCATTCGCCCTCCTTATAACACTGTTATATATCACTGTTATATTATATTCCCTTTTAACCATCTTGTCAAGAGGAAAAGAGGTTCCGCGTGTTAACAGATGGACAGGCAAAGCAAGCATATCCATATTTCGCGATTTTGACCGGATTCCACCGTACAAAATGCCGGATAGCCGTCAAGTCCGCCGCCTTTGGCGACGGACGCGCATTCTGCGGACACTGACACCATTTGCAACGCGCAAAAGAAAAGCCTCTATGCTGATGATTGCATAGAGGCTTCCGCTTATACTCTTCTGGCTGTCAGGCTCTGGGCCAGTTCCTGAATAAAACCACTGTCCGGGAAGACGTGGAGACTATCCAGCGCATATTGGGTATACGTCTTCACCAGATCCTCACACTTTTCCAAACCGTAAAGACGAACAAAGGTATTCTTTTCCCCATCGGTGCCAACACCTTTCCCCATCTCCTCCTGGGTGCCGATCACATCCAGCATATCATCCCGAATCTGGAACGCCAAGCCCAAACCTGCGGCAAATTTCGCCGCTCCATCAAACTGCTCGGGAGTGCCGCCTCCCGCGATCACGCCCAGGCAGCAGGCAGCGGAGATCAGCTTCCCGGTTTTTCGGGTCTGGATATCCAGAACTTCCTGCTCGGTCAGCTCCCGATCCTGACTCATAATATCCAGCACCTGGCCGCCCACCATTCCCAGGGATCCGGCGCACTCGGCCATCAGGCCAATGGCGTCTGCCATATCCTCCGGGTTCGGCAGCTTGGCGGTGGAGGCCAGCAGGAACGCGTCAGTAAGCAAGGCATCTCCCGCCAAAGTGGCGATCCCTTCGCCATAAACCCGGTGGTTGGTTGGGCGCCCCCGGCGAAAATCATCATTGTCCATGCAGGGCAGGTCATCATGAATCAGGCTGTAGGTATGGATCATTTCAATCGCTGCCGCAAAGGGAGCTGCTTTCATCCAGTCCCCGCAGCACATCCGGCAGAATTCAAGGGCGCAGATCCCCCGGATCCGCTTGCCGCCTCCCAAAAGGCTGTATTCCATAGCCGAAAACAGCTTTTCCTGGGGTTCGCCATGGAACGGTTCATAGAACTGCCGCAAATAAGTCTCCAGAAATGTCCGGTATTCCTTTGTGCGCTGCTCAAAGCTCATCCTGGAAGTCCTCCTCTACCGGGCTGCCGTCCTGGGAAGTCATGATTTTCTTCACCTGCAGCTGCGCCTCATCCAGGAGCTTCTGGCATCCGCGAACCAGCTCTGTCCCCTCCTGGAACAGCTTCAGCGATTCCTCCAGGGGAACATCTCCCCGCTCCATGGCCCGGACAATCTGCTCCAGGCGAACCATGGATTCTTCAAAGCTCTTGTTGGGTTGGTTCATACATATTCCTCCTTCTTCTCCAAAACGGCGGCGCTCAGTATGCCGTCAGACAGGGAAACGCGGATGTGATCCCCCGGCTCCACCTGGCGGATGGATCTGATGACCTCCCCCTGCTCCGTCTGTGCCATAGCATATCCCCGGGAGAGAACCTTCAAAGGACTCATGGCATCCAGCTTGGAGACGGCAGCAATGTAGCGCTGCTTCTTCCGGGTGATCTGCTGATTCTGCGCCGCGGTCATACGGCTTAGCAGCAGCTCCAGATTCTTCCCCCGCTGTTCCAGATAACCGGTGGGGCTTCGCAGGGCACCGGACTGAGCCAATACGGACAGATGCTGCTGCGCTCCTTTGATCTGGCGGCCCAGAGACGCCGCCATAGCAGCGGCAATGCTGTCCAAATTCTGGCGGAGGGCATCCTGATCCGGAACAGCCAGCTCCGCGCCGTTGGACGGGGTGGCCGCCCGAAGATCCGCCACATAATCGGCAATGGTCACATCCGGCTCATGCCCGACCGCAGAAATGATCGGGATCTTTGAACGATAGATGGCATGTGCCACCTGCTCGTCGTTAAATGCCCAAAGATCTTCCATAGATCCGCCGCCGCGGCCAACAATCAAAAGATCCGCCAATTGGTAATGATTGGCATAGGCAATGGCCGCAGCGATTTCGCCAGGCGCCTCAGCCCCCTGCACCCGAACCGGCAGCAGCCGCACCCGGGTCAAGGGGTAACGCCGTCTCAGAATACGCAGCATATCATGAACGGCCGCGCCGGCGGAGCTGGTAATGATGCCAATGGTTCCAGGATACCGGGGCAACGGCTTTTTATGCGCCTGGTCAAACAGCCCCTGGGCAGCCAGTTTCTTTTTCAGCTGTTCGAACGCCGCATACAGATCTCCCACGCCGTCAACAGCCATGGCCGTGCAGTACAGCTGATAGGCGCCGTCTCTGGGATAGACGGAGATCTTTCCCGCTGCCAGCACCTTCATTCCATTTTCCGGGCGAAAGCGCAGACGCGCGGCATTTCCCTTGAACATAACGCATTTCAGGGCGCTGGTCTCATCTTTCAGCGTAAAGTAGTGATGCCCCGAGGGGTAGAGCTTGTAGTTGCTGATTTCTCCCCGGACAGCCACCTGATTTAAAAAGGGATCCGCATCCAGCTTACCCCGGAGATATTCATTCAATTGGGTTATGGACAAAATCTTTTGTTCCATGTCATTCCTCCAAAGCCCGATAGGCCAGAACCGCCACGCCCATGGCATTGTCCGCAGAGAATTGCGGCTGGGCGAAAATCGGCTTCAGCGGCTCCATTTTCTGCCGAAGCAGGGAATTGGATGCCACTCCCCCGGAAAATACCACCCGCAGCCCCGGATAAGCCGCCATAGCCTGCTGGGTCGCTGTGAAGACCCCGTGGATTACCGAGCCGAGGGAATAGGCGGCAGTCTCCGCCGGAGTCTTTCCGGAGGCATAGTATTGCTGCACCTTATTCTGTACACCGGACAGGGAAAATTCCCCATTGGCGCATTTGACCCGGAAGAACGCCTGATGCTCCGCCTCCTTGCTCAGCGCGTCCAGATGCTTTCCTCCGGGGAAAGGCAGACCCAGAAGCTGCGCCGTTCTGTCGATCAGCTGGCCGGCAGAAATATCCGTGGTACCGCCGATCCGGGTGCAGGAAACGTTCCTTCCCTCCGGCTCCACCAGCAAAAGCTCCGTGGTTCCGCCGGACAAATGCCAGGCCAAATGGGGCTGCTCCATCAGCTCCATGTGCCCGCTGCTCCACAAGGACGCAGCCACATGCCCCTGCTGATGGGAAACCTCGATCAGCGGGACGCCAAGGGCGTCAGCCAGCAGCTTGCCGTGGGAGTAGCCCACCAGGAAGCAGGGCATATAGCTGCCCGCCACAGCCCGGGGGCGTGTGCTGACGCCCACGCCGGTGATGTCCTCTCCGCGCACATGGGAAAACAGCCTGCCGGAAAGCTCCGGCAGGCTTTTGGTATGCGCGAACACCGCGTCGGACTGACGCAGACCCAGCTCCCCCTGCTTCACAGGCAAAATCCTTGAGCAGTTTTCTCCGTCTTTCCCGTCATAAAACGCGATGGAGGTGGTATAATTACTGGTATCGATGCCGATAACGCTCATGGAGCATCCTCTTTCACAGGCACTTCCAGGCTTCTGACAAAGCTGCCCAGAATACCATTGACAAAGGAGCCTGCGTCATCCCCGTCATACTTTTTGGCGATACGCACTGCTTCCGATACAGAAACGGCTGTAGGAATATCCTCCATATAGAGAATCTCATACATTGCCAGCTGCATAATGCAGCGGGCCAGGCGGGTAATCCTGCTGATATCCCAGCCGATGGAGAATTGGGCGATCCGGGCGTTCAGATCTTCTTCCCGGTTGGCAATTCCATCCACAATGGTGTCTATGTAGCGCAGCTGGGCACGGCTGGGACGTTCTGCGTAAACCGCATGTTCCCCAGCGAGTTTTTCATAATACGCCTTGTCCAAGCGGGTGGAAACAATCTGATCCGGTGCCTCACCGGTAAAGATCCGCCCGTAAATCAGGTGAAGCGCCAGTTCTCTGGCATTGCCTCTGGTCATAGCCAGTCCTTACTTACGGACAATGCCGCAGACGTTGACATGGACATCCGCAACCGTTACGCCGGTGACAGATTCCACCGCGTTGGTAACAGCCGATTGAACGGCCTTCGCCACATTCACGACACTTTCGCCGTAAGCGACCACCACATTGCAGCCAAGGGTCAGGGTATTGTCCTCAGCGATGGTGATGCGAATGCCCTTGCCCCAGCTTTTCTTTCCCACAACTTCGCTGCCGCCTTTGACCACGCCTTCCACTTCCGTCAGCGTATGTTCAATGATGGTCGCGATTACGTCCTCAGAGATCAATACGGTGCCGTATTCCTGATCCTGGGTAATATACTGCTTAGATTCCGCCATTGGATTTACCTCCTGAATATTGGCTGTATGTAAAACACAGCCCGCATTTTATATGATGCTGCCGGTGCCGCCGGCATAGCAATTGCTTTGGGGCTATTATACCACAATTCTGGAAAAATACAAGAATAAGATTCAACATTCCGCCGCTCCCTCCCGGGGTCTGGGAATTTTATAAAGGAGAATGCAGCGGCAGCTGCGGACTTGCCGCCAAACCCCTGCCCCATTTCCCGAATGTTCACAAATCCTTTATAGACTTTTTGAAAAATTGCTGGTAAAATGTGTTACGTCACATTTTAGCCAATGTCCCGACACCGGCTTCTTGCGCATATCATTTATACATCTGCTGCCTGAAAAGGCGGAATGGGGGATCAACACCGACATGAATAATATCCGGAGGAAATTCGAGCTGTTCTGCATCCGCAACAAGAACAAAGGAATTCCCAATTTGATGCTGTATGTGGTTCTTGGCACAGCGGTGGTCTATCTGATGAGCCAGTTTGCCAACAACAGCTACCTGTACTACCTGCTGTGCTTTGACAGGGAACTGATCCTGCAGGGACAGATTTGGCGGCTGTTTACCTACTGTCTGACCTACGACAGCGGAAACCTCCTGATCACCGCCATCTCATTGTTCTGCTACTACTCCCTGGGGCGCGCCATGGAGAATTACTGGGGCACGCTGAAATTCAACCTGTTCTATTTTTCCGGCATGCTGATGATGGATATCTACTGCATGATCTTCGGCGGAACCGCCAGCGTGGTCTACCTGAACCTGAGCCTGTTCCTGTCCTACGCCACCCTGTATCCCAACGCCACATTCCTGCTGTTTTATATTATTCCGGTGAAGGCCTGGATCTTCGCCCTGTTTGACCTGGTGATTGTGGTGATCGACCTGTTCACCTATCCCTTCCCCTACAACTTCTTCTCCGTTATCTCCCTGGCAAACTATTTCCTGTTCTTTGGCAAGGATGTCCTGAACGTGATCCCCCAGTCCTGGCGGATAAATGCCCGGAAGCTGTTCCGCCGCCCGCAGAAGGCAAAGGTTATCCACTTTGACACTTCCGCCCACAAACCCTCCGGCACGCCCGTCAAGGCTCCCTACACCCACCGGTGCACCGTTTGCGGACGCACCGACGTTTCCAATCCGGAGCTGGAGTTCCGCTACTGTTCCCGGTGCAAGGGCTATTACTGCTATTGTCAGGATCATATCAACAATCACAGTCATATTCAATAAATTGTCCTGGGGGCGCGTCAAAGGCGGATGCGCCCCCAGGTTCTGTTTCCGCCGAACAAGCATAGGATGTTCCATACATCTGTTGCTTGAGGTGGTAGCATGGAACAAATCACAAATCAAATTATCCTCCGGGGCGCCTTGGTCTCACTGCCGCAGTTCTCCCACGAAAACCACAACCGCAGATTCTTTCGCTTTTTTCTGGACGTGCCCCGGCTCTCCGGCACCGTGGATACCCTGCCGGTGATTGCGGAAGAAAGCATTCTGAACGCCATGGATCTGTCCAACGGCGAAATGCTCACAATTACCGGTCAGGTACGGTCGCACAACATTCGCAGCGAGGGACGGCGGCATTTGCTGATTTTTGTATTTGCCCAGAACATCCTCTGCGAGGACGGGGAGCCGCTTAACGAGGTGATTTTGGAAGGCGCCATCTGCAGGGATCCCACCTATCGGCGCACGCCCCTGGGGCGGGAGATCTGCGATGTGATGCTGGCTGTTCCCCGGGCCTTCCGCCGCGCCGACTATCTGCCGTGCATCCTTTGGGGACGAACCGCGTTGGATGCCTCCCGGTGCAGTACCCGTGATCAGCTGCGGATCTGCGGGCGGCTGCAAAGCAGGGTCTATACCAAAGTCACCGGCTCCGGCAGCGAGGAGCGGACAGCCTATGAGATCTCGGCATTAAGCGCGCAGATGCCGGAAGACGTTCTTTAAGCCCGAATACAAGGTGCCGGTTGCTTTTCTCCTGAATTTGTGTTATAAAGGAAATACAAACAGACAAAGGAACGATTCTTATGGAGGAAAAAGTCACTCAGATCATCGAAATCCTGAAGCAGCGCTATGGGGAAGCCCCCTGCGCGCTGCACTACCAGAAGGATTACCAGCTGATGATTGCCGTCCGGCTCTCCGCCCAATGTACCGATGCCCGGGTAAACCTGGTGACGCCCGCTTTGTTCGCTGCCTACCCAACCCTGGAGGCCATGGCCTCCGCGGAGATTTCCCATGTGGAACAGCTGGTGCATTCCTGCGGATTTTACAAGCATAAGGCGCGGGATATCGTACTGGGCTGTCAGATGCTTCTGTCTGATTACGGCGGAAAGGTTCCCGGAACCATGGAGGAGCTCCTGCGGATCCCGGGCGTCGGTCGGAAAACTGCGAACCTGCTTCTGGGCGATCTTTACGGCGTCCCCGGAAGCGTGGTATGCGATACCCATTGTATCCGCATCTGCGGCCGTTTGGGGCTGAGCAGCGGAAAGGATCCGGAGCAGGTGGAGCGTCAGCTTCGTGCCATACTTCCTCCGGAGGAAAGCTCTGATTTTTGCCACCGGATCGTTCTGTTCGGCCGGGATTGCTGCACCGCCCGAAATCCCAAATGCGGGGAATGCCCGCTGACCCTTTATTGCCGAGCCTTCAATCCCGAGGATTCCGAAACCTCTGAATAACCCCTTACCCCCCGTTTCTGCCGTTCTAATCCCCCCTTGTCCGCATAAACTGTGGACAAGGGGGGATTCCTTTGTCAAAGAACATTCCCATATTCTATTCCGCCCTGCTGCTTACCGGGGTGAATCTGCTGCTTCGGTTGGTGGGCACCTCGTTTCAAGTGTATGTATCCGGGCAGATCGGCGCTGCCGGGGTGGGCCTGCTGCAATTGGTTCTGTCTGTCGGGAATCTGGCTCTGGTAGCCGGGATCGCCGGCGTGCGGACAGCAGCCATGTATCTGACAGCAGAAGAGCTGGGTCGGAAGAAGCCCGGAAATATCAGATGGGTGCTGTCCGCGTGCTTTCTCTACAGCATTTTGTGCAGCGGCATCGTTTCCGCGCTGCTCTATGCCCTGTCTCCCTGGATTGCCCAAGAATGGATTGGGGAATCGGAAACCCTTGGGGCCTTGCGGCTGTTCTGTGCTTTCCTGCCCGTCACCTGCCTGTGCGGCGTCATGACCGGGTATTTTACGGCAGGCAGCCGCATAGGCGCGCTGGCTGCTGTGGAAGCAGCCGAGCAGCTGTGTTCCATGGCTGTTACACTGCTGTCCCTGCACTTCTGGGCAGGTGATGACGCCGGACGGGCCTGTCAGTGTGTCATTCTGGGAAGCGGGCTGGGCAGCTGTCTGACACTGACCTGCCTGATCCTTTTACGGATTCGGGAAAAAGCCGAAACCGCTGCAAAAATTCCTATGAAACGCCGCCTGCTTCAGGCCGCACTGCCCCTGGCCCTGGGAGACGTTGTGAAATCCGGCTTAAATACCACGGAGAATCTGATGGTGCCCAGGCGGCTGGCTTTGGCGCCCATGGTTGCAGAGCCATTGGCGGCATTCGGTATGATCAGCGGAATGGTTTTTCCGGTAATGATGTTTCCGGCCTGCATCTTATTCGGACTGGCAGAACTGCTGATTCCCGAGCTGGCCCGCTGCGCGGCAGCGGGAAGCCGGGAACGGATTGCCTATTTGGTTCACAGGAGCCTGAAAGCCGCTCTGCTGTACGGGATCTTCTTTTCCGGGCTGATGTTTCTGCTGGCAGAGCCCCTTTGCCTGAGCCTCTACCACACCACCGAGGCCGGCAGCACGCTGAAATGGTATTCCCTGCTGATCCCCATGCTGTACTGTGATGCCCTGACCGACGCCATGACCAAAGGACTGGGGCAGCAAAAGGTCTGTGTTCGATATAACATTTTCACATCCGCTATGGATATTCTCTTGCTCTACCTGCTTCTGCCCCGTTTCGGAATGCAAGGATACTTTCTCAGCTTCTTTATCACGCATCTGATCAATTTTATGCTCAGCCTGCGCAGGCTGCTGCGGATCACCGGACAAACCCTCTCTCCCGCGGAACCCATGTTCGCCGCTGCGGCCGTCCTTCTCTCCATTCAGGGGGCTTCTCTTCTGACCAGGCACGCATATCAGGCCGCCGCCTACATTCTGATGCTGGGAAGTCTTCTTTGCTTATTCCAGGTAACTGGGAAAGCAGATTTTATCTGGGTAAAGGGATT
>CALXDT010000133.1 GCA_944387125.1 uncultured Oscillospiraceae bacterium | reverse complement strand
ATTCTATCGACGAAAGCCCCTTGACCTGCTATAATACCCTTACTAAGCAGGTCAGGGGGCCATGTTGTTATGCGTAATGAACCGAAAAAAGCGCCATGTAGTATTGCTCTATTGGCCCATGTGGACGCGGGAAAAACCACCCTCAGCGAGGCGCTGCTGTACCTCAGCGGCGCCCGGCGGCGTCTGGGGCGGGTGGATCACGCCGACGCCTTCCTGGACAGCCACGCCTTGGAGCGGGCCAGGGGGATTACCATTTTCTCCAAGCAGGCCGTATTCTCCACCCCCAGCCGGGAGATCACCCTGATGGATACCCCGGGGCACGCGGACTTTGCCCCGGAGGCGGAGCGGGTGATGCCGGTGCTGGACTGCGCGGTGCTGGTGATCAGCGGCACCGACGGGATCCAGGCCCATACCCTGACCCTTTGGCAGCTGCTGGAGCGCTTCCAGGTGCCGGTGTTTCTGTTCATCAACAAAATGGATCTGCCCGGAGCCGACCGAGCCGCGCTGCTGACCCAGCTGCAAACCCAGCTGGCGCCCGGCTGCGCGGACTTCCAGGCGGCTCCGGAGACCATCGCGGAAAACGCCGCCCTGTGCGACGAATCCCTTTTGGAAGCCTTCCTGGAAACCGGCCAGGTGTCCCGGGAGAGCCTTCAGAAGCTGGTGGCTCAGCGGAAGCTCTTCCCCTGTATCTTCGGCTCCGCATTGCATCTTCAGGGGGTGGCGGATCTGCTGGCGGTGCTGGATCGGTATGCCCCGGAGCCGGTGTATCCAGCGGCGTTTGCCGCCCGGGTGTACAAGATCTCCCGGGACGGCAGCCGCCTTACCTGGCTGAAAGTCACCGGAGGCAGCCTGAAGGTCCGGTCTCCTCTGACCTACAAAAACAAGGACGGCCAGCTCCGGGAGGAAAAGCCCCTGCAGCTGCGCCGGTATTCCGGGGAGAAATTTACCCAGGCAAAGGAAATCTTTGCCGGGGAGCTGGCGGCAGTCACCGGCCTGACGGAAACCTACGCCGGCCAGGGTCTGGGCGCCGAGACCCGGGATGCCGCCTGGGTGATGGAGCCGGTGATGACCTATCGGGTGAATCTTCCCGCCGGAACGGATCCGGTGCAGGCGCTGCCCAGGCTGCGGCAGCTGGAGGAGGAAGAGCCGCAGCTGAAGCTGCTGTGGCAGAAGGAGCAGCTCCATGTGCAGATCATGGGGCAGGTGCAGCTGGAGGTTCTGCGCGCCCTTGCCCGGGAGCGGCTGGATCTGGAAATCACCCTGGACGAGCCTCGGATCTTTTACAAGGAAACCATTGCCGATACCGTGGAGGGGGTGGGACATTTCGAGCCTCTGCGCCACTACGCGGAGGTGCACCTGCTGCTCTCCCCCCTGCCCCAAGGCTCCGGGCTGGTGTTTGACACCGTCTGTCCCCGGGATGTGCTGGAGGAAAACTACCAAAACCTGATTCTGACCCATTTGGGGGAAAAGACCCACCTGGGAGTGCTTACCGGCGCGCCCATCACCGATCTGAAGATCACCCTTCTGGCGGGAAAGGCTCACCAGAAGCATACGGAGGGAGGGGATTTCCGCCAGGCCACCTACCGGGCGGTGCGCCAGGGGCTGATGCAGGCAAGATCCGTGCTCCTGGAGCCCTGGTACGCCTTCACCCTGACCATGCCCCCGGAGCAGATCGGCCGTGCCATCACCGATATCCGGGCCATGTCCGGCAGCTTCGACCCGCCGCAGACCCAGGGGGCGGTTTCCACCCTTCGGGGGGTGGTGCCCGCCGCCCGGGTGGGTTCCTATCCCCAGACCCTGGCGGCCTATACCCAGGGACGGGGGCGGATGCAGCTGTCCTTCCGGGGCTATGCCCCCTGCCACGACCCGGAAACCGTCATCCGGGAGACGGGATACGACCCGGAGGCCGATGTGGAAAACACCCCGGATTCCGTATTCTGCGCCCACGGCGGGGGCTTCACCGTCAAATGGGATCAGGTAGCGTCCTATATGCACCTGGAAAGCGGCCGGAAGGCGGAAAAGCCCCCCGTCATTCTCACCAGGAACCTGCAGGCGGAGGAGCGGGAGCTGGAAAAGATCATGGAGCGGGAGTTCGGCCCCATCCGCCGGCCCCAGTACGGCGCCAAAGCCCGGGAGCACCCGGCCACCGAAGAGATTTCCATCCGCCCGCCCAAGGAGACCTATCTGCTGGTGGACGGGTACAACATCATCTTCGCCTGGGAGGATCTGGCCGACCAGGCCAAAGGGGATCTGGACGCCGCCCGGCGGCGGCTGTGCGACTGGCTTTCCAGCTACGCGGGCTTTACCAAGCGCCATGTGGTGGTGGTCTTCGACGGCTACAAGCGCAAAGGCAGTCCCGGAGAAAAAACCCGGTTCCACAACATTCAGGTGGTCTATACCCGGGAGGGCGAAACCGCCGACGCCTACCTGGAAGCCCTGGCCGACCGCATCGGCAGCAGCTATTGGGTAAAGGTGGCCACCTCCGACGCCCTGGTGCAGCTGTCCGCCTTCCGCAGCGGGGTGCTGCGGATGTCCGCCCGGGAGCTGCGCCGGGAGCTGGAGGACACCCGGAAGGAAATGGAAGCCCATTTGGGGCGATAAAATTCCCTTACCCCCTTTTCTTTTCCCGGGTTTTTTTGTATAATGGGTTTATTCAAAATACTTTGGGAGGGATCGCCGATGAGCACCACATACCATTCCAACGACCCCAGGATCCAGGAGAAAATCGAACGGATCCAGACCCGGGACAAGCGGGTGGAGCACCGGTTCCGCCGGATTCTGCACTTCTCCGAGCAGGTGATTGCCGGGCTGACCCTGCTGGCACTGATCATTTCCCTGGGGCTGGAGGTGTACCACATGTTCACCCAGGCGGGCTACTTTGAGGATGTGCAGCATATGCTCCACAATCTGCTGGCCATTGTGGTGGGTCTGGAGTTTGTGCGAATGCTCATTGACACCACCCCCGCCAACATTCTGGAGGTGCTTACCGTGGCCATCACCCGGCACGTGATCCTCAGCCACGACGATCCCTGGAGCAACCTGGCCTGCGTCGCCTGCATTGCCGGGCTGTTTGCCATCCGCCGCTTCCTGATCCGCCGGAGCGAGCTCCAGGCCGAGCTGGTGGAAATCGAGTAAGGAGGCTTCCATGTCGGACTATATCGCGGAGCTGCGGAAGCTGGTGGGGCACCGTCCCCTGATCCAGGTGGGCGCCGGGGTGATTCTGGAGGATCCCCAGGGCCGGATCCTGCTGCAGCAGCGCCGGGACTGCGGCTGCTGGGGCTATGCCGGAGGCGCCGTGGAGCTGTATGAATCCCTGGAAGACGCCGCCCGGCGGGAGGTTCGGGAGGAAACCGGCCTTCAGGCCAATACCCTGGAGCTGTTTACCATCCTCTCCGGAGCGGATATGGCGCACACCTATCCCAACGGGGATCAGGTGTGCATGATCGCTGTGGTCTACCGGTGCCGGGACTATTCCGGCACGCTGCGCGCCCAGGATTCCGAGGTGCGGCAGCTGCGGTTCTTCCCCCGGGACGCCCTGCCGGAAAACCTGTTCCCCCCGGAGCGCAAAGCCATCGCCCTGTGGGCGCAGACCGCCGGCTGACGGCCGCCCCCGTTCTCCCGTCCGCCGGTTTTATCCGGGCTTAAGCAATTCTTAAACCGCCCTGCCGTTGACAGCGGCAGGGCGGTGTGCTATACTAACTGTACTAACACTGGTAATACAGTTAGTACAGCCATGAGGAGGGATCATATGGTACATCTGGACTATCGGGACGCCCGGCCAATCTACACCCAAATCTTTGACGGTCTGCGGGAACAGATCTCCACCGGGGTATTGCTTCCCGGAGAGAAGCTCCCCAGCGTCCGGGAGATGGCTGCCAGTCTGGCCATCAACCCCAACACCATCCAGCGAGCCTACCGGCAGCTGGAATCCGAGGGCTGGATCGCCACCGTGCCGGGCAAAGGCTGCTTTGTCTGCGGCAACGACCTGGGGCAGCAGCGGGAGATCCAGCGCTGGTACAATACCTTTGACGAGGCTACCGCCTCACTGATCGCCCTGGGGGTGCTGCGGCAGACCCTGGTGGAGCGGCTGCAGGAAGGAGAGAAGAAAACATGCTGAACATCAAACATCTGTCCAAGACCTTCGGCACCTTTCGGGCCTTGGATGATCTGAGCCTGACCGTTCCGGCGGGGGCGGTGTACGGCCTGGTGGGTCCCAACGGCGCGGGCAAGTCCACAGCCATCCGCCACCTGGCGGGAGTCTACCGTCCGGACGCCGGGGAAGTGACCGTGGGCGGCCGGAGCGTCTGGGAAAATCCGGAGGTGAAGCAGACCATCGGCTATATTCCCGACGAGATATTCTGCTACCCCGGCGCCACCTTGGAAGATATGGCCAAATTCTACCAGGGGATCTACAAAACCTTTGACCGGGAGCTGTTCCTGCGGCTCCATGAGATTTTTCAGCTGCCCAAAACCGACCCCATCCGCCGGTTCTCCAAGGGCATGCAGAAGCAGGCTGCCTTTCAGCTGACCCTGAGCATCCATCCCCAGGTGATTTTGCTGGACGAGCCGGTGGACGGCCTGGATCCGGTGATGCGCCGGCAGGTGATGAGCCTGATCCTGTCCGACGTGGCGGAGCACGGCACCACGGTGCTCATCTCCTCCCACAACCTCCGGGAGCTGGAGGACGTGTGCGACCATGTGGGCATTATGGATCACGGAAAGATGCTCCTGGAAAAAGCCCTGGCGGATATGCAGGGGGCTACCCACAAGCTGCAGATCGTGGGCGCCATTCCGGAGGGGCTGGACATTCTCCACGAATCCGCCTCCGGCCGGATGAAAACCCTGATCGTCCGGGGGGCCGCCTGGGAAATCAGCACCAAGGCCAGCGCCGTCAAGCCCGCCTACTTCGATATTCTGCCCCTTTCCCTGGAAGAGATTTTCATTTATGAACTGGGAGGTGTAAACTATGCGGTCAAAGACATTCTGCTTTGAGAAAACCATTTTCCGGAAAGATCTGACCCGGTTTGCCCCGCTGTGGGGGCTGTACCTGCTGTGCCTGGTGCTGGGCATGATCCTGCTGCACAACCAGCCCACCGGCGTGGAAGTGTACTACGGCTTTGCCGTGTCCATGGACGATCTGCTCCCGTTCATGGCGTTGGTCAACCTGATCTACGCCCTGCTGACCGCCGGCGCCCTGTTTTCCGACCTGTTCAACAGCCGGATGTGCAGCAGCATCCACGCCCTGCCTGTGCGCCGGGAAACCTGGTTTTTCACCCACCTGGTTTCGGGTCTGTTTTTCAGCCTGGTGCCCACCTTCCTGGCGGCTCTGGTGGCGCTGCCCCTGCTGGCCGGCACCCATGTCACCGACGCCTGGCTCATGGCGCCTCTGTGGTTCCTGGGTGCCAATCTGCAATACCTGTGCTGCTTCGGCATTGCCCTGCTGTGCGTGCAGTGCGCCGGGAACTACCTGGGGCTGGGTCTGATGTACTTCCTGCTCCAGTTCGGCGCCTACCTGTGCTATGCCATCATCCACAGTCTCTATACCCCCCTGCTCTACGGCGTAATCACGCCCACAGCCCTAGCGTCCAGCCTGACCCCCCTCATGGGAATGAGCAGCAACCCATACTATGAATTCCCCATGGCCACGTCCCGGATGTATGACACCGCCTATCAGCAGGGGGATGCCTTCACCACCACCTATACCGTCTGCTGGGATCAGTTTGGCCGGCTGGGGATTTTGGCTCTGGCCGGGGCGGCCTTCGCCCTGGGGGCGCTGCTGCTGTACCGCCGGCGGAAGGTGGAGCGGACGGGAGATCTGCTGGTCTACCCGGTGCTAGAGCCGGTAATTCAGACAGCCGTCTCCATTGCCTGCGCCTATTTCGCCTTCTACACCGCCAGGAGCATAGACGATACCCTGACCGCCAACGGCCCGTTCACGTCTTCCATTGTCCAACTGCTTCTGTTGGCAGGGCTGGCCATCGGCTGGTTCGGCGCCCGGATGGTGATCCGCCGCAGCACCCGGGTATTCCAGCCCAAATCCATCGGACACCTGGCCATTCTTACCCTGGCGCTGGCTCTGAGCCTGGTGCTGACCCGCCTGGACGTGCTGGGCATCTCCTCCTGGGTGCCGGACAGCGGCAGCGTATCGTCGGTCAGTCTGACATACAGCGGCGGCATGGCCTACACCGATCCCCAGGACATCGACGCCATCATCCGGCTCCACCAGCTGGCGCTGGAAGATTCCCAGGACGTCCCCTCGGGGATTGTCCCGGTGGATCAGTCGGGTCAATACCACCCGGAGCTGGAGTTTACAGAGACGATCCAAACCCGCCGCAGAGGGGTCTTCACCCTGACCTACCAGCTGAACAACGGCAGAACCGTCCGCCGGAGCTACATCGTCTGGGCGGACACCGAAGCCGGAGACATTTACCGGGAGTATGCCAGCCGTCCTGAGTTCGCCTTCTATCAGCATGAGACGCCGCTGGGGTTCCTGGAGGGAACCGTTCCTGTGAACCAGGTTCAGCTTGAAAGCGTAGATTGCATCACCGATCGGGAGCTTATCCTTGCCGCCAACAGCGAAGAGGCGCTGGAGCAGCTGCGTCAGGCGGTGCTGGCCGACTTTGAAGACCGGACCATGGCCCAGTCCATCTTCTGGCACACCGGCTCCTTCCTGTACCAGCCGGCAGGAGAGGAGGAAAGCACCATGACGGAAATCAACATCCTGCTGCGCTTCCCCGATGCCGATGGCGATGAGCGTTACGACTGGATCAGTGTCTATCCGGATTCGGAAAACACCCTGGCCTGGCTGGAGCAGTACCATCTGCTGGCCGTTGATGTGGTAAATCAGTGACAAACCCATTCCCGGGAGCCGCGGCTCCCGGGAATTCCTTTGTCCGTGTTCCGCGGACATTTTTCCCCGCCCCAGGGAGCCATTTTGGGAAACCTTCGCGGCGAGAAAACGCCCGGAAACCACACGATTTAGTGGCTGTTCGATCAGACACCCGCAATATCTTGATGCTATACGATAAAACCACCAAAATCCCCCCGGGGGGGGATGGAAAAATCAGGCATATTTTCTCATATTTACACGATTGACATTCCTTATGTGAATTAGTAAAATATTATCGATACAGTATGCCCTGGCATACTGTTCCTATCCGTTATTTTGAAGTATCATCAACTAATAGGAGGAAATCACTTTGAAGGATTGGGCATCTTTAACCACCATCGAGGAGATGGAAGCTGCCACCAACTCTCTGCTGGAAAACGCGCAGAAGGTCGGCGCCGACACCTGGCAGCAGCGTGTCAAGAACCAGACTCCTCACTGCGGCTTCGGCGAATCCGGCACCTGCTGCCGCATTTGCTCCATGGGCCCCTGCCGCATCACCAAGAAAGCCCCCCGGGGGATCTGCGGCTGCGACGTCCACGGCATCGTCGCCCGGAACTACCTGCGCTTCACCGCCGGCGGCGCCGCCACCCACTCTGACCACGGCCGTGAGATCATGCACACCCTGCACCAGACCCGGGAGGGCGGCAACTACCAGGTCAAGGATCCTGAGAAGCTGATCCGCATCGCCAAGGAATGGGGCGTGGAAACCGAGGGCAAGGACATCTACGACCTGGCCCACGAGATGGCCGAAATCGGCCTGCTGGAGTACGGCAAGCCCTTCGGCACCCAGCGGTTCCTGAAGCGGGCTCCCCAGCACACCCAGGATCTGTGGAAGGCTGCGGAAATTGAGCCCCGGGCCATTGACCGGGAGGTTTCCCAGTCCCTGCACATGACCCATATGGGCTGTTCCTCCCTGCCGGAAGCCCTGATCCGTCAGGCTCTCCGGGCCGGCCTGTCCGACGGCTGGGGCGGCTCCATGATGGGCACCGAGTTCTCCGACGTGATGTTCGGCACCCCCAAGCCCGTGGACACCACCGCCAACATCGGCGTGATGGAAAAGGACAATGTCAACATCGTCGTCCACGGCCATGACCCCTCCCTGTCCGAAATGGTCGTCTACTACGCCAACGATCCGGAAATGATCGCCTATGCCAAGAGCCTGGGCGCCAAGGGCATCACCGTCTCCGGCGTGTGCTGCACCTCCAACGAAGTGGCCATGCGCCACGGCATCCCCATGGCCGGCAACTTCCTGAACCAGGAGAACGTGGTTCTCACCGGCGCCTGCGAAGCCATTGTGGTGGACGTGCAGTGCATCTTCCCCGCTCTGGGTCCCCTGAGCAAGTGCTTCCATACCAAGTTCATTACCACCTCCCCCATTGCCCGGATGCCCGACTCCGAGTTCATCCAGTTCCATGCCGAGACCGCCGGCGAAAACGCCAAGGCGATTGTGAAGATGGCCATTGAGAACTTCCAGAACCGGAAGACCGAGCTGGTGAACATCCCCAGCCAGAAGCAGCACGCCCGGGTGGGCTACTCCGTGGAGGCCATCAAGAAGGTGCTCGACGGCGTTGCCAACTCCCAGGTGGATACGTTCGGCACCACCAAGCCGCTGATCGAGTGCGTCCATTCCGGCGTTCTCCGGGGCGCCGTGGCCATGGTCGGCTGCAACAACCCCAAGGTTCGTCCCGACTCCGCCCACATCGGCCTGATGAAGAAGATGCTGGAGAACGACATCCTCCTCATCGTCTCCGGCTGCTCCGCCCAGGCTGCCGCCAAGGCCGGCCTGATGGATCCGGAAAAGGCCAAGGAATCCTGCGGCGCGGGCCTGAAGCGGGTTTGCGAGCTGGCAGGCATTCCTCCTGTGCTGCACATGGGCTCCTGCGTGGACATCTCCCGTATGATGATCCTGGCCGCGGACATTGCCAAGGACTGGGGCATTCCCATCTCCCAGGTTCCCGTGGTGGGCTGCGCCCCCGAATGGATGTCCGAGAAGGCCGTGTCCATCGGCAACTACGTGGTGGCCACCGGCATTGAGACCTTCCTGGGCGTGGATCCCTACACCAAGGGCTCCGAGGAAGTCACCGCTCTGCTCCAGGGCGATCACGGCATCAAGGATTGGGTGGAAGCCCGGTTCGTGGTGGAAACCGACATTGACAAGCTGGGCGACAAGATGATCGAGTGCATCGAAGCCAAGCGTGCCGCTCTGGGCATCTGATATCTTTTCTGAAGCAACGAGGTCTTTCCGATGAAAGTAGCGATTACCGGTAAAGGCGGCGTGGGAAAAACCACCCTGTCCTCTACCTTGGCGCGGCTCTACGCCGACGAAGGGCGCACCGTCCTGGCTGCCGACGTGGATCCCGACGCCAACCTGGGGCTGGCTCTGGGTCTGAGCCAAGAGGAAGTGGACGCCATCGTTCCCATTTCCAAAATGCGCACCCTGGTGGAAGAACGCACCGGCGCCAGCGCCGCCAACCAGTTTTACAAGCTCAACCCCTACGTAGCGGACATTCCCGATACCTTTTCCAAGGATATCAACGGCGTGAAGCTGCTGGTCATGGGCACTGTAGACGTGGGCGGCAGCGGCTGCGTCTGTCCGGAGCACGTGATGCTCAAATCCATTCTCTCCGCCCTGACCTACCGGAAAAACGACGTGGTGATCATGGACATGGAAGCGGGACTGGAGCACCTGGGACGGGGCACCGCCGCCAACATGGATCAGTTCATCGTGGTCATTGAGCCGGGCGCCCGGTCGGTGCAGACCTACCGGAACGTTAAGCGGCTGGCCGGGGATCTGGGTGTGAAAAAGGTTCGGGTGGTGGCCAACAAGGTTCGGGAACCGGCGGATGAGGAATTCATCCGTTCCGTAATCCCCGAAGAGGATCTGCTGGGCTTCATCCACTACAACCCCCAGATCATCGACGCGGACCGCCTGGGAAAATCTCCCTATGACTTCTGCCCCGGGGCAATCGAAGAGATTCGGAAAATCAAAGGGATCCTGGATCGTGAGGAATCCTGACGTATCATAATTAGGAGGAACTATCGTGACACTTTTTGAACGAGTTTTTGGCGGTAACGACTACAACTACGCCCGTACCGTAGCCGCCATTGATGAAGCCATCGCCGCCTATGGCGAGAGCGAGGCAGTGTCCTTCCCCGACACCGCCTACTCCCTCCCCTGCTACTACGGCGTTACCGGTGAGAAGATCACCACCCTTGGGGAAATGAAAGCCGCCATGGCCACCATCCAGGCCAAGATGACCCGCAACAACCGCCTCCACGACGCCTTTGAAAGCGGCATCGCCTCCGCCCTGTGCGCGGAGTTCCTGGAAGCGCTGAAGTACATCCACGGCGCCCAGCCCTACGCGGAGCCGGAGCTGGGGCACCTGTCCGACGCCTTTGTGCGGAACCTGGGCGTGCCTCTGGTCACTGGCGACATTCCCGGCGTGGCCGTGATCATCGGCGGCGACGAAGACCCCGCCAAGACCGTGGCTCTGGCCAAGTCCTATCAGGCTCAGGGCATTCTGGTTACGCTTACCGGCGACTGCATCCGCCACTGCGCCGAGGCCGGCATGAAGCTGGGCGAGAGCGTCCGGGTTATGCCTCTGGGCTATGAGATGCAGTCTGTCATCCATGTGGTCTCCGTAGCCATCCGGGCCGCTCTGATCTTCGGCAACATCACCCCCGGCGACTTCCCCGCCCTTTCCAAGTACACCATGGATCGCATCCGGGCCTTTGTCAACGCCTACAAGCCCCTGTCCGACGAGATCGTCTCCTACGGCGCCGGCGCCATCTGCCTGGGCTTCCCGGTTGTCTCCAACGAAACCGAGAATATGTTCCGGGTTCCCAAGTCCCTGATCCAGCAGCTGGATACCGACAAGTGGAACGCCACCTCCCTGGAGGCCCGGGACATCAAGCTGAAGATCACCCACATCGACATCCCCGTGTCCTTCGCCACCGCCTTTGAAGGCGAGATCATCCGCCGGGGCGATATGCAGGTGGAAGTGGACGGCTCCCGGGTGGACTGCTTCGAGCTGGTTCAGACCAAGGAAGCCGCCGAAGTGGAAGACCACAAGATCGAGGTCATCGGACCGGAGATCGACGACGTGGCCGTAGGCTCCAAGATCTCCCTGTCCTACACCGTGGAAGTGGCCGGCAAGGCCATGCAGCCGGACTTTGAGTCCGTTATGGAGCGGAAGATCCACTCCTGGATCAACTGCATCGAGGGCGTCATGCACACCGGTCAGCGGGACATGATCCGCATCCGGATCAGCAAAGCCTCCTACGAGGCGGGCTTTAAGTTCCGTCACCTGGGCGAAGTGCTCTACGCCAAGGTCAAGAGCGAGTTCGAGGCCGTGGTGGACAAGTGCCAGGTTCGGATCATTGTGGACGCTCAGCAGAACAAGGCTCTCCGCGCCGCCGCCAACGAGATCTTCGACAAGCGGGACGCCCGTCTTGCCTCCATGACCGACGAGTCTGTCAGCGACTACTACACCTGCATCATGTGCCAGGCCTTCTCCCCCAGCCACGTGTGCATCGTCACCCCCGAGCGTCTGGGTCTTTGCGGCGCCGTGTCCTGGCTGGACGCCAAGGCCACCAAGGAGCTGGATCCCGCCGGCCCCTGCCAGCCCATTCCCAAAGAAGGCTGCCTGGACGAGAAGCTGGGTCGTTACACCACCGTGGACGAGGCCGTTCAGAAGTACAGCCACGGCGCCCTGGAGCACGTGACCCTGTACTCCCTGTTCCAGGATCCCATGACCTCCTGCGGCTGCTTCGAATGCATCTGCGGCGTGGAGCCTGTGTCCATGGGCGTGGTGATCACCTGCCGTGAGCACGCCGGCATGACCCCCCTGGGCATGACCTTCTCCGAAATGGCCTCCATGACCGGCGGCGGCGTTCAGACCCCCGGCTTCATGGGTCACGGCAAGCACTTCATCTCCTCCCACAAGTTCATCGCCGCGGAAGGCGGCCCCGGCCGGATCGTCTGGCTGCCCAAGATGCTGAAGGATCAGATGCGGGAGCGTCTGGACAAAACCGCACTGGAAATGTACGGCGTAGAGAACTTCACCGACATGATCGCCGATGAAACCATCTGCACCGAAGATCCCGAGGCCCTGCTGAACTACCTGTCCGAAGTCGGCCACCCCGTGCTGAGCATGGAACCCTTCGACATGTAATTCCCCAATCCAAAAAAGCGCTGCTTCGGCAGCGCTTTTTTTGCGGCCGGGACAGCAAAAAGCGGGACGCGAACCGTCCCGCTTTTTGAATCACAGCTCATATTCCCGAACCACTTCCGTGGGGCCTTCCAGGAGGATCCGGGTGATCGTTCCCCCCGCTTCTTCCAAAGACACCTTCAGGGTGCCGCCCCGGTTGTGGGCGGTAAGCACGCCCCCGGGCAGACGTCCCTGCAGCCGCAGCACACAGGCGGTGCTGCCGCAGCCGGTGCCGCAGGCCAGGGTATAGTCCTCCACCCCCCGCTCAAAGGTGAGAATCCGGATCTCTCCGGGGGACAGCTCCTGGTAGAAATTCACATTGGCGCCCTTGGGAAAGGCAGGGTCATGGCGCAGCTCCTCCATCACCGGACGGAGCTTCCGGGCGTCTGCCCACAGGTCGCCTTTGTATTCCGCCACCGCGTGGGGCACTCCGGGGCAGCCCAGCTCCACATAGGCGGTTTCTCCCTTCCGGGTCAGATCCAGAACCCCGGGGTTGTTCAGCTGCACCCGGTACCGGTTTTCATCCAGCCGCTTTCCCGGCACCAGTCCCGCGTCGGTCTCCACGGTCATTTCCGCCCCGGCAATCCCATGGTCATAGGCATACCGGCAGATGCACCGGGCGCCGTTGCCGCACATCTCCCCCCGGGTGCCGTCGGCATTGTAAAAATGCAGCCGGAAATCCCCCCGGTTGGAGGTGTCCACCGCCATAAAGCCGTCGGCGTTTGTTACCTTGCAGGTTTCCACCGCCAGCCTGGAAAAGTCCAGATTCTTCCCCCGGGCGTCCAGCACCATGAAGTCGTTGCCCGCCCCGTTCATATAGGTGACTTTCATAGGCAGTCCTTACCCAGCATGCTTTGCATATCGTAAAGTCCCGGCGCCTTCCCCACCATAAACCGGGCGGCGTCCACCGCCCCCTCGGCCAGCATGGCCCGGGTCACGGCCTCATGGCGCAGGGTCAGGCACTGGGAGCCGGTGTGGATATGCACCTCATGGATGCCCACCACGGTGCCCATGCGCAAGGAGGAGATGCCCACCTCCTCCGGGAGGCGCCTGCCTTCCCCGGCACGGCCGCAGTGGGCCACCGCCTGGGGACGGGCTTCCTTCACCGCGTCGAAGAGCATCAGCGCGGTGCCGCTGGGGGCGTCCACCTTCCGGTTATGGTGCACCTCCACAATTTCAATATCCGCCTGGGGGAACACCGCCGCCGCCTCTTTGGCCAGGCGGCACAGCAGGGCGATGCCCAGGCTCATATTTCCGGAGAAGAACACGGGGATTTCCCCCGCCGCTTCCCGGATCAGAGCCTTTTCCTCCTCACTGTGGCCGGTGGTGCCGATAACCGCCGGGATCCCCTTCCTCCTGGCGTAGGCCAGCACATCCGCCACGGCGCTGTGGTGGGAAAAGTCGATGACCATGTCCGCGTCCACCTGAGGGAGATCGTCAAAGGTGCGCGCCGCGCCGTTTTCTCCGTCAATGCTCACCCGGCCTGCCGTTTCCTCCCCCAGCAGACCGCACAGCAGCTTGCCCATGGCGCCGTTGGCGCCGCAAATCACCGCCTTCATACTTCGATCCCCAGCTTCCGCATTTCTTCAAACAGCTTCGCCCGGGGGCCCTCCTCCATGGGGGTCAGAGGCAGACGGAGGATCTCCTCTCCAAAGCCCATGGCGGATACCGCCGCCTTGGCGGGGATGGGGTTGACCTCGCTGAACAGGGCGTTGATCAGCGGCAGCAGCCTGCACTGCCACATAGCGGCGGTCTTGTAATCCCCGGCCTTGCAGGCGTCGGCCATGGCCACCGTCTCCCTGGGCGCCACATTGCTCAGAACGCTGATGGTGCCCGCGCCGCCCATGGCCATAAAGGGAACGGTCAGGGCGTCTTCCCCGGAGTAAATGACCATCTCGTCTCCGCACAGCGCCTTCAGCTCCACCATCTGAGCCATGCTGCCCGTGGCTTCCTTGATGGCGTTGATCCGGGGATGCTCCGCCAGCTTTGCTACGGTTCTGGGCAGCAGATTCACCCCGGTGCGGCCGGGAACGTTGTACAGAATCACCGGCACGGTGGAGGCGTCCGCCACCTGGGTGAAGTGCTCCACCAGGCCGTTCTGGGTGGCCTTGTTGTAGTAGGGGGTCACAACCAGCACTGCGTCCGCCCCTGCCTGGCAGGCGTTGCGGGTATTGTGGAGCACATGCTGGGTGTTGTTGGTGCCGGTGCCGGCAATCACGGGTACCCGCCCGGCAACCTTTTCCACGGCAAACCGGATCACCCTGGTCTGATCCTCCGGTTCGATGGTGGCATTTTCGCCGGTGGTTCCCATAACCACAATGGCATTGACGCCGCTTTGGATCTGGAATTCCAGGAACCGCTCCAGCGCGCCATAGTCCACGCCGGTTTTGGTCATGGGGGTCACAATGGCAGTGGCAATGCCGGTAAAGATGGGAGTTTTCATATCTGTACACGCTCCTTTTTCATGTTATGGAAAATCTGAAACCGCCCCTGCGCGTTGGGCGCTTCCCGGAGAAGCGCCCAACGCCAGGCGCGGACGGCTGCGATTCTGACCCGGACGCCCCTTTTCAAAGCGATCCGGCCTTCAGCCCGGAACCCCTTCCCCGGAGGTTCCCAGGATCCTGTAGAAGTAGTCATACAGGGGAACCAATCCCGCAAAGTGCTCCGCCACCCGGTTCTTCAGCTCCGGGCTGAACAAGCTGTCTCCCGGCGCCTCCTCCCGGACGCAGCCGATCTGCCCCTTCCAGGCAAAGTACGGCTCCAGGTCCGGATTGTCCGGGGTCTTGGGGCGCTTGTAGCACTGGGCGGAAACGTCCATCCCCACCGCTTTCCGGGTCTGCTCCATAAGCTCCAGAAACTCCCGGGGCCGCGCCTGAATGGTCTGGCGGAACCGCTCCATGGCGGCGCTTTTGGGCTGCAGCAGGAAAAATCCATAGCTGGCTCCCTCGGGGCACAGCTCAAAGAACAGGCAGGGATTCTCACCCCACCAGGACACGTCCCGGCGGATGCAGATCCACAGGCTCTCCTTATAGGGATCCGGGTGGTGGAGCCGGGCGTCCCGGTAAATCCGGCTGACCTTCAGAATCTCCCCCGGACGATCCCGGAAGGGTTCAAACAGCTCCGCCCCCAGAGCCTTCATGGGCTCGTAAAGGGTATCCACATACTGCCGCTTGTGCTCCAGAAACCAGTCCCGCCGGTTGTTCATACGAATGCCCCAGAGAAAATCAAAGGTCTGGGGCGTAAAGCCTGTAAACATGGAGCCTCTCCTTTTTTATCATCTGATCAAAGGATATTCGAAAGATCCTCTTTTGCCTTCTGGGCGGTTTTGTAAATCACCTGCCCCCGTTCCCGGGGTTTTTTCATCGGGGGATCCGGAATCTCCAGCACATAACGCTCATAGGCGTTGATGATCCGGGTGCCGTTGTACTCCAGGGTCCGGGGCACCTCATGGCCGTAGGACATGTGGACGTGGCCGTGGATCAGGTACTGGGGGTGATACTTGTCCAGCAGCGTCCGCAGGGCGGCAAAGCCCCAGTGGGCAGGATCGTCGGAATCCCCCAGTCCCTGGGGGGCGGCATGGGTGACAACAATGTCCACCCCGCCCATCCGCCACAGCTTCCAGCGCAGCCGGCGGATCCGGCTGCGCATTTGAAATTCCGTATACTGGTGCTCTCCCCGGCGATACTTCCGGCAGCCTCCCAGTCCCAGAATCCGCAGGCCGTTGTAGGTAACGATGTGGTCGTCAATGCAGTCGCACCCCTCCGGAGGCACGATGGAATAGTTGGTGTCGTGGTTGCCATGGACATACAGCAGCGGGCATCTGGCCATGGTCACCAGAAAGCTCAGATACTTCGCGTTCAAATCCCCGCAGGAGATAATCAGATCATAGTCCGCCAATCTCCCCGGGCGGTAATAATCCCACAGGGCGGGACACTCCTCATCGGATATGCTCAGAATCTTCATGAGGCTTGTCCTCCTTCTCCGCCACAATGGCGTCTCTGTATATTCCCAGCTGCCGAACCATGGGCTTGGAGCTGGGCAGGATTTCCTCATATTGAGGGATCTGGCCGATGATGTTATCGCACAGCCAGTCCATGTGCAGCAGCTCGCCGGGGGTGAAGTACCGGGTGCCGTCGTTTTTCACCGTGCCGTCCTGGGCGCGGATTTTCCGCAGGAAGGGATCGATGGAGCCGTCCTTCATCCCCCGCTCCAGGATCCTGGCCATTTGGCGCACTCCCTCGGGCAGCTTGTCCGACAGCTGAATGCCGATGGCGCCGCTGTCCATGCCCAGCCAGTAATTCAGCGCCACGGCGCTGCCCTTCTCCCGGCGCAGCCCGCCCTCCAGAATGCTGCGGATGGCGTATTCATAGAATTCGCCCCATCCCCAAACAGGCATAGCCAGAGGAACCATCTCCCCCCGGTCGTTCGTCAGATAGGTGCCGTAGTTGCAAAGATCCAGATACACCTTCTCCTGGGTAGGCGCGTCCCGGTTGGACACCACCCGGATGCCGTCGGCGTAGAAGTCCGCCTGGGGCGTGCCCGGAAGGCAGGACCAGCGCAGCTCCAGCTGCGCCCGGGGATTGGTCAGCAAAGCCCCCAGGGCAAAGGCGTTGATGGAGGCCAGCACGCCGAAAATCGGGTAGGCGGCAATGTAGCCGATCCGATCCTCCCCGGCCATGGCCCCGGCAATGGCGCCGGTGATGAATTTCGCTTCGTAGATCCGGCCGTAGTAGGTGCGGATGCTGGAATAGGGCTGATCCACCGAGCAGTTGAAGAACCGCACCTTGGGATATTTCACCGCCGCCTTCAGGGTAGCCCGGCTCAGGGGCGGGGAGGTGGTAAAGATCACATCCGCCCCTTCCGACACCGCCTGCTCCACCAGAAGCTCCGCCCGGTCAAAGTCCCCGGCGCCGAAGTAGCTGCGGGTGGTGATCTGATCTCCGAAAACCTCCTCCAGGTGCTTTCTGCCCGCCTCATGCCCCATGACCCAGGGACTGCCGGCATCCGCCTCCATCTGATGGACAAAGGCCACATGAAGCTGGTCGATGCCCGTGAAGATCCGGTTCAAAAAGCTGCTTTTTTCTTCCTTCGCCTTGGTCTGCACCTTCACCGAGTCCTCGTTGGAACTGGAGACCATGTCCTCCCACAGAGCGGCCACGCTCTTTTTCAGCTCCCCGGCGGTCAGCCGCCCCAAATCCTGGAAGGGATACAGATCCAGCCACAAAAGCAGCGCTTCCTCCGCCAGCACATCCGAATCCTTGGCCTTAACCTCCTCCAGCGCGTCCTGGAAGTAATGGAAATAGGCTTTGAAGGTTCTGCGCTCCGTCTCCGACCAGGCTTCCCCGGGCTTTTTGCCCAGGGCGGCCAGCAGCCGGGCATAGTCCCCGGGATGGCGGAACTGAACGGCATACAGTTTGGAGCTTTTGTAAAACTCCACAAATTCATAATAGGCGCGGATCCGGGGGGAATCGGACATAGGCGGCATCACCCGCTTTACGCTGCCGGCGATGCTGGGCGCGCCGAAATACCGCAGGACGCTCACCCGCTTGTTTCCCTCCTGGACATAGAAGTTCCCCAGATACTCATAGCAGACAATGGGATCGGTAATCCCCGTATCCCCCAGGTGGGCGGCGCACAGATTCACCCACTTGTTTCCAAACTCGGATTTCACTTCCAGCAGCGGCAGGAAGCTGGCTGTAAAGGCGGTGATCCGTCCGGCGGATTTCACGCCCACGATCCGCTCCACGGGGATGTCCACCAGCCCCACGTCCACCACCGTCTCCGAGGCGTTTTCCGGCAGGATCTCATCCAGCACCACAGGGTAGGGAGACTTTCCCGCCGCCAGCAATTCCTTGTATTCCTTCTGACCCTGGCGCAGCGCTTGGCCGTATTCTTCCACAGCAGTCTGCATCATTCCGCAACCTCCCGAGAATAAAGTCATTTCACACATTAATCATAACACAATTTTGGTTGTTTGCAACAAAAATTACACCGCTCCCGGAAGAAAATCCAGTCTTCCCCTTTGCATAAAGGAAATCTTAAGGTTCTCGCCCTCCCACCGCCTTGTTTTTCCGGCCAAAAAATAGTACAATGGGGAAAAACATCTCTTGGGGTCCGCTTCCCCGGCGCGGGGATCCCCGGAAAGGAGTACGCCGATGCAACCCAAGGAAAACCCTGTCACCGGCCATGCCCAGCAGATCCTCGCCCAGGTGCGCAAAGCCGTGGTAGGGAAGGATCCGGTTTTGCTTTGGGTCCTGGCCGCCATTTTGGCCCGGGGCCACATTCTTCTGGAGGATATCCCCGGGGTGGGCAAGACCACCATGGCGCTGGCCTTTTCCCGGGTGCTGAGCCTCATCTGCAACCGGATGCAGTTTACCCCGGACGTGCTGCCTTCGGACGTCACCGGATATTCCATCCCCGGCCCCGGCGGCGGGATGCAGTATCAGCCGGGGGCGGTGCTGTGCAACCTGTTCCTGGCGGACGAGCTGAACCGCGCCACCTCCCGCACCCAGTCGGCGCTGCTGGAAGCCATGGAGGAGGGGCAGGTCACTGTGGACGGGGTAAGCCACCCGCTGCCCCAGCCCTTTGTGGTCATTGCCACCCAGAACCCCACCGGCGCCGCAGGCACCTCCCTGCTTCCCGACAGCCAGATGGACCGGTTTATGATCCGCCTGTCCCTGGGCTATCCCAGCCCCAAAGACGAGGCCGCCATGGTTCTGTGCCGCCAGGAGGGCAATCCCCTGCACACCCTTACCCCCCTGATGGACTGCCAGGAGCTGGTGGCTCTCCAGGATCAGGTGGAGGCCACCTTCCTGAGCGACAGCGTGGTAAACTATATTGTGGCCCTGTCCGGCGCCACCCGCAGCAGCGAATACCTTCTCCGGGGCGCCAGCCCCCGGGCGACCCTCTCCGTGACCGCAATGGCAAAAGCCGTGGCCCGGCTCCGGGGGCGGGATTATGTCACCCCGGCAGATGTGCGGGAGGTCTTCGTCCATACCGTCGCCCACCGGCTGATCCTGTCCTCCAAGGCCGAATCCCAGGGCAAGGGAGCGGAGCAGATTCTCCAGGAGCTACTGTCCGCCGTGCCCGCCCCCAAGCTGCGCTGACGATGTACGGAAACCGACTTTGCTATCTGCTGGCCGTGGCGGGCTGCGGCATGTTTTATCTGGCCTACGGGGAGTGGTTTTCCTGGCTGGCGCTGCTGCTGATCCTGGGGCTGCCCTGGCTGTCCCTGGCGCTGAGCCTGCCGGCCATTCTCTCCTTCCGGGCAGAGCCGGGGGGCGCCGACGTCCTCCCCCTGGGGGAGCCGGGGGAAGCCTTTCTCCTGGCCAGCTCCCATTATCCCATCCCCCCCTTCCGGGGGCGGCTGCGGCTGCAGCGGTACTTTGACGGCCAGTCCTTCCTGTATTCCGACAGCCGGGGTCTGCCCACTGACCACTGCGGCGCCTACCGGATCATCCCGGAAAAGGTGCGGGTATGCGACTATCTGGGGCTATTTGCCTTCCCGGTTCGCCGCCGGGAGGAGAAGACCCTTCTGGTGCGCCCCCTGCCCCTGCCCCTGTCCGAGGCGCCGGATCTGAGCCGCTGCCTGCCCCGAACCTGGGTGCCCAAGCCCGGAGGCGGCTTTGCCGAAAACCACGATCTGCGGCTGTACCGGCCGGGGGACAGCCTGAACCAGGTGCACTGGAAGCTCAGCGCCAAAACCGGCAAGCTGACCATCCGGGAGCCGCTGCTGCCCCAGCGGGGACAGCTGATCCTGACCATGACCCTCCGGGGTACCCCCGAGGAGCTGGATCGGAAGCTGGGGCGTCTGCTGTGGCTGGGCGCCTTTCTGCTGAACCGGGAGCTGGCCTTTACCCTGCAGGTGCTTACCGGAAACGGCGTGCTCTCCCTGCCCATCGCTTCGGAACCGGCTCTGGAAAAAGCGGCGGATCTGCTTCTGCGCACCCCCGCGGCCCGGGAGGGCTCCATCCGGGACTACGCCTTCCCCGCCTCCTGGCAGTACCACATCGGAGGTGAAGCCGATGAAGTCTGATTCCCTTGTCACCGGCGCCGTCGCCGGGGTTCTGGCCTTTCTGGCTTCCCTGGGATCCGTGGGCTGCCTGGTCTCCGGATTCTCCCTGCCGGTGCAGGATGAAGTCCTTTTGCTCCTGGGCTGCCTGCTTCCGGCGGCGGCAGGCGCCCTGGCCTTCTCCCGAAAGGGCGGCGGGATGGTGTTGCTGCTGCTGTGGATTCCGGTATGCGTCTGGCTGTGGCGGCAGGACACCCTGCCGGAGATTACCCTGTCTTTGATCAGCCGCATCAGCGCCGTCTATGACAGCGCCTACGGCTGGGGGGCGATCCCCTTCTCCGGAGAAGCGCCCCAGAGCTACCACCTGCCCCTGAGCCTTCTGGCCGCGGGCATCGGTCTGACCGTGGCCCGGACAGTCTGCCGGGGCGCCCCGGTATTCCCGGCGCTGGTTCTGTCCCTGCTGCCCCTGTGCCTGTGCCTGGTGGTCACGGACACCGTGCCGGATGTCAAATTCCTGTTCTGCCTGTTTTTCTCCCTGCTCCTGCTGCTGCTTACCGGCCATGTGCGCCGGGGCAGCCCCTACCAGGGCAACCGGCTGACCTTCCTGGCAGCCCTCCCCACCGCCCTGGCCCTGTGCCTGCTGCTCATTGCCGTGCCCCAGGAAGGTTATGTAAACCGAGCCTCCCTTTACCGGGATCAGCTTGCCCGCTGGTTTCAGGAGCTGCCCCGGGAAACCGTGGTTTTCACCCCGGAAATGACCATTACGCTGTCTCCCCGGGAGTCGGAGCAGCTGGCGCTGGATACCCTGGGTCAGCGGAATCCCTCGGATACGCCGGTGATGTGGGTCACAGGCGAGAGCGACGGCGTTTTGTACCTGCGGGGTCAGGACTATGACGTTTACGACGGCACCTCCTGGCAATCCTCCTCCCACCGGGTGGAGCCGTTTGTCTATGAAGGGGTGGATCTGGGCGCTGTTACCATCCAGACCGAAAACCCCCTGGGACTGCTGTATCTGCCCTACTATCCCCAGGGCGAGCAGCGGCTGGTGGAGGGGCATCTGGAAAACTCCCGGCTGTCCACCGGCTATACCTTCACCCGGCTGGGTCTGCCGGGGAACTGGCGGGAGCTGACCCAAAGAGGCTCCCGGGAGTTTCCGGAGCATCTGCAGGCCTATCTGGAGCTGCCGGAGCAGACCCGCTCCCAGGCACAGTCTCTGCTGCCGGATCTGTCCCACACCCAGTCTGTAACCGAGCAGGCCGACGCCATTGGCGCGGTGGTGGAGGCCTCCGCCCAATACGATCTGAATACCGCCCCCATGCCGTCGGATGGCGGGGATTTTGCCCTGTGGTTTCTGACCCAGGGGGAAACCGGCTACTGCGTCCACTTTGCCACCGCCTCGGTGGTATTGCTGCGGGCGGCGGGGATCCCCGCCCGGTATGTCAGCGGCTATATGCTCCGGATAGAAAGCGGCCAGACCGCCGCCGTCACCGAAGAGAACGCCCATGGCTGGGCTGAGTATTACGAACCGGCGCTGAAAACCTGGGTGCTCCTGGAATCCACCCCCGGCGCCTCCGCCGGGGAGGAATCCCCGGCGGCGCCTACGGTGCCCGAAACCCAGCCCACCCGGGAAACCACCCAGACCACCCGGACACCCACCCAGCCGGAGACCTTCCCCACCGGTTCCCCGGGGGAAACCGAACCCCTGACCGTTCCCCAGACTGCTCCCCGGGAGCTGGGCGCGGTGTTCCTGCTCCCGCTGCTGCTTCTGGCGGCTGCGGCAGGGGCGGAAGGCCAGCGGCGGCTGCGGCTGGCTCTGCGCCGCCGAAGGCAGACCCGCGGCTCCCCCAACGCCCAGGCCCTGGCTCTGTGGCAGGAGGCGGAGCGGCTGGCAAGGATCCGGAAGGAGCCTGTGCCGGAGGAACTGGAGCAGCTGGCCGGGAAGGCCAAATTTTCCCAGCACACCCTCACCCGGGAAGAGCTGGGCGCCTTTGAACAGCATCTTCGCCGGCAGCGGCGGCTGCTGAGCCGCCAGAGCTGGTACCGGCAGCTGCTGTACCGGTATTGGCACGCCCTCTATTAATACGATTTCCTGATTAAATCCCCATGGGATACGATCACGCCACGAACCAAGAAAGCAGTACGTGCATGGGGATTGATATGCATTCGCATCGGTTGCCCCGTAAGGGGCGAGATGCGGGCATTT
>CALXDT010000132.1 GCA_944387125.1 uncultured Oscillospiraceae bacterium | reverse complement strand
CTCAGTTGCTCTACATATTGTATCAAAAATTTTCAGGTTAGTAAACTCTTTTTTTGCAAAATTTACGCACGATTTCCACAAAGATTCCATAGAAGTCGTCTGGCAAACCATGCAAATCGCCGAATTCTTCGCTTCCTGGTGAGAATTTGCCCAGGAAATCAGCTCCTCCGGCTGTTCAAAAACCAGACAGCGGGCGCACCATCCGGCGATCCCTTCCACCTCCGGGTGCGCGGCCGTTCCAATGATAATAGGCAGGTATCCTTCCCCTTCGCAGCGGCTGACAATGGTGTGAATCCGCTTGACGAAGGGACAGGTCGCGTCGATCACCTCCACTCCCCTCTGCTCCAGAGCCTCATACACCGCCCGGGAAACTCCGTGGGAACGGATGATCACCGTATCCCCCGGCTGCGCCTGCTCCGGGGTGTCGATCACCGCCACCCCCATGGCGCGGAATTTTTCCACCACATGGCGGTTGTGGATAATGGGGCCCAGGGTGCGCACCCGCTTGCCAGCCAGGGCGGCCTGCTCCACCATCTCCACAGCCCGGCTGACGCCGAAGCAAAACCCGGCGCTTTTGGCTACAATCACACGCATTTTCCCGTCTGTTCCTCCACGATCTTGCGGATAGCCGCCACCACGGCTTCCACGTCCATGCCGGTGGTGTCCACCTCCACAGCGTCTCCGGCCTTCTTCAGGGGCGCCACTGCCCGGTGGGTATCCTGGTAGTCCCGCTGCCGGATCTCCTGAAGCACGGTCTCATAAACAGCCTTCTGCCCCTTGGCCTGGAGCTCAGCCGTCCGCCGTCTGGCTCGCTCCTCCGGGGACGCGGTAAGGAAGATTTTCACATTGGCCTTGGGCAGCACCACCGTGCCGATGTCCCGTCCGTCCATAATCACGTTGTGCTTTCTGGCCACAGAGCGCTGCATATCCAGCAGCAGATCCCGGACAATGGCATGGGCGGAGATCAGGCTGGCCTTCTGGGCAATGTCCTGGGTGCGGATATCCTCGGTAACGTCCATGCCGTTCATAAGCATATGCTGCACCCCCTGGTCGTCATATTCAATGCCCAGGGTCAGCTCGTCGATATACCGGCGAATGCCGTCCAAATCCTTAGGCGCGATCCCCCACAGGTCAAAGAAATAGGCAACCGTGCGGTAAATGGCGCCGGTGTCCACATAGTAATACCCCAGCTCACCGGCCAGGCGCCGGGCAATGGTGCTTTTTCCCGCACCGGAGGGGCCGTCGATGGCAATGGATATCTTTTTTTCCATGGTTTTTCTTCCCTTCTATTGTTCCTTGCTCCGCAGCTTTGTCAGAGCAGCCGCTTCCAGGGCCAGCACCTCCGCCGGGGTCAGTCCCAGCCGCAGGCCCGCCTCCTGGGGACTTAAGGGCTTCTCCCCCTCCAGCCCGAAACGCAGGGTCAGAAGCCGGGCTTCCTCCGGGGTCAGGGAGGCCATCAAATCCAAGATCCGCTGACGCATCCGGAATTCGGCAGTGCTCTCCACATCCTGATCTTCCTCCGATTCCTCCCGGGGCTCCGGTTCCTTTCGAACCCGGGACATCTGCCGGGCATCGTCCATCATCTTCTGCACCGAGGCCGCTTCCTCCATGCTCCAGCGCATCGCTTCGGCAATCTCTTCCAACGTGGGGTTTCTCCCCAGCTCCATCAGCAGCCGCTCATCTGTGCTCCGGTAGTCTTCCAGCGCCTGACGCATTTTGCCGCCGATGCCGTTGGCGCGGGCCTGGAGGGTGACAGCCCTGGCCAGATAGAACCGGATCCAACTGTCCCGGAAGGCGGCGTAATCCCCGTCCCGATACCGGCAGATCCCCTGCCACAGCCCCAGGCTTCCCTCCTGGATCAGATCCAGCAGCAGCACGCCGTAGCCCACATATCCCTTGGCCAGTTCCAGAACCCGGCGCAGTCCCAGGTTCGCCAGCGCTTCCGTGGCGGATGCATCCCCCTGGGCAATCCGCTGTGCCAGCTGCCCCTCCTCTCCAAAGGCCGGAGCGGCAGACAGCTCCTGCAAATACAGACGCAGCGGATCATTCTCCGGCAGATCCTCCGGCTTCAGTCCCTGATCCGCCAGGTGAATCTCCTGGCGCAGCCGCCGGGCGGCCTCTCCCGCCCCGGCCGTTTTGGGCAGATCCGAAACATCCAGCACAAGGCCGCTTTCTTCCATGGTCAGAAGCGCTTCTTCCAGCGCCTCCTCCCCTTCCTCTTCCGTCAGCGTCAGAAGATTTGCCGCGGAAACTCCATCGCCCCGGTGCTTTGCCGTAAGCAGCCGCTCCCAGGGTCGTTCTCCAAAGGTAATGTCCCATTCATTCATTTAAAAATTCCTCCAGCCCCAGACTTGCGCCGTTCTTTTGCAGCTTCTCCATGGCCTGCCGCTCGATCTGCCGTACCCGCTCCTTGGAGATTCCCAGCCTCCGGCCGATCTCTTCCAGAGAATAGCTGTTTCCGTCCTCCATGCCGAAGTGCAGCCGCAGAACCTGCTGCTGCCTTGGCTCCAGGGTTGCCATCAGCTGTTCCATGGTATTCGCCAGCTCCCGGCGCACCAGCTCCTCATAGGGCTGAGGAGTCTGGGCATCTCCCAGAAGGGTTTGCAGGGAACTGTCCTTCCCCTCCCCCGCGGGCACATCCAGAGAGCACACGTCCGGGGTCAGCTGCAGCAGCTCCCGCACCTTGCTTTCCGGAATCCCGGTGGCCTGGGCGATCTCCGCCGCCTCCGGCTCCCGGCCGTTCTCCTGGAGCAGCGCCGCTCTGGCAGCGGTGACTTTCCGCATCCGCTCCGCCGTATGCAGCGGCACCCGAATCAGCCCGCCGTGGTTCATCAGGCACCGGGTCACTCCCTGGCGGATCCATTTGGTCGCGTAGGTGGAAAAGCGCAGATCCCGGGTATAGTCAAACTTCCTGGCGGCGGTAAGCAGACCGATGCTTCCCTCCTGAATCAGATCCAGCAGCGCAACGCCCCGCCCGGCATATTCCCGGGCGATGGACACCACCAAACGCAGATTGGAGTTGACCATTCGGCGGATGGCCTCCTGATCCCCCTGGGCGCACCGGCGGGCAAGCTCCCGCTCCTCCTGCTGGGTCAGCCGGGGATACTCCCGGATCTCCCGCAGGAACTGCCGCACGTCCTCATCTCCGGCACTGATTGGTTCTTCCGGCTGCTTTTCCAAAAGCTCTGTCATCCTTTGAATCCTTTTCTTTCCTTAAGTTTGTTCTGCACCAGAAGCAAATCATCGTCCTCGGACACCTGGTGCTTCTGATATTCCTCCTGGATGATCCGGATGCAGTCCTGGAGCGCCTGGTCATTGACTGTCCCCTGCCGCCGCTGGATCAGCCCGGCGATATGCGCCATTTCTTCCGGTGTAAAGTCCACCAGCCCCCCGGGGGACACTTCCAGACCCTCCCGATGCCGGGCACGCAGCTGGCCGAAGGCTTTCCCCAGCAGGGGCGAGGAGAACATCCCCTCGCTGAGCTTGTCGGTCTGATCCAGCAGCGCCGGTTCCTGCAGCACCAGGGCAAGGAGCATCTCCTCCGCCATGGCGGATCGCACATTGTCATAGCGGAAGGCTTTGGTCTTGGGCTGCAGGTTCCGGGCAGGCGCCAGCTCCTGCCTTTCCCGCTCCTTCTTTTCCCGGGCCAGGCGGCGCTTTCTTGCCCGCTCGATTTCCAGCTTCATGGCGTCCATGCCGATGTTCGCGGCCTCCGCCACCCGGTTGCCATAGACCTCCCGGCGCACGGCGCTGCCCAGGGTGCCGATCAGCTCCGCCGACTCCTGCAGGTATCTGACCTTCTGGTCGTCGTCCCGGAGATCGTACTTTTTCAAAATGGCGTTAAGCTGGTACTCCACCCGGTTGGCGGATTCTTCCAGCAGCAGCCTGAACCGATCCGCCCCGTATTTTTTCAAAAACTCATCCGGATCCTTGGCATCGCGCATTTGCAGCACCTTCACCTGCAGACCCGCCCGCTCCAAAATGGGAATCGCCCGCCGGGTAGCGTTCTGGCCGGCGGTATCCCCATCGTAGATCAGCACCAGCTGGTCGGTATACCGGGACAGCAGCGCCGCGCCGTCCTCGGTCAAAGCGGTTCCCAGGGAGGCCACCGCGCAGTCAAAGCCGTATTGGTGCAGGGCAATGGCGTCCATGTAGCCCTCCACCAGGATCATGTACCCCAGCTTGCTTTTTTTCGCCAGATTCAGGGCAAAGAGATTTTTCCGCTTATTGAAAATCAGCGTCTCCGGGGAGTTTAAGTATTTGGCAGCGGAGCTGTCCGCGTTTATGATCCGGCCGCCGAAGCCGATGATGTTGCCCCGGACGTCGATAATGGGGAACATCAGCCGGTCGTGAAACCGATCCAGCAGGCTGCCGTTTTTCCGGGACACGGACACCAGCCCGGAATCCCGCAGTTCCTGATCGGTATAGCCCTTTTTTCGCAGATGATCCGTCAGTCCCGTCCACTGCTCCGGGGCATAGCCAATGCCGAATTTTGTCAGGGTGGACTGGGTCATTCCCCGCCCCCGGGCATATTCCAGGGCAGAGCTGCCAACAGGCGCGTACAGCTGGCTGTGGAAATACCGGGCCGCTTCCTTGTGCAGCGCCCACAGCCGCTCCTGCTGGCGGTAACGGCTTTGGTACTGCTCGTCCTCGGGCACTTCCATCCCCGCCCGCCGGGCCAGCGCACGCACCGCGTCAGGATAACTCAGTCCCTCAATCTCCATTTGGAAATTGATCACACTGCCGCCCTTGTGGCAGCCGAAGCAGTAGTAGATCCCCTTGTCCGGGGCCACAGAAAAGGAAGGGGTCTTCTCCCCATGGAAGGGGCACAGGCCGAACAAATTGGCGCCGGAGCGCTTCAAATTCACATACTGCCCCACCACGTCCTCTATGGGGTTTCTGGCGGTAAGCTCGTCTATAAACGCAGGTGGAAAGGCCATGCTCCGGCCTCCTTTCTTTTTGATCGGGTCTATTGTGCCCCGTCATCCCCGGACATGCCATCCCGCGGGAATGAAAATCTCCGTATATTTGTCCACCGCGTAGTTGTCCGTCATGCCGGCGATATAGTCGCAGACCGTCCGCTCCATGCCGTCAAAGGACAGCTGGGGCTGAAAGTCCTCCGGCAGCGCCTCCGGGTGGGCGATATAGTAATCAAACAGCCTGGCCAGCATGGCCTTGGCTTTGCTTTCCTCTCCCTTGGCCACAGGATTGCGGTAAACCCGCTCAAACATAAAGGCCCGCAGGTCTTTCAGGGCTTTGTCCACCACCGGGGACAGGCACACCGCTCCGGCCTCCCGGGTAGACCGGATCATATCCGTTACCAGGGTGTTGATCCGGGCGCTGTGGGTATCCCCCAGCACATGGGCGATGGCTCTGGGAATTTGGTCGCTGCACAGGATCCCCGCCCGAACGGCATCGTCAATGTCATGGTTCACATAGGCGATCTGATCCGAGCGGCGGACAATCTGCCCTTCCATGGTCTCCGGCCAATAGTCCCCGGTGTGCCCCAGAATTCCCAGCCGAACCTCCTGGGTAAGGTTCAGCCCCCGGCCGTCCCGCTCCAGGCAGTCCACCACCCGCAGGCTCTGTTCGTTATGCCGGAAGGGCTTGCCCAGACAGGCGGTCAGCGCCGCTTCACCGGCATGTCCAAAGGGGGTATGCCCCAAGTCGTGCCCCATGGCCACAGCCTGCGCCAGGTCTTCATTCAGCCCCAGGGCTCGGGTGATGGTGCCGGCAATCCGGGAGACCTCCAGGGTATGGGTCATCCGGGTGCGGTAGTGGTCTCCCTCCGGCCGCAAAAACACCTGGGTTTTGTGCATCAGGCGGCGGAAGGCCTTGCTATGTACAATCCTGTCAATATCCCGCTGATAGCAGGTGCGCACATCCTCCTCCCGAGGCTCCTCATAGCGCATTCTGCCTGCGGAGGCGTCGGCAAAGCTCGCCAGAGGGCTCAGCCGCAGATGCTCCTGCCGCTCCAATTCTTCCCGCACGGTCATGCTCCATCCCTCCGATCCTGGGCGTTCCCGTTACTTCTCCACAGGAAAGGCCCGGTATTCCTGCCCCAGCTCCATGGCTTCCACGGTGCCGGCGGTCATATCCGTCAGTCTGTTCAAAAACGGTTCCGTCTGTTCCCGGGGAAACAGCAGTTCCAGCTCCACCTCCGCCCCGAAATCGGTCTGCCGGAGAATGCCGCCGAAAGCCGCCGCCTCCAGCTTCACCCGCTCATAGTAGGAATAGGGACAGGGAACGTACAGCGCCGTCCACACCTGCTTCATGGACTTCCCGGCGGCGTCCACGGCGATCTTTGCTCCTTTGGTATAGGCCCGCACCAGGCCGCCGGCGCCCAGCAGAATGCCGCCAAAGTAGCGGGTCACAACGCACACCACGTTGTACAGTCCCTCCCGCTGAAGCACCTGAAGCATAGGCATCCCCGCGGTGCCTCCCGGTTCTCCGTCGTCGGAGAACCGAACGGCGCCGTCCCGGATGATGTAAGCCCAGCAATTGTGGGTGGCGTCGTAGTGACGCTTTTTCATCTCCTGGATTCTGGCCAGAGCCTCTTCCTCTGTCTCCACAGGCCAGACCCGGCCGATGAAGCGGGATTTTTTCTCAATAAACTCGTCCTCACCGAATCCGGTGGGCACCAGGTACGCATCCAAGTTTCAGCACTCCTTGATCACATACTCCCGGACTCTGCCCAGAAGAATGTCGTCTACAACGGTTTCCACCGCAATGCCCTCTCCGGTGTACTCCATATTCAGAACCTTGGCATTGTCGTGAAGGGTCTGCACCATGCCGCCCATGCTGTAGGGAAGCCGCAGGAACACATGATGCCGGGCATGCCCCAGGGCATTCTCAATGGCCTTCATCAAAGCATCCATGTGATAGCCCTTTTCGGCAGAAATGGCGATGACGTCCTCCCCCCGGGGGATATCCATAGGCGATACCAGATCGGCCTTGTTGTAGCATTGGAGCACCGGAGTGCCCGGCCGGGCCAGCTTGGCAATGAGCTTGTCCACCACGGCGATATGCGCCTCCCGATCCGGATCCGAGGCGTCGATCACATGAAGCAGAAGATCCGCGTATTCCAGCTCTTCCAAAGTGGCATGGAAGGCATTGACCAGGTGGTGGGGCAGCTTGGCGATGAATCCCACGGTATCGGACAGGATCACATCCAGATTGTCCGAAACAGACAAAAACCGGGAGGTGGTGTCCAGGGTGTCGAACAGCCGGTTATTGGCAGGGATCCCCGCGCCGGTGAGTCGGTTCAGCAGGGTGGATTTTCCGGCGTTGGTATAGCCCACAATGGCCACCACCGGCACGGAATTTTTCTGCCGCCGCTGCCGCTGCACGGCGCGAACCTTTCGCACCTGCTCCAGCTCCTGCTCCAGCCGGTTGATCCGCTCCCGGATGTGCCGCCGGTCGGATTCCAGCTTGGTCTCGCCAGGACCCCGGGTGCCGATGCCGCCGCCCTGCCGGGACAGGCTGGCGCCCATGCCGGCCAGCCGGGGCAGCAAATATTTGTATTGCGCCAGCTCCACCTGGAGCCGGCCCTCCCGGGTTTTGGCACGCTGGGCGAAGATGTCCAGGATCAGGGCGCTGCGATCCAGCACCGTCATGCCCAAAATCTCTTCCAGCGCGCGGATATTTCCCGGGGAAAGCTCGTTGTCAAAAATTACCATTGTGGCGCCGGTGGCCTCCGCCAGCATCCGCACCTCCTGGGCTTTCCCTTCGCCGATAAAGCTGTGGGGATCCGGGGTGTGGCGGTTTTGCAGCACCTTTCCGGTGCAGAAGCCTCCGGCCGTCTCCAGCAGGGCGTCCAGCTCCTCCAGAGTCTGGTCGGTGGCCGTCTGCTCCTTGGTGAAGCAGTCCGCGTTCAGGCCCACCAGAACTGCCCGCTCCTGGATCTTTTCCGCAAAATTGGATTCCATGCTTACCTCCGTGGCGGCTGTGTTTCTTTGGAAATAGTATATCACATTCCCGCCGGAAGACACAACCGCTTTGCTGTTGTTTTTTGTAAATTCCCTGTGTTCAAAGGGTGAATAAAAAGAAAAATCCGCACCACGTTACCGTAGTGCGGATCTTGTCACCTTACTTCAGGCCAAAACGCTTATTGAAACGATCGACACGTCCACCGGTGTCAACCAGCTTCTGCTTGCCGGTATAGAAAGGGTGGCACTTGGAGCAGATCTCAACGCGAATGTCCTTCTTGGTAGAACCAGTGGTAAAGACATTGCCACACGCACAGCGAATGGTGGTCTGTTCATACTTGGGATGGATACCTTCCTTCATTTCGTTCACCTCTTTCTTATCTAGTGAAAGGGCATAAATACCCCTACAATCTTTAATCGCCCGAGTATAATATCATATCCGGCGGAAGAATGCAAGTGTTTTTTTTGAATTTTTCAAAAACACCTGAAATTCCGCATTTCTTCCCGAAAAATTCCCATGCGGGCGATCGGCGCCAGGATCCATGAACGGACAAACGGCATGGGAATTTTGTGCGCATCCGCCCCGGCTGCCCCATAAGGGCGAGGGGCGGGCGCTTAAATCAATTATTTCCTGTGAATGTGCAGCTTTCACAGGAAAGCCCGGGCATTTCCCCTGTCTTCCGGAAACGCTCCGGTCAAAACGCCCAGTTCCCGTTCCGGAAAATGGGCACCACCCGCCCGTCGGCACAGTGGGCGTCGATGTTCATGGTGTCGCAGCCGATCATAAAGTCCTCGTGGACCATGGAGTCGTTGACGCCCAGACTGCGGCACTGCTCCAGGGTCTTGTTCTGGTAATCCTTGATGGTATCCGCAAAGCCCGTGCCCAGTGCCAGATGGCAGGCGGCATTTTCATCAAAGAGGGTGTTATAGAACAGCAGGCCGCTTTCGCTGATGGGGCTCTTCTGGGGCACCAGAGCGCACTCCACCAGGTAGGCCGCCCCTTCGTCCATGGCAATCAGGGTATTCAGAATCTGCTCGCCCTTCTCAGCCCTGGCTTCCACAGCCTTCCCTTCCGCAAAGCGGATGGAGAAATTCTCGATCAGCTGCCCCCGGTAGGACAGGGGCTTGGTAGCATAGACGATGCCTTCCGCCTGCCCCCGCATGGGCGTGATGAAGCACTCTTCCGAGGGAATGTTGGGGTTAAAGAACACGCCCTGAAGGGTAGTCTCACCACCGCCCCGCCAGCATCCTTCGGGGATCATCCCCACAGTCAGGTCGGTACCGTTTTCCGCGGTATAGTGCAGGGATCGGATGTTCAGGCTGTCCAGATAATCGCACCGCGCCTTCAGGTCGGCATTGTGGGCTTCCCATGCCTTCATCGGATCGCCGTCCACCCGGGAGGTGTAAAGGATCGCCTCCCACAGCTTTTCCATGGCGGTGCTGGCACGCATCCCGGGAAACACTTTTTTCGCCCAGGCGGCGCCGGGAACGGCGGCAATGCACCACTGCTGACGGTTCTCCCGGCGATCCCGGTAGGGCTTGAGAATGGGGAAGGTCATCTGGTTGGCCTTGCTGAGCTTTTCCATATTGATGCCCTTGAGGCCGTCCGGATCTTCGGAGATCAGGTGAATCCGGGCGGGCAGCTCCCGGCAATAGTGCTCCTGCTGCTCCTTCTGCCACTGGGTCACTTCCCCCAGGGTCTTCAGGGAGCGGTAGCGGACATGGAGCTTCTGCAGAGGCTGGTAGTTCCATTCCACAGTAACCTTTTTGGCCTTGGCCTTATAGGCCTCCTCCACCACCATCCGGACAAACTCCGGCTGATCCAGCTCCGCATAGATCAGCACCTCCTGTCCCTTCTGGACGTTGACGCCGCAGCGGACAATCAGTTTCGCGTACTCTCTTAACTGGGTTTTATTCATGAAAGCAGTTCTCCTTTGTTTTCAGTTACTCCATCCTATCAGATTCTTCCCAAAAGGTCAATGATTCTTGCATTTCATTCACAATTGGTTTATAATTGAAAAATCAACATTGCTTTATGAGAGGAGACCGCCATGCTTACCAAAGAAGCCTTTCAGGCACTGATCGCCCAGGGGACCTGCCTGCTGGACGGAGCCACCGGTTCCAACCTGCGCAACGCCGGCATGCCCAAGGGCTGCTGCACCGAGGAATGGGTTCTGGCGAACCCGGAACCGCTGGTTCAGCTTCAGCGCGCCTATGCCCAGGCCGGGTGCCAGATTCTCTATGCTCCCACCTTTCAGGCGCAGCCCCTTGCCCTGCAGGCTGCAGGGCTGGACAAGCAGACCGAGGCCATCAACGCGGCATTGGTGCGTCTGTCCCGTTCCGCCGCCCCGAACTGCCTTATCGCCGGAGATCTGACCACACTGGCTACCTTTTGCGACAGCTGGGATCCCGGCTGCTTCGACCTGCTGGTGGAGAATTACCGCCGCCAGATCCAGGGGCTGATGGAAGGCGGCGCGGATCTGCTGGCGGCGGAAACGCTGATTTATCAGCAGGAGGCGGAAGCCATCCTCACCGCCGCGGAGCTGGAAGGTGCCGAAGTGGTGCTCTACAGCTTTACCATGCAGGCCGACGGCTCCCTGCTCTCCGGCGCCGATGCGGGAAAGGTTCTGCAGGAGCTGGAGCAGGCAGGCGCCGCCGCCCTGGGCTTTAACTGCGTGGCGGCGGATATGATGACCCCCTATCTGGTGTCCAAGCTGCGCCGGTATGTGAAAGTGCCTCTGGTGTGCAAGCCCAACGCCGGGATCCCCACCATCAATGATGCCGGAATCGCGGAATACGCCATGTCCCCGGAGGAATTTGCCGACATTTTGATCCAGTGCCGAACCAACGGCGCCACCCTGCTGGGCGGCTGCTGCGGCACCACCCCGGAGCATATGCGCTCCGTCCGGGCGCGCCTTTGATTTTCCCCAGCATATCATCTGAATCACGCCGCGCTTTGCGGCGGAAGGAGAAGAAAATATGCCTATGAGAAATCATTCCCATCTGTATGTCAGCCGAAACAACGGGTTTGTCTGGCTGGCGCTTCTGTGTCTGGCCGCATCCGGTGTGAGCCGCATTCTCTTTGCCGGCGCCGGCGGTTCCGGCGGCACCTATCTTTTGAGCCAGGTGCTTCTGCCTGTGGCGGCCGTGTTTCTGTATGGTTTCATCACCTGGTTTTGCGGTCAGGAGCTGTTTTACAAAACCGCCATTCCCGTTTGGATGATGGCGCTTTATGCCGGTGTTCGTCTCCAGGCGGCGCTGGAAAGCCGGCTGATGCTGTGGCTGTTCTGGATCGCGCTGGCCTTTTTCGCTCTGCTCTATACCCTGATCACCGCGGGAACCCGCCACCCGGCGCTGTTCCTGCTGCCGGTGATTTCCTCTCCCCTGGTTTTTTTGCTGTATGTCTACCGCCATGGCATTTTGCAGATGGAGCCGAAGATCCTGAAGCTCTGCCTGCCGGATATTCTGGCTGTGCTGGGGGTGCTGGTGGTAATCTTTGCTCTGCGGATTCACCCTGCCAACGCATACCATCCCACCTGGGGCGACCGTACCGACGGCCGCCGGATCCGCACGCTCCCGCCTCTGACCCAGGTGGTTCCCTACCTGATGGTGCACCGGAACGAATCCTCCAATCTCTTTGAAGATTCCATTGAAATCAGTCAGATGGATCGATACATCCGCAGAAAGCGCCGGGAAGGGCTGACCAGTTTCGGCGTTACCCATGTGCTGCTGGCCGCCTACTGCCGGAGCATCTGCAAATATCCGGGATTGAACCGGTTCCTGTCCGGTCAGCGGGTCTATTCCCGGGGGGACGACATTCAGTTCTGTATGACCATAAAAAAGGAAATGACCACCGAGGCTCCGGATACGGTGATCAAGCTGCACCTGAATCCCCGGGATACCGCGGACGACGTCTACCGCAAGTTCCAGGAAGCAGTGGAGCAGGTCAAAAGCACGCCTCTGGACTCCGCCGTTGACAACACCGCCGGAGCGCTGAATCTGATTCCCGGCGTGGTGCTGAAATTTCTGGTCTGGCTGCTGAAGCTGCTGGACTATTTCGGGATGCTGCCCCAGTTCCTGCTGGAAGTCAGCCCCTTCCACGGATCTCTCTTCCTGACCTCCATGGGTTCTCTGGGCATTCCCCCGATCTACCACCATCTTTATAATTTCGGCAACCTGCCGGTTTTCGGCGCCTTCGGAATCAAGCGCCGCGCCTGCGAGGTGCTGGAGGACGGCACCGTTGTTCTGCGCAAGTACATCGATCTGAAATTCACCCTGGACGAGCGGATTGCGGACGGATTTTACTATGCCGCCTTCTTCAAGCATTACAAGCGGCTCCTTCGCCACCCGGAAGTTCTGGATCATCCGCCGGAATCCGTCCTGCCGGACATTGACTAACTGCCCATGAACGAACAAATTCTTTCCTTCCTGTCCGACAGCTATCCCTGGAAGGACAGGTTCCTGGTACTGGAGGAGGTTTCCTCCACCAATGATCTTTTAAAGACTCTGGCCGCCCAGGGCGCTCCCCACGGCACGGTGCGCATCGCCGACCGGCAAACCGGCGGCCGGGGCCGCCGGGGGCGCAGCTTCCATTCCCCCGGTGGAGCGGGGATCTATCTGAGCATCCTCCTGCGTCCCCGGTGCCCCGCCATGGAGCTGATGCACCTGACCTGCGCCGCCGCCGTGGCCATGTGCAATGCCATAGAACGCTCCGTGGGTCTCCGTCCGGGGATCAAATGGACCAACGACCTGGTATTCGCCCGGAAAAAGCTGGGAGGCATCCTCACAGAGATGTCCCTGACCGCCCAGGGCGCCGTGGACTATGCCATTGTGGGCATCGGCATCAACTGCTGCCAGCAGGAGCAGGACTTTCCGGAAGCGCTGCGTTCCATTGCCACCTCCCTGACTCTGGCCGCAGGCGCGCCCGTCTGCCGGGGACGGATCGCCGCCGCCATGATGGAGGCGCTGTGGGAGATGGACAGAATGCTCCTGTGGGAAAAGGCCGCCCTGCTGACCCAGTACCGCCGGGACTGCATCACCATCGGCCAGGCGGTTTCCCTGGTTCGGGGGGATGCGCTCAGCCATGGAACCGCCCTGGATGTGAACGACCAGGGCGCGCTGGTTGTGGCCTATCCCGACGGCCGGATCGAGGCGGTGAACTCCGGGGAAGTGAGCGTCCGGGGGATGTACGGCTACGTTTGATGGCTATTTTGTAAATTTTAGAAATCCGCCTTGCTTTTTTCCCCGGAATTGGTTATACTGAGCTTATATGTGAAATACTTACTCTGGAGGGTTATGTCATGAAAACATTGAATACCTTGGTCAAGGTTCTGACCGCTCTGGCTGCTGTGGCCGGCGCCATTTATATCGTTGCCACCTATGGCGAGCAGATTGTCGCCTGGGCAAAGCGGATGCTGGCCAGCCTGCCCAAGTGCCCCTGCTGTGAAGCGGATGAGACGCCTGTCCCTTCCGTGGATGACGTTCCCGCGGCGGAAGAGGCTCCCGCGGCCGAAGAAGCTCCTGCCGCTGAGGAAGCTCCCGCGGCGGTTCCCCAGGAGGAGCCGGCTCCTGAAGTGGTCGTGGCCGAGCATGAGCCTGTGGCGGAAGAGGCTGACTTTGCCGAGTAATGCCGATAAAAATCCCCGTTTGGACGGCCAAACGGGGATTTTTCATGCTTTCTCCGGTTCTTTTGCCCGGATGTCCAGATGGTAATCAATTTCACCGGCTTCCGAGTGCTCAATGTGGATCTGATAAATCAGGTCAATGACGCCTCCGTCGGGCACAATGTCATAAAACACGCTGGTGGCCTTAACGGTGATCATCAGCGCCCCGAAGGGCATCTGATACAGGGAGTCGTGCTCCACCCCCTCCTGAAAGACCATGTGGGAGTTCAGCGCGCCGGTGCGGGTGAGAAGCACCTTTCCCGGCTCCACCCGGAAGGTGGTGGTGACGCCCTCCAAACCGGTGAGGGCACTTTCTTCATAGGTGATGTTCCATCCGCCGCCGGCATACTCCATGGTGCCGTCGGTAATCAGCTCAATGATCTCCGGGTCCTGATCGGCATACCGCTGCCGTCCCCGGATGGACAGTACAACCGGCTGTTTCATGGGCAGGCCTCCAGCGCCAGCCGGATCAGCTCGTCAATGAGCTTGGGATAGGGAACGCCGCTGGCGGCAAACAGCTTGGGATACATGGAAATGGAGGTGAATCCCGGGATGGTATTGATCTCATTGAAAACCACCCGGTTGTCCTCGTAGGTTACAAAGAAGTCCACCCGGCTCAGCCCCTGGCAGCCCACCGCCCTGTATACCTTCACCGCATAGTCCCGGATGGTTTCCTCCACCTCTGCCGGAATCCGGGCCGGAATATAGGCTTTGGAGGTATCGGTGATATACTTGGCGTCATAATCGTAAAACTCCGCTCCGGAGTCGATTTCGCCGCAGATGGAAGCCATGGGATTGTCGTTTCCCATGACAGCCACCTCAATCTCCCGGCCGTGAATAAATTCCTCCACCAGGATCTTGCTGTCGTAGCCCGCGGCCAGCCGCAGAGCGTCCTGCAGCGACTTCCGATCCCGCGCCTTGGAAACACCCACAGAAGAGCCGGTGCCGGCGGGCTTTACAAACATGGGATAGGAAAACTTCCCCTCCAGCTTGTCCATGGTGCGTTCCAGACGGCTTTCCACATCCTGATCCCGCACCAGCTGCCAGGCAGCCTGGGGAATGCCCGCGTGATCCGCCACCAGCTTGGTCAGGGTCTTATCCATGGCCACCGCCGAGGCCGCCACATGGGGGCCTACGTAAGGAATCCCCGCCATCTGCAGCAGACCCTGCATGGCGCCGTCCTCGCCGTTTTCTCCGTGGAGCACCGGGAAAACCACATCAATCCGCTCCCGCACCACGCAGTCCCCTTCAAAATTCAGCAGTCCCTGCCCCCGAATGGGAGAAATGGCGGCTCTGCGGTTGTTGGGGTGGTTCCGCCACTGGCCGGTGGGCAGCTGAGAATAGTCCCTGCCCCCATAGAGGTACCAGTTTCCCTCCTTGGTGATGCCCACAGGGAAAATATGGTATTTGCTGTGATCAATGTTGTTCAGAACGGATTCCGCCGAGCGCAGAGACACCTCATGCTCCGGGGACGTGCCGCCGAACAGGATGCAAACGCTGAGTTTTTTCACGTCGTCGCCTCATTCCTATGAAAAATGCAATGGATGCCAATATTTTTTACAATTTCCATCTGGAAATTCCTTTTCAGGATGTTATAATAGAGTTGCTTTACCGATGGCGCCTGCCGCCGTCTTCGCCCGGCGCGCCCCAGATCCCGGCGTGCTTCCTCCGGGCGCTCCTGTAAAACGGTATTATGTAAGGAGGGTATCTATGCAGATCGACCTGACGCCCAAAGAATTCCGCCGCCTGCTGGATCTGGTCTATATTGGGAACTGGGTGCTCAATTCCACCCGGGGAGACGACCGCTTCCAGGACTATGACGATCTGGAGAGCAAGATCTTCGCCCTGTCCCCTGCCCTGTCGGAAAACTGGAACGGAATCGTGGTTCCGTCCCAGGCCTATGCCGAGGGCGGCATCCACGAGGCCATCGCCTACTATGAGGACAATGTGTTCTACGAGATCCTGGCTGAGGAGCTGTCCCGCCGGGACATGGACTACCCGGAGATCACCGAGGAAAACTATGACGAAATCGTAGGCAGAATGAACCGCTATATGTCGGAATTTGAATCCTCCGGGGTGGATCATCTGGTTCTGGAAGGTTCCTTTTGACGCCCTGAATCACGGTAAGAAATTTCTGCTTTGAAACGCGCCCGGGGCTTTTGCACGTACGCCCCGCTCACAGATCCGGGTCGGGTTTCCAGCGTCTGCAATGTGCCGGTTTCCCGGCACATTTTTTCTGCCCGGGCATGACCGCCCGGATCCCCGGCGAAGCCGGCGCGCTATTTCTCGCTGAACAGCGCTTCCCCGGCCCGGAAAATGTCTCCGGCGCCCATGGTCAGCACCACATCCCCTTCCCGGACATGGGTGCGCAGGTAGTCCGTAACCTCCGGCAGGGTCTCACAGCAAACCGCTCCGGGAATCTGCACCGCCAGATCCGCCGAGGAAATTCCCACGGTGTTCCGCTCCCGGGCGGCATAGATCTCCGCCAGCACCAGCACGTCGGCTTTTTTCAGCTCCCGGACAAAATCATCAAACAGCGCCTTGGTTCTGGTATAGGTGTGGGGCTGGAAGGCCAGCACCAGCCGGTGATCTCCTATGGAGCGCACGGCCTCGATGGTGGCGGCCAGCTCGTCGGGATGGTGGGCATAGTCGTCATATACATCCGCCCCATGGAACTTCCCCTTAAACTCCAACCGCCGGCCGGCGCCGTGGAAGGACTGGATGCCGTCGGACACCGCCTCCCCGGGGATGCCCATCATCCATGCGGCTGCCGCCGCCGCCAGGGCGTTCAGGGCATTGTGCCTGCCCAAAACCCCCATGTCCAGATGGCAGTAAAACTCATCGTCGCAAATCACGTCAAAGTGCCGCCAGTCGGCGCACATATTGGTGGCGTGGATCCGGTTGCAGTCCCGCAGCCCAAAGGAAACGTAGTCGATCCCTTCCATGGCCTGGACGGTGTGGGGATCGTCTCCGTTGGCCACCACCCCAAAGGTCGCCAGGGACGCGAACTTGTGGAAGGACTTCTGAATATCCGCCAGATCCTTAAAATAGTCCAGATGATCCGCTTCCACATTCAGAATCACCGCCAGGGTGGGGAAAAAATTCAGGAAGGAGTCGCAGTATTCACAGCTCTCCAGCAGAATGGTATCCCCGTGTCCCACCCGGTGCCCGGCGTGGAGCAGCGGCAGATATCCGCCGATCATCACCGTAGGATCCAGATTGGCCTCCATAAGGATGTGGGTCATCATGGACGTGGTGGTGGTTTTTCCGTGGGTGCCGGAAATGCAGATGGCATTTTTATAAGACTTCATGATCTCGCCCCAAGCCTGCGCCCGCTCAAACACGGGGATTCCCGCGGCCCGGGCCGCGGCGATCTCAGGGTTGTCGTTATGGGCGGCGGCTGTACGGATGATGCAGTCCGCCCCTTTGATATTGCTTGCGTGGTGGCCGATGGCAACGGGAATGCCGTTGGACATCAGTTCTTTTGTAGAAGCGGAATCGCTCATGTCCGAGCCGGTGACTTCCATCCCCATGCCCTTGAGCACCAGTCCCAGCGGGCGCATGGAAACACCGCCGATCCCCACCAGATGCACATGATGGCCGGGGGTCAGAAATTTGGCAATCTTCTTACTTTTCAACATATATGGCTGATCCCTCGCTGACAAGTCTTTCTGTAACTTATGGCATTATACAACATTCATAAGAATTTTACAACTGTCAAAAGGCCGAAATCGGCCTTTTTCGTAAAAAACCGGCCATTCCGGAGGTGTTTTGCCGGGTAACTTCGGCATTTTCCCCACAGCCTCACCAGTTCAAAAACAATGCTCCGCCTCCGGCGCACAGCGGATCACGCCGCATCCGATTTTTTTGCCCGCAGCCCCTGCCGGCTGGGTGTGCAGATCGTCACTGTGCCGATGGATTACCACCGTTCGCCCCAGCACCTCTCCGGGCGTAAACCGGTCTGTCTCCACAGCCATCCAGGCTCTTCCGTTTTGGGACAGCAGCGGCGGCAGATCCCCGGCGTGGTTGGGGTGCTGCTCTCCGCCGGGATTGTAGTGATTCCCGGTTTCCGGAAATCCCTCCCCCCGGCAGCTGCCTCCTTCATGGATATGCATGGCAAAGAATCCCGTCTCACTGGGGGGCAGCCCCGCCACCTCCGCCACCACCATGGCGCCCCGGGGAATGGCATAGAATTTGACACAGCCCCGAAGCCTGCCCTCTCCCCGGATCCAGGCAACGGCCCGGGGTCTTCCGATTGAATTGCCCATAAAGATCACCTCACCCCCATCTTATGCCCCCGGCCGGAAAAGGGAACAACCGGCGCCGATTCTTAAGATTTTCTGAAGACTGCCGTTTTTTCCCAGTTTGATTCTTAAGATTTCTTATAGTCGCCTGGGGAAATGATGCAATTTAGATGCAGTTGTGCTATATTGTAACAATGGAAAAAGGAGGTACGGTTATGGTACGCATTTTGGCCGTGGATGACGAGCGCCCCATTGCCGAGCTGCTTCGGGTCAGTTTGGCGCGGGCAGGGTATCAGTGCATCTGTGCGTATGACGGCGTGGAGGCCGCCGATTTGATTGAAAAAGAGACCTTTGATCTGATCCTGCTGGATATTATGCTTCCCGGGATCGACGGGTTTGAATTGATGGATTATATCCGCTCCAAAGGGATCCCGGTGATCTTTCTCACCGCCAAGAACGCCGTCAGCGATCGGGTAAAGGGTCTGCGCATGGGGGCTGAAGACTATATGGTCAAGCCCTTTGACGTTCTGGAGCTGCTGGCCCGGGTGGAAGGGGTTCTCCGCCGCCACGGGAAGCTGCAAACGGTCTTAAACGTCGGAGGGCTGGAGATCAATACCCTGTCCATCAAGGTGCGGCGCGGCGGCGTGGAAATTCCCCTGACCCGGAAGGAATATGAGCTTCTGCTGCTCTTTGCCCGAAACGTCGGCGTGGTGCTGACCAAAAACACCATTTATGAGCAGGTCTGGGGCGGCGAGTATCCCGAAAGCACCCGCACCGTCGAGCTCCACGTCCAGCGAATGAAGCGGAAAGTAGGCTGGGACGATAAGATCAAAACCGTTTACGGCATGGGCTATCGTCTGGAGGTATGAGTATGAGCTATCGCCTGCGGCTCATCATCACCATTTCCCTGCTGATCGCCATCTCCTTCGGCATTGGCGGTACCGTCCTGATCACCTCCTCTGTGCAGGCCTCTCTGGACGCGGAGATCGATATGTACTTAGGCTCCTTTGAAATGGTTTTGAGCACCCTGCATCTGCTCAACTCCATGGGCGCCAAAGCGGACTACGGCAGCATGGAGGCTGCCCTGTCCCAGATGGATTCCCAAAAGCAGGGACGATGGCAGGCCATTTCCCTGACCAGCGACAGCAGAATCATCTACCAGAGCAATCCTTCCGCCATGGAAGCCTATACCATGCCCCCCTCCGGGGTGGGGCAGTGCTGCTATATGCAGGTGCACGATCAAATGGGCAGCGCCCTGATCGTCAGCAGCACCGTATCCGCCGGAACGGAAAACCTGACCCTCCAGGCCAGATACAATCTGACCAAGGTCTATGAAAGCCAGCAGGTGCAGCAGAAGCGTTACATGACCGTCTACTGCATTGTGGTGCTCTGCGGCATCGGCATTGCCGTGATTCTGTCCTTTGCCCTGACCCGGCGGCTTCACCGTCTGACTACCGCAGTGCGGCGGATCTCCGGCGGGGATCTTTCCACCCGCTCCCGGATCAATGCCAACGACGAATTCGGCCAGCTGTCCCGGGACTTTGACGCCATGACCGACAAGCTCCAGGAAAACATTGCCAAGCTGGAATCGGACATTGGCCGTCAGGAGAGCTTCCTGGGCGCCTTTGCCCATGAAATGAAGACCCCTATGACTTCCATCATCGGTTTCGCGGATCTGCTGCGCCAGGGCAACCTGGACGAAAACACACGGATGATGGCGGCGGAATACATCTACTCCGAAGGGCACCGGCTGGAAAACCTGTCCTTTAAGCTGCTGGAGCTGCTACTGCTGAAAAAGGACGCTTTGGTCATGAAGCGGGTGGCTCTGCCCGGCTTCGTTTCCGAGATCGAGCACGCCCTGGCGCCGTCTCTGAAAAAGAAAGGCATCCGCCTGATCTGCCGCGCGGAACAGCGCCGGGCTGTTCTGGAACCGGATCTGGTCAAATCCCTGCTGTATAACCTGATCGATAACGCGGGAAAGGCCATGGACGGCGAGGGCATCATCGCCCTCATCGGCACCGGCATTCCCGGCGGCTGCCAGTTTCAGGTGGTGGACAACGGCCGGGGCATTCCGGAAAATGAGCTGTCGAAAATCACCGAAGCGTTCTACCGGGTGGACAAGTCCCGCTCCCGGAAGCAGGGCGGCGCCGGCCTGGGATTGGCCCTTTGCAAGCAGATCGTGGAGCTGCACAACGGCACCATCCACTTTGACAGCCAGTTGGGCAAGGGCACCCGGGTGACTGTGGCGCTGTACGGGAAGGAGGAACGGCGCAGATGAAAAAATACGCGACCCCCACCATACTCCTGTTTGCCCTGTCGGTGATTGTTCTGGGCGCCTTCCTGCCCCAGCTGGCCAGCGCCTGGCTGTTCCCCTCCAACAGCGGTAAGGTCAACTTCATTGCGGTCAACAATGTACAGCTGGAATTCGACAGCACCGGCCAGCAGTCCCAGATCTCGGAGAAGCTGGCCATGCTGGTCAAATACAACGATACCATGGAGCTGCCGGACTCTCTGGCCACGCTCACCGACGACCGGATTCTGGAGATCCTTCAGAACACCGTAGGCAAGTACCAGAAGGCGGGGCTGCTTCCGGTGGGATTGCAGCAGCTGACCAAACGGGATATCCTCAGCGCCCAGCCCTACATGGTCAGCTGGGATCTCAGCGATATCCAAAGCACCATTTTCTGGAATGTAAGCGTGCTTCTGACCAACGGCCAGTACCTGGATCTGATTCTGGACGATCAGACCGGCACGGTGTGCAGCATCACCCTTACCAAATCTGACGAAACCCTGGAAACCACGGTGAACACTGCGCAGCTGAAAAATCAGATGCGCGCCCTCTGCAGCCTGTATCTGGAGGAGCTGGGTACCGCCTTTTCCAGGTTCGACGCGGATTCCATCGCCAGTAACGCCTACTTTCAGGGGGAGAATACCCTGATCTCCACCCTGTCCTGGAGCGACATTATGTACGGTGAGGTCAGAATCAACTTCCTGATCTCACCGGATCAGTTCAGCGTCCGGGTGGTATAACAAGGCGCTGCCTCTGATGATTTAGCAAATCATCCTGAGGCAGCGCCTTTTATGGAGCCTCTGATTCCTTCGGCAAAAGCGGAAGGAATCAGAGGTCCTCTATATTCAACCGGTGGCAGCGGCGTCCCGGTAGAGGATGTTCACCACCACATCCTCTTCCAGGATAATCGACAGCTTGGTATCGCCGTCGGACAGGGAGAACACCTTTCGTTCCTCCCCTTCTCCTCCCAGAGCATCCGGATAGGTTTTCTGAACCTGCTCCAGGTCATGGCCGATGCGGATCCCGTCCGCTGTCTCCACCGTGTCATCGGCAAACCAGATCCGGCAGATCTTTTCCTGCCCGTTTTCCGGGCTGGTCGTGATGTAAAAGCTGCCGTACCCATAGGTCTTGTCCATCCCGGTTCCGGTACTGCTGGGGCTTTCCCCGCAGCTGGCAGGCTGTCCCAGCGCCTCCAGCACCGGCGCTGCCGGTGTTCCGGGCACAATTTGCGTACCTTCATAGGTAAACACGCAGGTGTCTTCGGTTTTGGCCTCTGCCCGGGCACAGCCCAGCTGTCCCAGAGCCAGGCACACCGCCAAAAGAAGCGTACACAACTGTTTCATAACACACATCCCTTTCTCAAAAATCGTTGATTCCGCGGATCCGGCTTCAAGCCGGCAATCTGTCTTTTCCGCCTTTCCGTCCCCTCAGAAGGGCTTTTCGGCGGCCTCCGGGGGAAAGAGGGCTGTTTCCGCTGAACGCCGGCTCAACGCCCCCGTGGGCCGTTCTGTCCGTGTTTTTCCTGGCGCAGCACCAGCTCTCCCTGGCAGTTGTACATTCCCACTTTCCCGGTGCGGTATACCGGATCCCGGTAGCGGCAGTGCATTGGGTTCTGAATGAACCGCCCGGTTTCCTTCCGCCGGTAATATCCCAGCGCCAACCGGGTTCCCCGGACATAAACCTCACCCGGTTCCTCCGGCCGCACCGGCTGTCCCTGGTCGTTCAGCACCAGAATCTGCGTGTTGGGAAATGGACGGCCGATGGGAATCGGCTCCCCCGGCTGCGGCATGCCTTCATACCAGCTGCAGGCGCCGGTGGTCTCCGGCGTTCCGTAGAGGTGGATCAGTCTGGCCTCCGGAAGCGCTTTTTGCCACAGCTCCAGCTGTTCCCCGGAAAGGTCTTCTCCGGTAAAGGCGACGGTTTTCAGCCATTGGGAGCAGATTCCTTCCAGCGCTCCGGAAGAAGCGATCTCCGCCAAAACCCTTCCCGGCCAGCAGAGGGCGGTGATCTGATTCCGGTTCAGATAATCCGCCAGCTGCTCCGGTGAGAAAAACAGCGCCTGGGGCGTTCTGTGCACCTGACAGCCGTATTTCATGGCAGGGATCCACTCTGCCATCCAGGAGCCGTCAGGACCGGCCGCAAATACCGTTTCGCTGCTGATTTCCAGGATGGGGCAGGTCTCCTCAACCGCTTCAATCAGCGCCCGATGACAGCCTACCACCTCCCCCCGGAGAATCGAAACGGGATCCGTATCCACCTGCGTTTCCCGGATCTGTGCCAGGGCCTCCTCCTGAATCACCCCAAACGCCGCCTGGTCGTAGGAAAAACATCGGATCCCCCAGCCCCGGAGCTGCTCCATGGCCGCTTCCCGGCAGATTACCGCGCCCGGTTCCAAGGATTTCAGAATTTGTTCCAAAGACTCCCCAGGCAGCTTCGGATCCAGCGGCACGCCGGGATTCCCGCCATAGACAGCGCCCAGAAAAGCCGTCACCGCTCTGGGCATCTCTTCCAGAAGGATTGCCACAGGCTTGCCGGCGATCCCCTGGAGGATCAGATAGGAGCCGATGGCTCTGGCCTGGTCATAGACCTCCCGGAAGGTCATTGCGCCCTGCTCCTCTGCCAGAAACAGGTTGTAGGGCACCTGCCGGACAGTCTTTTCCAGATATTGGAGAATATTCTTCATAGGCATTCCTTTCAGCGGCTGATCAGATTCCGGTACCCGGGACGCAGCTTTTTCCCGCACCGGATCACGGACGTCTGCGCCAGCACCTCCATGGTGTCCAGAAATCCGGCGCCCAGCTCCTGATCCCGCTTGATCATGGACAGCTCCGTGCAGCCCAGAACGATCACCTGGGCATCCCGCTGACGCATATCCTCACAGACCCGATGGAACCGATCCATCTCCGGTGGTTTTCCCGCCTTGATATTCTGGTAGATCAGGTGGGTCACATCCCCCTGCCTGTCCCGGGAGGGCATTACCGGGTGGATCCCCTCCCGCGCCATCGCCCCCGCCAGCTGCCCGGAGAGAATCACTCCCTCGGTGGCCATGATTCCCGCCCGGCTGATTCCCGCTTCCTTCAGCCGGCTCACCGTCTCTGACACAGCATTGATAATGGGCACGGTCACAGCCCGCTGCAATTCCTCATAAAAGTAGTGGGCGGTGACGCTGGGCAGCAGAATCTGATCCGCGCCCTGACGCGCCAGCTCCCGGGTCACGGTCAGCAGCCCCGGCAGGGGACTTTTCAGATTGCTCCCCTGAATGTACCCTGTTCTGTCCGGAATGGAGGGAAAGATATACACAATCATGTTCAAATGATCCTGATCGGCGGCCGCCTCGGTCATCAGGGTAGTCAGTTCCAGAAACCGGGTAGTGGCTCTGGGGCCCAGCCCGCCGATCACACCCAAAACCTGTTCCTTTTTCAGCGTCATAAGCCTTCCTCCCAAGGGGTGCTTCCTGCCCCCTCCGACCGGGGCTGAACCGTTACCGTCGCCGCAAGGGAGCATTCATTTCCGGCACTGTCCCGGGCTGTGTAGGTCACAAAATAGACCCCGGGCTTGGTAACATCCACTTTGGAACTATTGACCTCCAGAACCGGCTCAGGATCCTGATCGTCGGAAACCAGAATGTCCCGGTAATAGGAAATTGTTTCCCCCTGATATACGGTTCGATCCAGGATTCCCATGATCACCGGCGCCTTGGTATCCGCGTTCTCAGTTTTCGCGTCAGAGGCCTGTGCCGTATCCCCCTGGGTCGGATCGGTGAATACCGGCTGGGTTGCGTCGGCCTGGGGCTTCGGCCAGCAAAGCAGATAAATGGTCACTGCCCACAGCAGGCCGATGATCAGGAACCATCCTCTCCCCCTGGGCGCAGTGCGGCGCCGGGGATGCTCCTCCTCCAACCCGCAGCTGCCGGGGAAACGAGCCTTTGTATCCATATGCAGCACCCTTTCTTCTCTGTTATGATGACAGTATACAAGGCACCTGCATCAAATCCCGCACATTTTTGCATCAACATTGCATCTTTTTTCCAAATGATTCCATAAGTCCCCGGGAAACCTCCGATGGATTGGCGGATGCCCGCGATTGGGGCGAAGCCTGAAGCAGCGGAGGAACCGGATTTCCCGATGTAGACGGGAAATAAGCCGCAGAAAGCGGCTTATTCAGCAGGCACTACATACAAATCGTGCCGGAGACTTCTCTCCGACACGATCCAGGAAACGCACTATTTTGCCTCTGCCCCAGGGATTGACAACGAAAAAACCCGCAAGCACAAATCTGCTTGCGGGTTTGGAGCTGCTAGCCAGATTTGAACTGGCTACCCGGTTCCACAAAATCTTCGATTTTGTGGAAGCCTTACGACCTCAGTTTTGCAATAGATGAGGTCGCCAGTTCCTGGTTCTAAAACCTGCGTTCTAAAAACCTCCGGCCTATAAGCGAACGTGGAGCTGCTAGCCAGATTTGAACTGGCGACCTCATCCTTACCAAGGATGCGCTCTACCGACTGAGCTATAGCAGCATATGTCTTTCAACGGACAGCTATGGTATTATATAACAGTTTTCAAAAAAAGTCAAGGTATTTCTTTATAAAAACCATCTTTCCCAAAAATCGAAACAGGCCTGCCGCCGTCGGAGACGGCAGGCGCTGATTTCATATTCGTTCTTGCTTAAAATCTTTCATTTAATCAAGAAGGCACCGCCTTGGGGCGTTGCCGAATATGTGATTTTCGGAACAGAAAATCACATATTCCCGTCTCACAGGATTCTCTAAGGAAAATCTTGCATCCCAATGGAGAAAAGATTTTAAAAGAGAATCCGTGTCAGATCTCCGGGAAATTACACCAGCTCAATAACCGCCATCTCAGCGGCGTCGCCGCGGCGGGGGCCGGTGCGGATCACTCTGGTGTAGCCGCCGTTGCGGTCAGCGTACTTGGGAGCGATCTCCTTGAACAGCTTATGGGCCACATCTTCCTTGGTGATGAAGGCCAGAGCCCGGCGATAAGCAGCCAGGTTGCCCTTCTTGCCCAAGGTAATCATCTTCTCAACCACAGGCTGCACTTCCTTGGCGCGATAGAAGGTAGTCTCCATCTTGCCATTCTCCAGCAGATCGGTAACCTGCTGACGCAGCAGGGCCTTTCTCTGTGCGCTGGTTTTGCCCAGCTTACGAGTGCCGAACATGAACGTTTCCTCCTTTTTCTAAAGGTCAAACTCAGTTAGTTGTTGCTTCCGGAATCTTCGCTAGCCAGGGACAGACCCATCATCTCCAGCTTCTTCTGAACCTCGTCCAGGGACTTCTTGCCCATGTTGCGAACCTTCATCATATCCTCGTCGGTCTTATTGATCAGATCGGCGACGGTATTGATGTTGGCGCGCTTCAGACAGTTGAAGCTCCGGACAGAAAGATCCAGCTCATCAATGGTCATGGACAGCTTGGCGTCGGGACGATCCGGATTCTTCTCCACAACTGTGGGAGAAGTGCCCACCGCATCGGACAGGCTGGTAAACACCGTCAGATGATCGGACAGGATCTTGGCGCCCAGGGAAACCGCATCCTTGGAAGAGATGGTGGAATCGGTCCAGACCTCAATGGTCAGCTTGTCGAAGTCGGTCTTGTCTCCGACACGGGTAGGCTCCACCGTATAATTCACCTTGGTAACGGGAGAATAGATGGAGTCGATGGGGATCACACCGATAACCGTCTGGGCAGTCTTGTTCCGGTCAGCGGAAACATAGCCGCGCCCCTGAGACAGGGTGATCTCCATATTAAATGTGGCATCCTCGCCCAGGGTGCAGATATGCAGCTCCGGGTTCAGGATCTCGACCTCAGCATCTGCTTTGATGTCACCGGCGGTAACTTCGCAGGGGCCCACAGCGTCGATGTGCACAGTCTTGATCCCGGCACAGTGGAGCTTGGGGGTGATCCGCTTGACATTCAGCACAATCTCCGTCACATCCTCCGTAACGCCGGGGATGGTGGAGAACTCATGCTGTACGCCCTGAATCTTCACGGAAGTCGCCGCATAGCCAGGCAGACTGCTCAGCAGGATCCGGCGCAGAGAGTTGCCCAGGGTCATGCCATAGCCCCGCTCCAGCGGTTCCACCACATACTTGACGTAAGAGGGATCCTCGGGGGAGTCAAAGCAGGTAATACGAGGCTTTTCAATTTCTACCATGAATCAAAACCCTCCTTAATGGTGTGGGGAGCATCGCTCCCCACCAGACAAACAAAAATACAGACAGGGGGGGAAAGATCATTACTTGGAGTACAACTCGACGATGAGGTGCACAGCAATATCGAAGTCGATATCGGCCTTGGTAGGCATAGCAATCACCTTACCTTGGAGGGTGTTCTTGTAACGGTCCAGCCACTTGGGAGCAGCAAAGCATGCATTGTCTTCCTTCAGCTTCTTGAAGAAGCTGTTGGAGGAAGCCTTCTCGGAAACGGCCACAACATCGCCCACCTTGATCAGGTAGCTGGGGATGTTGACCCGCTTGCCGTTGACGGTAAAGTGGCCATGGTTCACCAGCTGGCGAGCCTGGCGACGGGTGTTGGCAAAGCCCAGGCGATAGACAACGTTGTCCAGCCGACGCTCACAGAAGGTCAGCAGCAGCTCACCGGTGTTGCCGCCGGCACGGGCAGCCTTGTCATAGTAGTTCCGGAACTGCTTTTCCTGGATGCCATAAACGAACTTGACCTTTTGCTTCTCGGTCAGCTGAGTGGCGTACTCAGACTTCTTGGCTCTTCTCTGACCGCCGGGGTTCTTGTTGGAAGTCTTGTTGTAACCCATTGCGGCAGGAGAAACCCCCAGCGTTCTGCAACGCTTCAGCACGGGCTGCATATTCTTAGCCATAACGCAAAATTCCTCCTATCCTAAATCAGACACGACGTCTCTTGGGGGGACGGCAGCCATTGTGGGGGATGGGAGTCACGTCCTTGATCATAACAACTTCCAGGCCGGCAGTCTGCAGGGCGCGGATGGCAGCCTCACGTCCCTGGCCGGGACCCTTTACATAAACCTCAACGGTCTTCAGGCCATGCTCCATAGCAGCCTTGGCAGCGGTTTCCGCCGCGGTCTGGGCAGCAAAGGGAGTGGACTTCCGGGAGCCGCGGAAACCCAGTCCGCCGGAGGAAGCCCAAGACAGGGCATTGCCTTCCAGGTCGGTGATTGTGACCATGGTGTTATTGAAAGAGGAGCGGATATGAGCCGCGCCTTTTTCTATATTTTTGCGCTCGCGACGGCGCTTGATAACCTTCTTAGCAGTTTTTGCAGCCATTTACATATCCCTCCTTACTTCTTCTTGTTGGCAATGGTCTTCTTGGGACCCTTACGGGTACGGGCATTGGTCTTGGTACGCTGTCCGTGGACAGGCAGTCCCCGGCGGTGACGCAGGCCGCGATAGCAGCCGATTTCGGACAGCCGCTTGATGTTCATAGCGGTCTCCCGGCGCAGATCACCTTCGATGATATAGTGATGCTCGATGGCATCACGCAGCTTGGCCTCCTGCTCCTCGGTCAGATCCTTGACCCGGGTATCGGGGTTGATACCGGTGGTCTTCAAAACCTCGGAAGCACGGGTGGGGCCAATGCCATAGATATAGGTCAGAGCAACTTCGATCCGCTTGTCGCGGGGAAGATCGATACCAGAAATACGTGCCATATTCTTTCAGCACCTCCTATTAGCCTTGTCTCTGCTTATGCTTGGGGTTTTCGCAAATTACCATAACGCGACCCTTGCGCTTGATGATCTTACACTTTTCGCACATGGGTTTAACGGACGGTCTTACCT
>CALXDT010000131.1 GCA_944387125.1 uncultured Oscillospiraceae bacterium | reverse complement strand
TTTTGCCTCAGCCGAAAGTTCAAAAAGTGGAGAAATACTGTATGTATTTCCCACTTTTTGAACTGCACGGATGTGGTAAAAGATCCGGCATTCCGCCGAAGACGATTTATTCAGAGGTTCCTTAGATGATATACCTAAAACCAATGAAGATATTTGCTTATCCGTTGCCAAATACTGTGCAGAAAATAATATGCAGTATACGTTTTTAAGCAGAACAGAACCTATAATAGCGATGCTTGATGGAACAAAATACGAAATTAAAAAAGTATTTACCAAAAGATATCGAGTAAATTTATGGGTTTTAAGATGCACCAAAATATATGAATAACGCTAACTTCGCCTCCGCCTTTCAGGCCTTTGGCCTCTGCCGCATCCATGCCCAGTCAGGGATCACCGAAGGCGGTATCTTCGGGCTGACCCTGCTGCTTTCCCACTGGTTTTCCATCTCCCCCGCCCGCCTCCCGTTCCCGCCGGAAAGACCGGGGTTCTATCGTGCCTGCTGAATCAGCCCCTTTTCCCGGCTGATTCCCCGCCGCAGGCGGGAAATGGAAAAAAGCGGCTCTTTCCAACCGTTTTTTTCGTATCCATGTGTATTTGTGGATGATGGGGCGCGCCGGATCAATTGCATATTCCAGAGCTGCTGCCCGCAATCGGGCAGCAGCTGTTTTTTGCCCATGTCTTCCGAAGGGAAGCCGAAATCCCTTGCCGATTGCATCAGCGGTTTCCTAAATCCTGTCCAGAACCCAGGAAAGCTGATTTACCAGCTCGTCCTTATCTATGGGATTGCTCTGACCCGCCCGCCAGCGGATCACCTGGATCAAGGCGCCGGTGACAATCTGTGCCATCAGCTCCGGCTCCATGGGCAGCACCGCGCCGTTTTCCTGGACTTTTCGGAACCGGCGCAGCACATCCATGGCGATACCGGATCCAGCGAAAAATGCGCCAGGAGCGTCTGTCCTGCAGCAAAGCCGCCCGGCTGGTGGGAAAGATGGATCGGCAGAGACGCGCCTACTACCGCACCTATACCGGCGGAGAGTGGGGCAATCCGCAAAGATATGATCTGTATCTGGACGCGTCCCAAATGACCATCACCCAGGCGGCGGAGCTGATTGCCGCCCGGTTCCATACCCTGGAATCCAGGGAAGGACCGCCTCCGGAAGCAACAGGCAGATAGTCCGCAAAAAAGGCTTGTCTCAAAACGAATGTTTCGAGACAAGCCTTTTCCATGCAGAGAGACGATTTTACTGGATGCCCAGTTCCTCCGGGGTGGCTCCGTTCAGCCCGTTGGCTTCCAGAACGGCGCAGAGATGCTTCACATCCTTCACCCGGAAAATCATGTAGGCCATTTCATCCCGGCTGCCGAACATGGAATACATATAGTTGATGTCGATGCCGGCATCGGCCAGGATGTGCAGCACCTTGGCCAATCCGCCGGGACGATCGGGTACCGGCGCGGCCACCACCGGCCGGGTGGAAAGGATATAGCCCTTGTCCCAGAGCAGATTGGCCGCCTCCTGGGGACGGCTGACAATCAGACGCACCACGCCGTAGTCCGTGGCTTCGGCAATGTGGATGGCCCGCAAGTCAATGTTGCTCTGCGCCAGAATGTCGGTGATTTCCGACAGCTGGCCTGCCCGGTTTTCCAGGAATATGGAAATCTGCTGAATAATCATATTGTCACCCTCCTGAACCATCAAATTTTACGATTGTCAATGACCCGCACTGCCTTGCCCTCGCTGCGGGTAATCGACTTGGGCGCCACCAGCTTCACCTTGGCATAGATGCCCAGCATTGCCTTCAAGGCGGAAACCAGCGCCTTTTCCTTTTCGGTGATCTGCGCCAGGGAGTCGGAGAAGTTCTCCGCGGTCATCTCCACTTGGACTTCCAGGGTGTCGGAGTTGTTCACCCGGTCTACGATCATCACATAGTTGGCCGGATATCCCTGCTCCAGCAGCACGGTCTCGATCTGAGAGGGGAAGACATTGACGCCCCGGATGATCAGCATATCGTCGCTGCGTCCCATGGGCTTGCTCATCTTCACGTGGGTGCGGCCGCAGGAGCACTTTTTCCGGCTCAGCACACAGATGTCCCGGGTGTGGTAGCGCAGCAGAGGGAAGGCCTCCTTGGTAATGGAGGTGAACACCAGCTCGCCCTTGCTGCCTTCCGGGAGCACCTCGCCGGTGTCCGGATCAATGATCTCCGGGATGAAGTGATCCTCATTGATGTGCATTCCCGTCTGCTCGCTGCATTCAAAGGACACGCCCGGGCCGCTGGTCTCGGTGAGGCCATAGATGTCATAGGCCTTGATGCCCAGCTTGTTTTCAATATCCCGGCGCATTTCCTCGCTCCAGGCTTCCGCGCCGAAAATGCCCGCCTTCAGCTTGATTTGATCCTGCAAGCCCCGCTCATGGATGCTCTCTGCCAGGTAGGCCGCGTAAGAGGGGGTGCAGCACAGGATGGTGGAGCCCAGATCCGTCATGAATTGCAGCTGCCGGTCGGTATTGCCGCTGGACATGGGCAGCGTCAGGCATCCTACCTTATGGCTGCCGCCGTTGAGGCCGGGGCCGCCGGTGAACAGGCCGTAGCCGTAGCTGACGTGGCACACGTCCTCCTTGGTGCCTCCCGCCGCCACAATGGCTCTGGCGCAGCAGTCTTCCCACAGATCCACATCGTGCTGGGTGTAGAAGGCCACCACCCGCCGGCCGGTAGTGCCGGAGGTGGACTGGATGCGGACGCACTCCCCCAGGGGCTTTGCCAGCAGGCCGTAGGGATAGGCCTCCCGCAGGTCGTCCTTGGTCAGGAAGGGCAGCTTGTGCAGATCCTCCACCCCGTGGATATCCCCGGGGGTGACGCCCTTTTCTTCCATTTTCTTCCGGTAGTAGGGCACATTGTCCCACACATGCTGAACCTGCTTGACCAGGCGCTCATTTTGCCAGACCAGCATCTGTTCCCGGCTGGCGGTTTCAATCTCAGGCTGATAATACCGCTCCATGATGCTTTACAACTCCTTATTGTCTATTTCCAAAGCCCCGTCCGGGGTTTATGCTTCCCGTCCCAGGGAAAACGCCTTGTGATTCATCTCCAGGAACTTCGCCGGAACGCTCTTTTCAATGGCCTCCTGCCAGGTTTCCTCAGGGATGTCAAAGTACCGGCTCAGCCGTCCCATCAGGACGATGTTCACCGCCTTGGCCGAGCCTGC
>CALXDT010000130.1 GCA_944387125.1 uncultured Oscillospiraceae bacterium | reverse complement strand
GCGCGGAAATCATGTCTGCTGCAGGCTGTCGAAAATCCCCCACGGGACTTTTCCTCCAATTTATGCGGGTAAGCACTCCCTGTATGCCAGAGGCGCACAACGCGCCCACTGCGCAGCCTGAGATGTATTTTCTGCCAGGTACAGAAGGTGAATTGCCCCGAAGGGGCATGAGAGACCACCCTGGGGCGCACACAGCGGCGGGGCCGCGAACGGCTCGGATTTTATGGCTGCTGATAAAAAAAGAACGACGGAACGTCGTCCTTTTTTATGGGGTGGATAATGGGACTCGAACCCACGATCTTCAGAGCCACAATCTGACGCCTTAGCCAACTAGGCCATATCCACCATATTCTCTTGCAGCCGAATGGCACGCCAGGAGGGATTCGAACCCCCGACCTACTGCTTAGAAGGCAGTTGCTCTATCCGGCTGAGCTACTGGCGCATTTCTATGGAGCGGGTGACGGGAATCGGACCCGCGTATCCAGCTTGGAAGGCTGGTGTTCTACCATTGAACTACACCCGCAAATCCATACGTCCTGCTGATTCAGCCCTAGAATTTTAACATGGATCCTGGAGATTGTCAAGGCTTAATTTCAGAATTTCCGGAATTTTCTCATAGATCACCTGCGCCAAGGAGCCTTGGGCACAGGGACAGACGGTTTCAAACCGGCCGGCCACCGCCCCGTCGGCGGGGACGAAGGCATAGTCCGCCTCCTGCAGCATGGGCAGGTCGTTTTCCGCGTCTCCCACGCACACCAGTATTTTCCGCCCCAGACGGTGCTGCAGCTCCCGGGCGCACCGGGCTTTGGAGACGCCCTTGGCGTGCACGTCGATGATCCGGGCGGCGGGGCGGAAAACCGTACAGGATTGCCCAAACCGGGCGTTCAGCTGGGCCTCGATCTGATCAAACCGGCGGCATTCCTCCGGGGTGCCGGAAAAGAGGCTGTTTACGGTGGCGTCCTGGAACCGGCCGTAAAGGCTGAATTTCAGAAAGGGACCCAGATCATCCTCCGGCCGGGCAAAGGCCCAGGCGCAGCCGTTGTTCCGGCAGTAGGCGGCCCAGGAGGGGTTTTCGGCAAAGCAGTAGTGCGCCTTCACCCCTTGCAGCTCCACGGTGGCGTCCGGGAACAGCTCCATGCAGGTTTGGAGGGTTTGCGCCGGATCCAGCCGGATCTCATGGCAGAACTCCAGCTCTCCCCGGGCAATGTCGTAGGCGGCGGAGCCGTTGTACAGCAGCAGCGGCGCGTTGACGGGCACCGTTTCCAAATAAGGCAGGGACATGGGAAGACTCCGGCCGGTATTGACGGTAAAGGCGCCGCCGTTTTGAATAAACCAGCGAATGGCCTCCAGATTCCGGCGGGGGATGGTGGAATCCGGGGCGGTGAGGGTTCGGTCGTAGTCTGCGGTGAGAAGAATCTGAGAAAACGGTGCCATAGCGGTTCCTTCCTATTCTGTCTGATTGGTGCCGGTGATGGCGGAGAGCTTTTCCAGCACACTCCGGAAGTATGCCGGCAGCTGGGCGTATACCACCACCGGGCGGCCGTCTCTGGGATGCCGGAAGCAAAGACAGCTGGCATGGAGGCACTGGCTGCTCTGCCCCAGCTCCGGCTTTTTCCGGCCGTAGACCGTGTCCCCCAAAATGGGGTGGCCGATGTAGGCCATATGAACCCGGATCTGGTGGGTGCGGCCGGTTTCCAGCCGGCAGCGGATGTGGGTGTAGCCCCGGTAGCGGGTTACAACTTCCCAGTGGGTCACGGCGTCCTTGCCCCCCCGCTGGGTGACGCACATCCTTTTCCGGTCGCTGGGATGGCGGCCGATGGGGGCGTCTATGGTGCCCTGATCCTCCCGGAGGGTTCCGCAGACCACCGCATCATAGGTTCTGGCCATGGTGTGATCCTTCAGCTGGGAGGCCAGCATGGTATGGGCATAGTCGTTTTTGGCCACAGCCAGCAGGCCGGAGGTATCCTTGTCGATCCGGTGGACGATTCCCGGGCGAAGGGCTCCGTTGATGCCGCTGAGCCGATCCCCCAGGGCGTAGAGCAGGCCGTTGACCAGGGTGTCGTCGGTATGTCCCGCGGCGGGATGCACCACCAGATCCTTGGGCTTGTTGATCACCACCACATCCTCGTCCTCATAGACGATGTCCAGGGGCATTTCCCGGGGGGGAATCTCCACGGGAGCGGCCTCCGGAATCTGATAGTCGATCACATCTCCGGGGGAGAGCTTGTCATTTTTCTTTCCGGGTTTGCCGTTTCGCAGCACCTGTCCCGCCTCAATGAGCTTCTGAACGGCGCTGCGGCTTAAGTCCCCGGCGGCTCTGGCCAGAAAGGTGTCCAGCCGCTCGCCGTTCCGATCCGCGATCAGGCGCATGATTTTTCATCCTTCCAAAAGGCTTTGTTGAAAAAGGCCAGGTGGATCATCAAAGCCGCGCAGCCGCAGGTAATAAAGCAGTCGGCCACATTGAACACGGGGAAGTCAATAAACACCGTCTCAAACATATCCACCACATAGCCCAGCCGCAGCCGGTCGATCATATTTCCCAGGCCGCCGCCGTAGATGGCGGCAATGCACCAGCGCTCGAAGCCGGTGAAGGCCATGGGCTTTTTAAAATACTCCCAGAGGATCAGCCCGGTGAACACCAGGAAGATCAGCGCAAACAGCCACTGCTGCCCCTCAAAGGAGGAAAAGGCCGCGCCGGTGTTGCGCACATAGGTCAGCTGCAGCACCCCGGGGAACAGCGGCGCCGTCTCGTGCAGCGCCAGATTGGCCACGGTCAGCACCTTCACCAGCTGATCCAGCCCCACAATGGCGCCCACAAACAGGATATAGCGGATAAAGCCCATAAAAACATCCTCCCATTCAACTTGTTGCATTATACCATGCGCCGGCCGGAAAAGTCAATGCGCCGGTACTACAGGAGGCTTTGCGCCCGGGAGGCGAAGGTCAGACCCCGGGGATAGAAGAACCGGAGCTTCTCCTCAGCCAGGCGGATGTCCATGGCGGCGGCGGTGCGCAGTTCCCCGTCCAGATTCAGTACCACAGGCTTGCGGCAGCGGATCCGCACATGGTCGGTGCGCAGGTGCCGGACGATATTGGGCAGTTCCCGATACCGGCCGCTTTTGTACTTGCCGATGATCATGGGCACCTGGAGCCGCCGAACCTTCTTTACCAGCAGGACATCCAGAATCCCGTCGGTGGGATCGGCCTCGGGCACCGGGTGGAAGCCGCCGCCGTAATACTGGCCGTTGCAGATGCATACAAAGGTCTGCTCCCCTTCGATCCGCTCCCCGTTGATCTCCACCACATAGTGCTCCCCGATGCCCCGGATTACGTTTACCAGGGTGGATATCAGGTAGGCCCGGAATCCGCTGAGCAGGGGCAGCCGTTTGTACCGGGCTACATCGGTGCCGATCCGGGCGTCCAGACCCACGGAGAAAATGTTGACGCAGATATCGTCGTTGCACCGGATCAGATCCAGCCGCGCTTCCTCCGGCTCCAGCAGCCGCTCAATGTCAAAAAAGGCTCTGGGATCGCTGAACATCCGGGTGAAGTCGTTGCCGCTGCCCCCGGAGAACACCGTTACCGCCGCGTTTTCGTATCCCGCCGCGCCGGCGGCCACTTCGTTGAGGGTGCCATCCCCGCCGCAGGCGTACAGCCGCACCTCCCGGCCGGATGCCGCCGCCTCCCGTGCCAGCCGGCGGCAGTCCCCGGGCTCCCGGGATACCTGGATTTGGTAGTTCAGCCCCCGGCTGCCGCAGGCTTTCGCGATAGCCCGGCTGTAGTCAGCTGTCCTGTCCCGGCTGCCGGCGGCCGGATTGATAATGAATATGTGCTCCATAACTTCCTCTTTCCCCGGAATACTCCGGGCGTATTTTTTTGGGACCTTTGCCCCGATGGCTTTGGGCGAAGCGGCGGATTTCCCCCGGGCAGTTTAATACGATTTCCTGATTAAATCCCCATGGGATACGATCACGCCACGAACCAAGAAAGCAGTACGTGCATGGGGATTGATATGCATTCGCATCGGTTGCCCCGTAAGGGGCGAGATGCGGGCATTT
>CALXDT010000129.1 GCA_944387125.1 uncultured Oscillospiraceae bacterium | reverse complement strand
CAATCTTCATGCACTCCTTGTACGCCTTTGGCGTACAAGGAGTGCACTGCGCAGCCTGAGAGGTATTTTCTGCCAGGTACGCTGCCCCGGCAGAAAATGATTCAAATTTTGTTTGCCGCTGAAACGGCAAATTCTGCGAAGAATTTTCGACGGTCTGTGATGGGCGGCTCAAAAAGCCGCCCATCGTTTTTTACGTTTTTTCCCGTTCCGCCGGGGGCTCTCCGCCGCGGCGCTGCTCCAGACAAATCAGCAGAACGGCGATGTCCGCGGGGCTGACCCCGGAGATCCGCCCCGCCTGGCCGATGGATACCGGCCGGATGGCCTGCAGCTTCTGCCGGGCTTCCAGCCGCAGGCCGGCAATGGACAGGTAGTCCATATCTTCCGGCAAAAGCCTTTCTTCCTCCCGGCGGAACTGCTCCACCTGCTTCTCCTGCCGGGTCAGATACCCCGCGTATTTCAGCTGGATCTGCACCTGCTGGGTAACGGCCGGAGGCAGCTCCGGCCGCTCCGGATCAAAGGGCGCCAGATCCCCGTATTCCACCTGGGGGCGGCGGAGCAGATCCGCCAGCCGGGCAGAGGCTGCCACCGGCGCGGAATCCCGCTGGGAAAGCATCCGATTCAGTTCCTCCGAGGCGGGAACCCCCCGGCTTTCCAGCCGGGCAATCTCCCGAGCCACCTGGGCGTACTTTTCCTCCACGGCCGCCAGCCGCTGCCGGCTCACCAGGCCGATTTCCGCCCCCAGGGCGGTAAGCCGCTGGTCGGCGTTGTCCTGCCGGTGGAGCAGCCGGTACTCGGAGCGGCTGGTCATGATCCGGTAAGGCTCCTGGGTGCCCTTTGTCACCAGATCGTCAATGAGGATGCCGATGTAGCTGGCGTCCCGGGTGAGGATAAAGGGGGACTTCCCCTGGATCTTCCGGGCGGCATTGACCCCCGCCACCAGACCCTGAACCGCCGCCTCCTCATAGCCGGAGGTGCCGTTGAACTGCCCCGCGCCGTAAAGTCCCGGCAGGGTCTTAGTCTCCAGGGTGGGCAGCAGGCTGGTGGGATCCACGCATTCATATTCAATGGCATAGGCCAGGCGCATGATCTCCGCCTGTTCCAGACCGGGGATGGTGTGGAGCATGGCGATCTGCACATCCTCCGGCAGGCTGCTGGACAGCCCCTGGATGTACATTTCCTCGGTGTCCAGGCCGCACGGCTCGATAAACAGCTGATGCCGGGGCTTATCCGAAAACCGGACGATCTTGGTTTCAATGCTGGGGCAGTACCTGGGTCCTACCCCGGAAATGGTGCCGTCGTACATGGGGCTGCGGCTTAAGTTTTCCCGGATGATCCGGTGGGTTTCCGCATTGGTATAGGTCAGGTAGCATACCGCGGCATTGCAGAGCTTGTGCCCGGTGCGGAAGGAGAAGGGCTCCGCGTCCTGGTCCCCGGGCTGCAATTCCATTTTGGAAAAGTCGATGCTCCGGCGGTTTACCCGGGGGGGCGTGCCGGTTTTGAACCGGCGAAGGGGCAGACCCAGGGAACGCAGATTGTCCGCCAGCCCCTGGGACGGGTGCATCCCGTCAGGGCCGGAGGCCACCACGCTTTCGCCGGTGATCACCGTGCTGTCCAGATAGGTTCCTGTGGCGATGATCACCGCTTTCGCCCTGTACTCCGCTCCCAGCTGGGTGCGCAGGCCGCAGACCCGGCCATTTTCCGTAAGAATTTCCGTCACCTGCGCCTGCTTCAGCTCCAGCCCCGGCTGCCGCTCCAGCACGTGCTTCATGTACTGCTGGTACTTCCGGCGATCCGCCTGAGCCCGGAGGGAGTGTACCGCGGGGCCTTTGCCCCGGTTGAGCATCCGGTACTGGATGCAGCAGTGATCCGCCGCCAGACCCATTTCGCCTCCCAGCGCGTCCAGCTCCCGAACCAGGTGCCCCTTGCCGGTGCCGCCGATGGCCGGATTGCAGGGCATATTCCCCACGGCGTCCAGGTTGATGGTGAACAAAATGGTGTGCATCCCCAGCCGGGCCGCGGCCAGCGCCGCCTCGATCCCCGCGTGTCCGGCGCCCACCACCGCCACATCACATTCCTTTACAAAATAGGTAAATGCCATCAGCCTTCCGCCTCCGCCTTCTTCTTTTCCTCCGGGGGCAGCAGGAAGGGACGGCAGACCACCTCGCACCGGTGGATGGGCGTGCCCAGAGCGTGGAACTTCTCCTCGTACCCGGTCATAATCCCTGTGACCCCGTCCTTGTGGAGATCGTCGGTGCGGTTTTTCACTTCCAGGCCGCAGGCGGCAAACTCCTCCTGGGAGAAGGCGAACAGCGGGGCATTGTCCGTCTTGAAGTGGATCTCTCCCCCGGGACGCACCGTCCGGCAGTACTTTTCCAGAAAGCTCCGGTGGGTCAGCCGGCGTTTGGCATTCTTCTTCCTGGGCCAGGGATCCGGGAAGTTGATAAACAGCCGGTCAATCTCTTCAGGGGCGAAAACCTTCTCCATATCGGCCACGTCCATATCAATAAACAGCACGTTGGTCAAGCCCATGGCCTTGGCTTTTTCCATGGCCACCACCATGGCCTCCCGGCACCGCTCCACAGCAACGAGCAGCACGTCAGGATTGGCGGCGGCGGTTTCCGCGGTGAACTTCCCCTTGCCGCAGCCCACTTCCACCCACAGCACCTGGCAGTGGGGCTTCCGGCTCCGCCAGCTGCCCCGCAGAGTCTGGGGCTGCTCCACCCGATAAGCCCCGCAGGCCTCCATCCGGGGCAAGAGGTTGCGCATTCTTCTCATTCGCATAGCATATCCTCCAAAGGGCGCTTTGCCCATAGCATTTCAGCTTCGCATTATAGCATATTCCCTTTGGAAATACAACCGGTTTTCCCGGATCCTGGCGGAAATCCGGATTTTTCATTCTTTGGGAGGAAAGCTGCTGTAGACCTTCCCGGGCTTCAGGGAGACCCCCCGCTTCCCGGCCAGGGCGGACACGGTGATGATCTCATAGTCCTGCTCCAGCAGCGCGTCCACAATATGCAAGGAAGCCCGCACCGAGCTTTCCGTCATGTCGTGGAGCAGCACCACGTCCCCGTCCCGCACCTGCTCAATCACCAGCTTTTCAATGGCGGCGGCGTCCTGGGTGGCCCAGTCCCGGGGATCCACCGACCAGCCCAGAATGGCCAGCTTCCGGGCTTCCGCCACCTGGCGCACCGGATCCGAGCAGCAGCCCCCGGGGGGACGAAGGAACCGGGGGCGGTACCCATCCGGAAGCAGATCCTCCATGTCGATCAGCTCCGAGGCAATGTCCCGGCGGCTCAGCTGGGACATATTTTTGTGGGAGTAGCCGTGACAGCCGATCTCATGGCCTTCGTCCAGGATCCGCTGGGTGATATCCGGGTATTCCACCATCCTGTAACCGCACAGCAGGAAGGTGGCGTGGACGCCCCGGTCGTAAAGCCCGTCCAGCAGCGCCCAGGTATACTTTCCGGAAGGCCCGTCGTCAAAGGTCAGCGCCACATACCTCTGGGTCTGCGCCGCCCGGGCAGGCAGAGGCAGCAGCAGCGCGGCCAGCACGGCCGCCAACACTCGCCGCATACAATCACGTCCTTTCTGTGTTTTCCGTGTCAATTGTTCATTGACGGACAGGGGAAAATGGGATATACTATAATGCGTACGGAAAAACCCGGCAGGCCTCCGGCACATGGCCTGTGCCCGTGGATTGCTGCCTGCATTGGGCAAAAACCGCGTCAAAACGCCGGTTTTTCCAAATATGCTTATCGGGTTTCCGCGGCTTGGTACAAATTTTCATCCAAAGCTCCCGCTCCCAAAGCCGCCCTCCCCGGACCCCTCCCGGCGCGCTTCTCGTTCAGATTGTGCCAGACGGAAGATTGTTTGGATTGGATTTCAGACCATGGCCGTAAGACCAACCGTTTGGATGGGGAACGCTGTACCAATATGGGGCACAGAAATTTCCTTTGCT
>CALXDT010000128.1 GCA_944387125.1 uncultured Oscillospiraceae bacterium | reverse complement strand
TATATTCATCTTGCAACCATCCTGTGACTATGTTTTTTGGGACAATTAACATGATATCACTTGGTTGCAAGAGGTAGGGCTGTTTTGCCCTGCCTCTTTTTTTGCCAATTAATATTTTACACTAAGCCCAAAAGTGTGCTATAATAGTGTCTGCTGAATCAGCGGCGCAAGGCCCTGATTCCCCGCCAAAGGCGGAGAACGCAAGCTAGCGGCTCTTTTTAGCCGTTAGTTTGCATGCAGCACCCATCAATGCGCCCTCCCGCCCCAGCGGGACACCCCTTGCGCGGGAGGGTCGCGAGGAATTTGTCCCCCCTTCCGGCGCTAAGATTCTTCCCCTTGGGCGCACGCGTCTGATACTGCTGTCAAAAGGCGGGACATCCTGTGTCAAGGAGGCATTCCCATGGCAAAATCCGATCATCAGAAATTGAAGATCCTGTATATTCTGGATTACCTGCAAAAAAACTCCCACCAGGATCACCCGGTGAGAGCTTCAGACCTGATCGCCATGCTGGAACAGCAGCATGGCATTGCCTGCAACCGTAAAACCATTTATTCTGACATTGCGGCTTTGCAGGAATACGGTGTGGATATTGTTTCCATTCCCGGCAAGAACGGCGGCTATTTCATCGCCACGCGCAATTTTGAGCTTCCGGAGCTGAAGCTGCTGATCGACGCGGTGTGCTCCAGCCGGTTTTTAACCGAGAAAAAGTCCCGGGAGCTGATCGAAAAACTGTGCAACCAGTGCAGCGTCCATGACGCGCGGCTGATGCGCCGGGATGTGCTGGTCAGCGGCCGGGTCAAAAGCATGAATGAGACCATCTATTATAATGTGGACACCATTCAGGAGGCCATCAGCCAGAATAAGCAAATCACATTTCGGTATTTTGATTGGGACATCCACGGCCAGCGAGCCTACCGGGATCTGGAATACCTGGCCAGTCCCTACGGTCTGTGCCAGGACAACGAAAACTGCTATCTGCTGGCGCTCTCTGACCGGCACGGCGTCACCTCTTACCGGGTGGATCGGATGAGCGATATCACCCTTTTGAACATCGACAGAAAGCCTTGCCCGGAGCTCACCGGCAGTGCATTGACTGCCCACGCCAACCGGCTGTTCCAGATGTATTCCGGCCAGGAAGCCACTGTGAAACTGCGGTTTCACCGGAGTCTGATCAATGTGGTGATGGATCGGTTCGGCCGGGATACCATGCTGATCCCCGACGGAGCGGATTTCTTTGTGTTTACTGTCACCGTAGCCATCTCCCCCATCTTCCTCAGTTGGATCATCGGCTTTGGCAGCAAGGCACAGATCCTGTACCCGGACAGTGTGATCGAGGCCTGCCAGTCCATGTGCCGGGAATGTTTGGCACAGTACGCCCCCGAGGACTAGGTGGGTATTCTTTGCCGGCGGCGCGCCGCCGGCAAAGTCCCCCTTAAATCAGGTCAAAGGAGTTAAATACATTGCTCCAGACGATCTGGGAAGTCTCTGTTGTATCCGCGTCCCGAAGCACGGACATACAGTAGTGGTAGCTGCCGTCATCCAAAATCACTGCCCGTCCCAGCCGATCTCCGGTTTCACCCGCAGAGGCCCATACGAAGTCATAGCGGGTGATCTGCTGGAACTGGGTTTCCAAAACCGTCAGATCATCCCGTTCATAGCCGCAGATGCTTTGGATCGTATTCTCCACATCCCCGCCTGCCAGGGTTTCAATGATGATCTCATAATCCTGACACAGATAGATCTGCTCCCCGGCGTTTTCCAGCACCGGAGCAACCGCATCGTCGGGAAGCTCCACAGAGATCTGCCTGGGAACCGCCGCCTCTGTCTGCACCACCGGATCTGCCAGCGTCTCAAAGGTCTCCTCCGCCGCGCAGCCACTGAACAGCATCACCAGAACCATCAAAATCCATCCTTTTTTCAAATTGATCCCCCCTGAAAGGAACTGCATATGACAAAGCTGATTTTCCTGTACCTGTTTATAATCAATGCAGCCGGATTCCTGCTTATGCTTCTGGACAAGCAGAAAGCGAAGAAAAATCGTTGGCGCATTCCCGAATCCCGTCTGATCCTGACCGCGGCGCTGGGGGGAAGCCTGGGTTGTCTCGCGGGCATGTATGCCTTCCGGCACAAAACCAACCATCCCAAATTCACCCTGGGCATTCCCCTGATCCTGGCCGCCCAGATCTTTCTCTGGGGCTGGATTCTGGTTGCCGTCCGCCCCCTATGAGCGGACACCGGTCTATTCTGCGGTTCCTTTCAACCGCTGCGGCGAACCCCCTGCCCCCTGCGCCGCGCCTATGAAGCCGGCAGACCCCGGCTTTCACGGCTTTCGCGTTGTTCCTTTCCCATGATGATAACATCCACCGAGGTGAGAATATGCGTTATTTATCCGTATTTCTATGTGCCCTGCTGCTTGTTGGCTGTTCCGGCGCTCCCGCCGAAACCACCGTACCCACAGGGATCCCGCAAATAGAAACCACTGCCCTGCCGCTTCCCACAGAAACCGTACCGGCTCCGGATCCCGTGGAGGAAATGCTTTCCCAAATGACTCTGGAAGAGAAGGTCGGCCAGATATTCCTGGCGCGATGCAACCGGCATACCGCTCTGGAAGATATTAAAGCCTTCCATCTGGGCGGGCTGGTGCTGTTCTCCGTGGATTTTCAGGAACAAACACCAGATTCCCTTCGGGAAACCCTTGCCGATTACCAATCTCAGGCAGATATCCCGCTGCTTATTGCCGTAGATGAAGAAGGCGGGACAGTCACCCGTATCAGCAGCCATTCCGCTTTTCGGGAATATCCCTTCCCCTCTCCCAGGGATTCCTACGCCCAGGGAGGAAGGGATCAGGCTCTGGCCAATGAGGAAGAAAAGTGCGCGCTTTTGTCCTCTCTGAACATCAATATAAATCTGGGGCCGGTATGCGACATCTCCACGGAGTACTCCGCCTTTATGTACCAGCGTTCCCTGGGGCTGGATCCTGCCGCTACCAGTGATTTTGTGTACCGAACCGTCCAGCTGATGGATTCGTACCATATTGGCAGTGTTTTGAAGCACTTCCCCGGATACGGCAACAACGCCGATACCCACACGGGCATTGCCCGGGACAGCCGCACTCTGGAGGAATTGGAGCAGGCGGATCTTCAGCCCTTTGCCGCGGGGATCGCTGCGGGCTGCGGGGGCATTCTGGTCAGCCATACCATTGTTCAGGCCTTTGATGACCAGCTTCCCGCTTCCCTTTCCCCGGAGGTGCACCGGTATCTCCGGGAAGAAATGGACTTCCAGGGGGTCATCATCACCGATGACCTGGTGATGCAGGCCATTACCGATGCCTACGGCGCCGAGGAGGCGGCGGTGATGGCTGTGCTGGCGGGGAACGATCTGCTGTGTGTTTCTGATTATGCCGTCCAATACCCGGCTGTGCTGGCTGCCGTTCAGGATGGCAGGATCTCCATGGAAACATTGAACAATGCCGTATACCGGGTGCTGCAATGGAAACGGGATTTGGGACTTTTCTGATACCATTGCATTGCCCTGCGTCGCTGCCGAATATGTGATTTTCAGCAGTGCCGCAGGCAGCGTAAAAAGGCAAAAATGCTTGGAAAGCAGCCGCTTTCCAAGCATTTTTTCTGTCATCACCGGGTCTTCTCAATGGCAGCAATGACGGCGGACACCACCTCGGTATCCACAGTCTCCATAAGGCCGTTGTCACATGCCTCAGCCACAGCGGGATCAATGGGCAGCCGCGCCAGAATTGGCAGCTGGAACTGCTCCGCCACCTCATCCAGATGGGACTTTCCAAATACCCGAATCTTCTTGCCGCAATCCGGGCACTGGATGTAGGAATAGTTCTCTACGAAACCCAGTACCGGAATGTGCATCATCTGCGCCATTTTCACGGCCTTGGTCACAATCATGGAAACCAGATCCTGGGGACTGGTAACAATCACCACGCCGTCTACAGGCAGGCTCTGGAACACCGTCAGAGGCACGTCACCGGTTCCGGGAGGCATATCCACAAACAGATAATCCACATCCTCCCAGATTACGTCCGTCCAGAACTGCTTCACCGCTCCGGCGATCACCGGGCCTCTCCAAACCACCGGATCCGCGGGATTGTCCAGCAGCAAATTGATGGACATGATCTGAATGCCGGTGCGGGACAGAGCCGGGAACAATCCATCTTCATTGGCGCCCTGACACTGTGTCACGCCAAAAGCAGCGGGGACAGAGGGGCCGGTAATGTCCGCGTCCAGAACACCCACCCGTTTTCCCCGACGCGCCATGGCCACGGCCAGCATGGAGGTGACGGTGGATTTGCCAACGCCGCCTTTGCCAGAAATCACAGCAATGACTTTTTTCACATTGGATTTTGGATTGGGCTGCGCCAGCAGGCTCTCCGCCTTGCGATCACCGCAGGTGGAGCTGGCGCAGCTGGAACAGTCGCCGTTGCAAGAACTCATGCTCATTCGCTCCTTAATTTCATTGGATTCTTTGGACATTATAGTGCTTTCTCCAACCGGTGTCAACTATTTGGGAAAAGATGGATTGACCTTATCCCTCCTGCGCCGCCTCCCACTGGGTCATCCAATCCAGCAGCACTTCCTCTGCCAGCTCTTTCTCGCCCAGCAGCCGGGTCAGCTCCTGGTAGTCGGCTGCAGCGGCCTCAATCTTTTCGTCTAACTCCGCTATCACGGCTTCCTGCTTCTGGATCTCCCGCTCCAGCTTTCGGATCAGCTTATCCGTGTCCTTGGTGCCGCCCTTGGGCTTTTCCTTTTTGGGCTTGGGCTGGGAAGGCGCCTTGAGCCTGGCTGCCGCCTCATGCTCCAAAATAGAGCGGTATTTTTGATAGCCGCAGGGAAAATCCCGGATCTTTCCATCTTCCAGCAGCCAGATCCGCTCCGCGAACTTCTCAATAAAATATCGGTCATGGGAGACAAAGAGCAGCGACCCTTCAAATTCCTCAATGGCCGCTTCCACCCACTCCCGGGAGGCAATGTCCAGATGGTTGGTAGGCTCGTCCAGAATCAGCAGATTGATCTTCTCATCCATCAGCATACACAGCCGCAGCCGGGACTGTTCGCCGCCGGAAAGGGTTCCGACCGTTTTGAACACATCCTCTCCCTGAAACAGAAAGGCGCCCAACCGATCCCTTGCCGCCTGGGGGGTGCAGTTCTTTTCATAGAGCATGGTGTCGTAAAGGGTCCGCTCCGGGTGGTCAAAGTGGATGATCTGGGGCAGATATCCCCACTTCACCGTGGGGCCGAACTGGATCTTGCCCTGGCAGTCCTCTTCTCCCAGGAGACATTTCAGGAAAGTGGACTTGCCGGTTCCGTTGTCGCCGAGAATGGCAATCCGCTCGCCGCCCTCCACCGTCAGCTCCACGTCGGAAAAAAGGGTGCGGTCTCCATAGCCCTTGGAAACGTTCTTCAGCTTGAACACCACGTCACCGGAAAACTCCTTTTGACTGAAGCCGGCTTTCATGGTGCGCTCCTTTTTGGGCTTATCCGTTTTTCGGATCCGTTCCATCCGATGCTGGATGGACATGGCACGGCGGTACAGGGTGCGGTTATTGATGCCCCAGCCCTTCATCCGCTCCACGGTATAGCCCAGCTGCTTCAGCTTGGCCTGCTCCTGCTGGTACTGCTTCATCTGCAAGTCAAACCGCGCCTGCTTTTCATCCATGTAAAAGGTGTAATTGCCCGAATAGAATTCCCCCCGGCCTTCGTTGATCTCAATCACCCGCTGGGCAATCTGGTCGATAAAATACCGGTCGTGGGAGATGGCCAGAACGGTCCCCTTGAAGGTTTTGATATACTGCTCCAGCCACTCCACACTGTTCAGATCCAGGTGGTTGGTAGGCTCGTCCAGCAGCAGAATATCGGTTTTTTCCAGCAGCAGCCGAGCCAGATTCACCCGGGTCTTTTCCCCGCCGGACAGACTGGCAAAGTCCTGAAGCCGCTGTTCTGAAGAGATGCCCAAACCGTTGCAGATCTTGTCCACATCCACATCCATCTCATACCCGCCGCCGGTAAGGAAGGCGTTGGACAGTTCGTCATACTTGCGCAGCTGCTCCGGGGTGGCGCCCTGTCCCATATCGCATTCCAGCAGCTCCATTTTTTGCCGGATCCGCATCAGCTCTCCATAGGCAGAGCGCAGCACGTCCTCCACCGTATATTCCGGGGGGAATTTGGGAATCTGTGAGATCAGCCCCAGCCGTTTTCCGGGATTTACATAGACTTCTCCCTCGTCATAGTCCATCTGCCCGGTGAGAATGTTGAATAAAGTGGTCTTTCCACAGCCGTTGCGCCCCAGAATCGCCACCCGCTCCCCTTCCTGAATCTCAAAGCTCAGGCCGTTCAGCAGATTTTCCCCGATAACAAAAAATTTTGTTAAGTTTTTTACTTGTATATCAACCATGGTCTTTCTCCATTGCCGTTACCAGTTCTTTCAGTTCCTCCGGAGAGAACAGAAGATTCAGCGCCTGAAGCAGGGCATTGGCGCTCATATTTCCGGGGAAATGCAGCTTCTTCGCCAGTTTCTGACGCTTTTGCGCTGCGTTGGCGCCTCCGGAAAGCTCCAATTCCATCAGATCCTGCTTGGTGATTCCCCGGGGGCGGGGCACATCCTCCCCTTCTATGGTAGCCCCTGCCCGTTTCAATGCGTCCAGCAGGATTTCCCTGGGCATTCCTTCCACGCCCAGCTTTCCTTCTTTCCCGGCGGCGGCTTTCCGCCGCTCCTTTCCCAGAACCTCCGGTATATAGGCATGCTTTAAGCAGCCGGCGGGAATGGCGCTTTTGATGTGATTGCGGATCACAAGACCCGCTCCGTCCGGGTCGGTAAACACGATCAGCCCCCGCTTCTCAGCCACCCGGCGAAGAAGCGCCATCTGCTCCCTGTCCTTGAAAATCCCAAAGCCCCGGGTCTCCAGAATCGTTGCGTCCACAATCTGACTGATGGTGTTTTTGTCATACCGCCCCTCCACCAAAATGGCTTCTTTGATCCTAACCATTGCGCGCCTCCTGTGCCAGCCGCAGGATCAGCAGTTCCAACAGCCGCTGGCTGTCGTCAAAGGATGTTTTCATTTTGTAGTCTGTCTCCACCACCAGCTGAGCGGTTTTTTTGCAGAAGGCAGCGGATACCCGGCGCGCCGCCTCCATGGTTTTCCGAGCCGGATAATCCGGGATCCCGCAGAGCGCCTGCAATTCGGAAGCGGTTTTTCCGCAGTCCAGCAGCGTTCTCGCCGCGCCGATCCGGCGGAAGTTCCCGCCGATGGCGCCCAAAATCGCCAGCGGCTCCTGCTGCATTTTCAGCAGCTGCCGCAGCTTTTCCAGCGCGGCGTCATACCGCCCGGCGCTGAGCAGGTCGGTCATCTGGAATACCACCGCGTCCAATACCGGTTCCGTAACCGCGTCGATATCCGACCTGGTAATTACTTCCCCGCCGGAATAGGCGCAGATCTTTTCGATCTCTCCGCTGATGGCCGTCATGGTTCCCCCGGTGATATCAATCAGATAACTGCACAGTTCCGTGGAAATCCGCTTTTCCCGCGCCGCAAAGTGGCGGGTGATCCAGGATACCAGATCCCGCTGATCCTGCTTGGCAAATTCCACAATCAGCCCGGTCTGCACCGCTTCCCAGAGTTTTTTCAGCCGCTTATCCGGTTTCCAGGGGGTGGTCAGATAGGTGAAGACCACGGTGCAGTACTCCGGGATGTCCCCCAGAATCTCCGCCATTCTCCCCCGATCCCCTTCATGCATTTTAAACAGATCCACATCATCCACCTGAACCAGCGTATGCTCCGCCATCATGGGAAGATTCTCCACCGAGTCGGCAAAGGCTTGCATATGGAAGGTCTCCTGATTCAACCGGTGGAAGTTGAAGGATTCTGTCAAAGGATCCAGCAGCTGCTTTTTCAATTCCCCCAGGTAGTGGTGCAGCAGGAAGGTCTCCTCCCCATGGAAAATATACAGCCGCGCCGGAGACTTTTGTTTCAGCGCCTGCTTTAACTCCTGCAAAGGGTTCCCGGGGGCAGACTTTTTTGCCATGATTTACCTCCTGATGATAATGTCGCCGTGTATATCCGTACGGTACACGCTGCATCCGAATTGCTTCAGCCGGGTCAGCAATTCCCCGGCGGGATGTCCGTAAAGATTGTCCCGCCCGACGCTGATGCATACCGTTTCCGGCTGTGTCCGGTTCAGCAGTGCCGGGGATGTGGCATACTGAGAGCCGTGGTGCCCCGCGATGAGCACATCCACATCCCCCACCCGGCTGCTGCGCAGCAGCGCTTCTTCCCCGGAAAAGTTTCTGTCACCGGTGATCAGTATATCACATTTTTCCGTATCAAACAAGACACACAGACTCTTTTCATTGCTGTCCCCCTGATCGTCCGCGGAGAAAACATACAGCTTGGTTCCTTCAAAGGTCAATTCCAGATCTTCCGCTCCATAGACCACCTGCCCGTCTGTATACCCCGGAATCCGGCTGGATTCCGGCGGCAGGATCAGCAAATCCGTATCGATCCGGGACAGCAATTCCTCTGCCGCGCCTGCGTGATCCCGATCCAAATGGGTGAGAATCAAGCCGTCCAGCCTGGAAATCCCTTGGCTCAGCAGCGTTTCCGCTGCCGTATCCGCCGTCTCGCTGTCCCGGTCGCCGCCGCAGTCCACCATATATGTCTGGCCGCGGCTTTGCAGCAGCAGGCACTGCCCCTGCCCCACATCCAGCACAGTCAGCCGAACATCATCTTTCAGAGGCTCCCACCAGGATGCCAGCAGTGCAACGGACAGCCCCAGAACCGCGCAGGCAGCAAACTGCCAGGGCTGTCTGTACTTGCTGATCAAAAAGATCCCCAGCAGCAGATAGACAAACACCAGCCAAACCACAATGTACGGACTGCGGGTATACACCGCGGAAAGCGGCAGGTGGGCCATGATTTTTGCCACCAGCAGCACATAGCGAATGGGGACGGAAAGCAGCGCTCCCAATATCACCGCCGCGCTTTGCCAAATCCATCCGACCAGGCATACAGAAATCAGTCCGTAGAAAATGAAGGTGATTATCCAGAGGGTAAGCAGATTGGTCAGCACTCCCACCAGGCTGACTGTGCCGAAATACCAGGCGCATAGCGGAACTGTCAACGGCATGGCGCTCAGGGACACCGATACAGATCCGGAAAACCACCCAATCAGCCGGCCTTTGAACGTCCTCCCTTTCACCTTTCCGAAGAAAGACCGTATCCATTCCTGAATGCCGGAAGAAAACAGATAGATCCCGGCCACACTGGCAACGGACAGCTGAAAACCGGCATTGGTAATAGACAAGGGATTGATCGCCAGGATCACCAATGCCGCAAAGGACAATGCCGTAGCCCCGTCGTAGGTTTTCCGGAACAGCGGTGCCGCCAGCATCAGCGCCGACATCAGGCAGGCTCTTGTTACCGACGGGGTAAATCCCGCCACAGCGGCAAACAGCAGCAGCACCGGCAAGCTGATCAGCGCCGTAAGAAACCGCTTTCGGAAGGCCACCGCGCTGATCAAGGAAAAAAGGATGGAAACATGGAGGCCGGATACCGCGGCCACATGGCGGATTCCGCTGATTTTCAAATCCGTATCCGTTTCGTAACCCAGCTGGCTGGTGTCGCCAAGCAGAAGGGCTTTGGCAAAGGGCGCCGTATCCGCCGGGAAGGCCGCGCTCAGAAGATCCCCGATGGATCGGCGCAGCCGTACAGGCAAATCCCACCGGGAGATCTCCCCAGGATGGAACGCCACCGTGTCGCCGGCCTGATACAGAAGCAGAAAGATCCCCTTGCCCTGATGGTAGGTAGCCCCTTCCTCCCCATGAGACGTGGTAACACGGCATCGGAAGGAGGCCGTAAAACGATCTCCCGGAGATACGGCTCGATTGGTATCCAGGTAAACAATGGCATCATAGGGTCTTCCGTCCAGCTCCACGGTTCCCTCCACCCAGCTGCCATAGCCGCTTGCCTGTCCGTAATCCGATGATCGAACCGTGAACGGGCGGGTCTGCCCATCCAGTTCTGCCGCGGTTTGCAAATACAGCCGGTCGTAGGTGTGAAACCATCCCAGCCCCGCGGCGCAGCCCAAAAGCAGCACCGTTATCCGGGCAAAGGCGGGAACGCGCCTGCTGAGGATTCCCAGAAAAACGGATAAAACCCCAGCCCAGATCATGCAGGCAGCGATGCCGGCCGCCGGCAGCATGTAGGCGCACAGCGCGCAGGCAGCCGCGAATCCCAGAGTAAACCACATGAGTTTGCGCACCGTAGAACCTCCTTTTCGGGTTGGGAAAAGGGCGCCGCCTGTGGCAGCGCCCTTATGGGTTACTGAACTTTGGACGCGACGAAATCATCCACCATTGCCAGGGCATTGTCTACACGGGTGACGTCCTTGCCGCCGCCCATGGCGCTGTCCGGTCTGCCGCCGCCGCTGCCGCCGCAGGAGCAACAAACCAGCTTCACCAGTTCACCGGCCTTGATGCCCCTGGACACTGCTTCCTTGCCGCAGACCGCCAGGAACGTGGGTTTTTCATCATTGACCGTCGCCAGAACGGCCACCACTTTGGAATCCTTCTCCCGCAGCAAGTCGCCCATCTGCCGTAATCTCGCCGTGTCCGCATTGGGAACCGTGGCGGTAATCACCTTATAGCCATTGAGGTTGTGGGCGGCAAACAGGAAGCGATCCACTTCCCCGCTGGCCTCCTTGGCTTTATACTGCTCAATCACACGGCGCAGATTCTTCATCTCCTCCATCTGCACCTGGATCCGGGCTCCCAGTTCCACAGGCTTCGTCTTGAGTCTGGCAGCCGCGTCAAACAAAAGCTCCCGCGTCTTTTCCATGTTCTGCAGACAGACCTTGCCGGTGACAGCCTCTATCCGGCGGACACCGGAGGCCACAGAGTTCTCGCTCTCCAACTCAAAGGGGCCGACCTTCGCGGTATTGTCCAGATGGGTGCCGCCGCACAGCTCAATGGAATAGTTGCCCATGTTCACCACGCGAACCGTATCGCCATACTTTTCGCTGAACAGCGCGGTGGCGCCCATGGCCTTGGCCTCATCGATGCCCATCTCCCTGGTCTCAATGGGATACCCCTCCAAAATGGCATTCTGGACAATCGTGTTAATCTTGGCCATCTCCTCGCCGGTAAGGGCGGCATAATGGGTGAAGTCAAAGCGAAGCCGGTCAGGCTCTACCAAAGAACCGGCCTGATGGACATGATCCCCCAGAACGCTTTGCAGCGCCTTCTGCAGCAGATGGGTGGCGGTGTGGGCGCGCATAATGGCCTTGCGGCGCTCCACATCAATGGCGGCGCAAACCATATCCTCCACCTTGATGGATCCGCTGACCATTTCCCCGTAGTGCAGGTACTTGCCGCCCTTGTCCTTCTGAACATTTGTCACCCGGAAGCGGCTGTTGCCCATAAGCAGCACGCCATGGTCAGCCACCTGGCCGCCCATTTCCGCATAGAAGGGCGTGCGGTCCAGCACCACGAATCCCTTCTCGCCGCCGGTAATGGCGCCGGCCAGCTCTTCTCCCACGCACACAGCCAGCACCCTGGCCTCACAGTTGTTTTCCTGATATCCCACAAAGGCAGTGGGCGTATTGTCCAGTCCCAGATCAATGCCGGCCCAGGCCAGATCACCCAGCGCCTTCCGGGCCTCCCGGGCACGGACCTTCTGCTCCTGCATCAGCTGGTTGAACGCCTTTTGATCCAGGGTCATATCCTCATCGGCCACCATTTCCAGGGTCAGGTCAATGGGGAAGCCGTAGGTATCATACAGCTTGAAGGCGTCGGCGCCGGAGAACTCCGTCTCCCCTTTTGCCTTGTGTTCCGCAAGCATATTGGCAAAAATCGCCATACCGCCGTCGATGGTGCGGGCAAAATTCTCTTCCTCAACCTTCACCACCTTGGTGATATAGTCGGCCCGTTCCCGCAGGTAGGTATAGTGCACCTCATTCTCCCGAACCACGGTTTCCACCACCTGGAACAGGAAGGGGTGATTGACCCCCAGCAGCTTGCCGTGACGGGCAGCCCGCCGCAGCAGACGGCGCAAAACATACCCCCGGCCTTCGTTGCTGGGCAGAACGCCGTCGGCGATCATGAAGGTAGCGGCACGGATATGGTCGGTAATAACCCGCAGGCTCACGTCCATCTTTACACTCTGGCCATAGGAAGCGCCGGTAAGCTCCGTAACCTTGTTGGTGATGTTCATCACCGTGTCCACTTCAAACAGGGAGTTGACGTCCTGGCAAACCACCGCCAAGCGCTCCAGACCCATGCCGGTATCAATATTCTTCTGCGCCAGCTCGGTGTAATTCCCCTGGCCGTCGTTATTGAACTGGGAGAAGACGTTGTTCCATACTTCCAAATACCGATCGCAGTCGCAGCCGACGGTGCACTCGGGCTTGCCGCAGCCATACTTTTCTCCCCGGTCATAGTAAATTTCAGAGCAAGGGCCGCAGGGACCGGAGCCATGCTCCCAGAAGTTGTCCTCCTTGCCGAACCGGTAGATCCGATCCGCGGGAATCCCCACTTCCTTGTTCCAGATCTCGAAGGCTTCCTCGTCGTCCTGATAGATGGACGGATACAGCCGGTTTTCGTCCAAGCCCACTACCTTGGTCAGAAATTCCCAGCTCCAGGCAATGGCCTCATGCTTAAAATAATCTCCAAAGGAGAAGTTTCCCAGCATTTCAAAATAGGTGCCGTGGCGGGCAGTTTTACCGATGTTCTCAATATCGCCGGTACGGATGCACTTTTGGCAGGTGCAGACCCGATGCCGGGGCGGCTCAATCTCACCGGTAAAGTAGGGCTTCATAGGCGCCATGCCGGAGTTGATCAGCAGCAGGGACGCGTCGTTTTGGGGGATCAGGGAAAAGCTGGGAAGCCGCAGGTGGTTCTTGCTTTCAAAAAAGGACAGGAACATTTCCCGCAGTTCGTTTACGCCGTAAGGCTTTGGTTCCATGGGTATTTACCTCCAATATCATAAACTGCAAAAATAATCGCCGCCCCTGAACATAGGGGCGACGGAAATCGCGGTACCACCCTAATTCGCCTGGTAAACAGGCATCTTAGCCGCTCTGTAACGGGAGCACCCGTCCCGGTTATCCCGGGCGACGCAGGAAGTGGCTGGCAAGGTCAGGCCGAGGGCTTTCACCGGACCCCTCTCTCTTTCAGACTTCACCCTTGCTTGGTTTCCGCAATGTCTTTGCATATCTATTGTATTTTACCACAAACTGCGCAAATGTCAATACATTTTCCATAGATTTGATTTTTCTATTGCCGCACCGCTTTTTTTGCCGGCAGCAGCCGTTCCGCAGGGATCTGGGACAGGATCACGCCGGCAAACACCAGCAGGCAGCCAATCAGCTCCCGCTGGGTCATGGTTTCCTTCAGAATCAGCCAGCCGCCAAGAACCGCAAAGACCGATTCCAGGCTCATGATCAGCGAAGCAGCGGCAGGCTCCAGGTGCTTCTGCCCTACGATCTGCAGAGTATAGGCAACGCCCATGGACAAAATACCCGCAAAGCACAGGGGCAGCCAGCAGGAAACAATATTCCCCACATCCACCGTCTCCGTCAGCACCATAAACGGCAGCGACAGCACCGCCACCACCAGGCTCTGGACACAGTTCAGCCGCAGTCCGTCCAGCTCCCCGGCCAGGGCGTCCACACAGTTGATCTGCACCGCAAAGGCCAGGGCACAGCCCATCAGGAGCAGATCTCCCCGATTGATGGCGCGCATATCGGCGCAGCACAGCAAGTACAGCCCAATCACCGCCATGGCCACACTGAGCACAGTGCTCTTCGGCGGCTTCTGCCCGCGGAGAAGCCCCAGCACCGGCACCAGAACAATATACATGGCGGTGATAAATCCCGCCTTCCCGGCGTCGGTAGAAACAAGCCCCACCTGCTGCAAGCTGGCGGCCGCGAACAAGGCGCATCCGCAGAGAAAGCCCACCCGCCACAGCTTTGGATCCTTCCATTTTGCTGCGGACGCCCGGAATCCGCAGGTTCTGAAATCAAGCGCAAAGGCGCAGAGGACTAAAAAGACAACGGCCAGCGCGCAGCGAATGGTCTGAAAGGTAAAAGGGTCGATCAGATCCATCCCCACACTTTGGGCAATAAACGCGAATCCCCAGATTGTTGTTCCGATCAGAAGCGCGATGCTTCCCTGTACTTGTTTCTTCATATTCATCACCGGTGCCTGTTGTAATGTGTATGGAACGGCGCCAAACGCCCTGTCCCCCATCGCCTGAAAGCGCTCCCTGGATGGTTCCGGCGGTGAGGGAACCTCTGAATCAACCGCCTTCGGCGGAATGCCGGATCGATAAAGCCGGAAACAGGGTCCCCCGGCTTTTGGAAGGTCGGTACGGGTCAAAAATTCTCGGCATCAGCGCTTCCTGAAAACAACGGCTCGTTTTCCGTTCTTTTGAATTTCCCGCCTTTGGCGGGGAATACGCCGCCTGCAGCGGCTTATTCAGCAGACACTACTGTAGCACATTTTGAAGGAATTGGCAAGCGCCATTGCTTTTTTTTTCCCCTGTGGTATAATAGATTATGCTTATCGACTTTACACAGCAAAAGAACTTTCTGTGCCCCATATTGGTACAGACGTTCCCCATCCAACATGGTGGTCTTTCCAATACCCGCCCCAAACAATCTTCCGTCCAGCACAGTCTGAACGAGAAGCGCGCCGGGAGGGGTCCGGGGAGGGCGGCT
>CALXDT010000127.1 GCA_944387125.1 uncultured Oscillospiraceae bacterium | reverse complement strand
CCGGCCCCGGTGTGGTGTACCACGCCCTGCAGAAGGTCAAGGGTCAGCCCTTTGACCTGGTGGCGGAGACCATCAAGAAGACCGCCTTCCAAATCACCCGGATGGGTCAGCTGGTGGGCCGGGAGGCCTCCAACCGCCTGGGCGTGCCCTTCGGCATTGTGGATCTGAGCCTGGCGCCCACCCCCGCGGTGGGAGACAGCGTGGCCAGAATTCTGGAGGAAATGGGGCTGGAGGTCTGCGGCATCCACGGAACCACCGCGGCGCTGGCACTGCTGAACGACGCGGTGAAAAAGGGCGGCGTTATGGCCTCCAACCATGTGGGCGGCCTCTCCGGCGCCTTTATCCCGGTTTCGGAGGATGAGGGGATGATCGCCGCCGCGGAGTCCGGCGTGCTGGCGCTGGATAAGCTGGAGGCCATGACCTGCGTCTGCTCTGTGGGTCTGGACATGATTGCCGTCCCCGGAGACACCTCCGCCGCGACCATCTCTGCGATCATTGCCGACGAAGCGGCCATCGGCATGGTCAACTCCAAAACCACCGCCGTGCGGATCATTCCTGCCCCGGGGAAGACCGTGGGCGACCGGGTGGAGATGGGCGGCCTGCTGGGCAGCGCGCCGGTGATGCCGGTGCACCAGGGCTCCAGCGAGGCGTTCATCGCCCGGGGAGGACGGATTCCCGCCCCGCTGCAAAGCCTGAAAAACTGAGGATACCGGCCCTTGCCGGGCGCTGTATGGAAAAACCCGCTGTGGGATTCTCGGATCCCACAGCGGGTTTTCTCATCCATTGGCCTTCTTTGTAAAGGAAATGCCGATAATCTTGTGGCCGGCGTTGGCGGCAATGGCGGCGCCGATCTGATAGTGGGCCGCAGGGGGGTAGCCCAGAGCCTCCGTCATGAGCTTTTCCGCTTCCTCCGCCGGGGCGTGGTCGCTGCCGTAGATCAGCTCATAGGGGCTGCCCGGCTCCATATCCGCCAGGGACATCTCCACCACCTTGGAGATCAGCTTGTTCTCTCCCCGGCACTTGGCGGCGGTGACAATCTCGTTCTCAAAGATCCGCATAATGGGCTTCAGGTTCAGCTTGTCCCCAAGGAAGGCGGCGGCGCTGGGGATCCGGCCGGACTTGGCCGCATACCGCAGGGTATACATGCCGAAGTAGATTTCCCGCCGGGGCAGCTCCTGCTCCAGGTAGTTGAGCACCGCTTCCAGAGGCGCGTTGTCCTCCAGCATCTGGGCGGCGCGAACCACCGGGGCGCCGTAGAGGGAGGAATAGCCTCTGCCGTCAAATACGTGGATGTTCATGGCGCACTGGGGATTTTCCTCCCGGAACTGCTGGGCGGCCAGAACCGCGTTGCCGTGGGTGGCGGAGCCGTGGGAATTGATCAGAACCAGGATCAGATCCGTGACGCCGGCAGCCGCCTGCTCCTGATAAATTTCCTGGAACTGGAAGGGGTTGACCTGGGCGGTTTTGGGAATCTCATCGTGCTGATCCATCAGAGCGTAGAATTCTTCATTGCTGCAATCCACCCGGGGAACGATGGAGAGTTCCCCCAGAGCCACCTGGAAGGGGATCACCTGGATCCCATAGCGCAGTTCGTCCTCTCTGGACAGGTCGCTGACAGCGTCCGTAATCAACTTGATCATACGTAAATACCTCTTTCAATTTTGAATGATATATCAGCCCTATGGCAAATGCCGGGCGGATGGGAAATGATGATATGTCAACATCTTGGGGAAGAATTCCGCGATGCGCTCATCCCTGGAAACCGCCGGGAATCCAGGGAGAACCCATCGGGAAACGTTATTCTGCGGACAGATCCACAGCCCGGCGCAGAATGGAGCGGGGCGGGACAGCCTTGGGCAGCTGCATGGTAAAGCGCATCTGCGGAGTTTTGGGCTCTTCCAGAGGGGATCCCTCCAAATCGGCCATGATCCCGGCGCGCAGGGGGAAGGGGCGCAGATCCGGCCCTACCGCCTCCAGGGGATCGCCGCAGCGGAACTTGTTGTGCAGGCTGCAAAGGGCCAGGCCGTTTTCGTCGCAGGAAAGAACCTTCGCGCAGATTTGCCACTGACGGATATACCGGGAGTGCTCCACATACTGCCCCGGCTGGCCGAAGTAGAAGCCGGTGGAGTAAAGCCGGTGGGATACGTGCTCCACCTCGTCCCGCCACACCGGATCCAGGGGACGGCCGGCAGATACATCGTCGATGCAGTGCCGGTATGCCCCGGTGACAATGGCGGCATAATAGGCGGATTTGGCTCTGCCTTCGATTTTAATGCAGTCGATTCCCGCGTCCATCAGCTCCTGCAGGTGGTCGATCATGCACATGTCCCGGGAATTGAGGATGTAGGTGCCCTTCTCATCTTCAAACACCGGAAAGTATTCCCCGGGGCGCTTTTCCTCCATCAAAGCGTACTGGTAGCGGCAGGGCTGGGCGCAGGCGCCCCGGTTGGAGTCCCGGCCGGTCATGTAGTTGCTCAGCAGGCACCGGCCGGAGTAGCTGACGCACATGGCGCCGTGGCCGAAGGTTTCGATCTCCAGCTTCGGATCCACCTTCCGGCGGATGGTGTGGATTTCCTCCAGGCTCAGCTCTCTGGCCAGAACCACCCGCTGGGCGCCCAGATCAAACCAGGCCTGGGCGCAGGCATAGTTGGCAACGGACTGCTGGGTGGAGATGTGCCGCTGACACCGGGGGGCGTACCTTCCGGCCAGGGTGAAGGCGCCCAGATCCGCCAGGATCAGGGCGTCTACACCGGCGTCCTCCAGCTGCTCCAAATAGGCGGGCAGCTGGGCGGCTTCTTCGTTTCGGGGCATGGTGTTGACTGTCACGTGGCAGCGAACCCCGTGGTCATGGGCAAATTTCACCGCCTTGGGCAGCTCCTCCGGGGAGAAGTTCCCAGCGAAGGAGCGCATGCCAAAGGAGGTGCCGGCCAGATAAACCGAATCGGCTCCGTACAGAACGGCCATTTCCAGCCGCTCCATGTCTCCGGCGGGGCTGAGAAGTTCCAGCTTTTTCATCAGCCCACCCTTTCCGCGGCGAACTGCGCCCGCCAGGCTTCGTGCTCGTCCTGGGTGGTGGAGAACTGGTGGCTGCCGGTGGAGGGATTCAGCACATAGAAATAGTAGTCGGTGGTGGCAGGATTCAGTGCAGCCTCCAGACTGGCCAGACCCGGGTTGGAAATGGGCGTGGGGGTCAGACCGGTGTTGGTATAGGTGTTGTAGGGGCTGTCCACCTGCAGATCCTCGGTGGTGAGGGTGGTCTTGCCGTCCAGGGCATAGACGATGGAGGCGTCGATGTTCAGGTAAGCGGGGGTGTCGCCCCAGTTGAACAGACGGTTATAGATTACGGAAGCAATGGTGGGGCTTTCCTCGCTGCTGGAGGTTTCCTTTTCGATCATGGAGGCCACAATGGTCACTTCCCGCACCGTAAACAGATTCTGGCTGATATAGTCCTCGCTGCGGCCGTTGTCCCGCATCAAATCGGACAGATGGTCATTGAGACTGTCGATCTGGGTGCGCATTTCCTCGCTGAATCGGTAGTCGAAGTTGTCCAGCATCTTTTCCAGAGCCTCTTTGGGAGTGGAATTGCGGTAGAACTCGTAGGTGTCCGGGAACAGGAAGCCTTCCAGGCAGTACCCGTCTCCCCGCTGAACATCCTCCAGGAACCAGTAGTCCTCCAGCTCGCCGCTGGCGGCGTAGGCGGAAATATCCTGGACAGTACAGATGCGGTTTTCCTCCAGAAGAGCGAAGATCTGCCGGCAGGTATAGCCTTCCGGAATGGTCAGCTCAATGACTTCCCGGCTGGATCTGGGGGTCATGAAGTTGACCAGGGCGTGGTAATCATAGCGGGTGTTCAGGTCGTAAATGCCCGGCTGAATGTCCTCCTCCGCATTGGAAATGGAGGCATACAGCTGGAACAGGCTCTTGTATTGGATCAAACCCGCGTCATAGAGCTTGTTTGTGATATCGTCCATGGTATCGGACTCGTAGATGGTGACGGTGACAACCTGATCCTCCTTGCCGAAGGCCAGCACCTCCGCGGCGCAGACCCACAGCATCCGGCCGGCGGTGACGCCGATGGCCAGGATCAGCGCCATCCATACAAAGGTCACAAGAATGTTGGGAATGCCAAACAGGCCTTCCCCCTTTTTCCGCTTGGGACGGCCTTTTCGGGGCGGCCGGCTGTGGGAAGGAATCTCCGAGGAGGCGGGAGCTGCGCCGAACATGGCGTCAAATTCCTTGCCGTTATCCCGATATTCCTGGTCGCTGTCATCCTCCTGGGGCTGCTCCGGCTGCTCGTCCAGCGCCGGATCCTGAAGCAGGGCAGGGTCAAAGGGCGGCTCAGCCTCCCCGTGCCCCAGCATTCCCTGGTCATCCATGGCCGGATCGTCCGGCGTCAGCTCCCGGCCGGTGTGGGGCACTTCCAGCAGAGAGGAATCCGGCAGATCCTCCCCCACATCGGGGATGCGGGACATAAAATCGGCGCTATCCTGAGGGGCGGCAGCTTCCTCTCGGAGAAGGGGTTCTTCTTCCGGCAGGGAGGGTTCCGGCAGATCCTCCCCCCCATCGGGGATGGGGGACGTAAAACCGGCGCTCTCCTGGGGAACGGCAGCTTCCTCCCGGAGAAGGGGTTCTTCTTCCGGCAGGGAGGGTTCCGGCAGATCCTCCTCCCCATCGGGGATGGGGGACATAAAACCGGCGCTCTCCTGGGGAACGGCAGCTTCCTCCTGGAAAAGGGATTCTTCTTCCGGTACAGCGGCGTACGCTTCCTCCGGCGGGATCTCCAGGGGAGGGGGATCTGGGACAGCGCTTTCCCAGGGGATGTCCGCCCCGGGAGCCGGCGGATCTTCGGCCATGGGCCCGTCCGGGGGCATCGGGGATTCCCGGGGAGCGGCAGTCTCCTCCTGAGGCTCAGAGATCATCTCCGGGACGAAGAAGGGCGGCTCGGCGCTCGCGCCTTCTCCGGGGGAAAAGGAGAGATCCGAGGGTTCCGGAGAAAGCCCGGACGCTTCCTGGGCAGAAACCTCCTCTTCCTCCGGCTGGGGGAATTGTTTCATATCCATAGTGGGATCCTCCTGGTCAGCGAATAACGATCTGCTGGGCAATGGCCTGGGCAGCCTCCTGTCCCCGCAGGGCGGCGATGATCTGAAGGCCAAAGGTCACGGCGCAGCCGGCGGAGGTGCCGGTGATCAGCTTCCCATGGGTAACGGCAGCGGCGCCGGGAACCATCCGGGCGCTGCCCATCTGCCCCTCGCAGCCGGGGTAGCAGGTGGCGTCCTTGCCGTCGGTGATGCCCAGATCCGCCAGGATGGTGGGGCCGGCGCAGATGGCGGCGGTGAGCTTCCCGTTCTCCCAGGCAAAGCGCACCACATCCAAAGCGGCCGCACTGGCGCGGATGGAGGCGACCCCTCCCAGACCGCCGGGGAGAATCACGCCTTCCAGGGCGGTCAGATCCACCTGACCCAGCTCCAGATCCGTCTGAACGGGGATCCCGTGGCTTCCGGTGATGATTTTGCCGTTGATGCCCACAGTGGACACCGGAATTCCGGCACGGCGCAGCAGATCCAGGGGCGCTACGGCTTCGATTTCCTCAAATCCGGTTCCCAGCAACATATAGATCATAGTTAGTCCTCCAAGCATGCCGCCACATGGCGGTAGATTTCTTCGTGAATATCCTCTACGGAACGCATCTGACCGTCCCGGACACAGTCGATCACTGTCCAGCCGTAATAGGCTGCGGCGGCGCGGCCGGATTGGCGGCAGGCGGCCAGATAGGCGGCGTCCTGTTCATGGATATCTCCGTGGGTGTGCGTGTCCTGCTCCCGGCGGCGCAGCAGCCGGCGGGTAAAATCCGTGGGGACATCCAGGTACACAATCAAATCGGGGCAGGGCAGCCCGAGCTTTTGATATTCAAAATCATAAAGCCATTTCCAAAAGGCTGTTTGGGTTTCCGGCGGCACCTTGGAAGCCTGATGCACAGCGTTGGAGGTGGTGTAGCGGTCGCTGACCACCAAACCGCCCTGGGCATACCAGCTGCCCCAGACCTTCCGATAGGATGCGTACCGGTCAACGGCGTAAAAGGTGGAAGCGGCATAGGCGTTCACCTGGGAAGGATCCGTGCCGAATTCGCCGCCTAAATACATTCGGATCAGGGCGGAGCTGGGCTCAGTGTACTGGGGGAAGATCAGCTTTTGAAAGGAGCGGTTTTCCCGTTCCAGCCGCTGGGTCAGAAGACGGAACTGGGTGGATTTCCCGGAGCCGTCAGTGCCCTCGATGACGATTAGTTTGCCCATTTGTGCCCTCCTTATGGTATGGACATATTACAATACCATACAATATAGCATATTTCCCCGGATTTGTCCACCATCCGGCACCGGGGGAATTCTTAAATTTCTGAGAATAACGGAACGGATGGGGATTTTCCCCTTCCATAGTTGCAAAAAGACGAAAAAGATGATATGATATCGAAAATAAAATCTGCAGAAAAAAGGTAATGACAAATGGAAGCTACATTTGAAAGCCTGGGGCTGTCCCAGGCAATGCTGAAAGCGCTGGAGCAAAAGGGCTACGGCTACCCTACCACCATTCAGGCGGAGGCCATCCCCCACTTTATGCAGTGGAAGGATGTGATTGCCAAGGCGCCCACCGGCACCGGCAAAACCTTTGCCTTTGGCATTCCCATGATCGAGCACATTGACCCCAAGGTGGAGGGGGTGCAGGGACTGATCCTGGCGCCCACCCGGGAGCTGGCCATCCAGATCGGCGATGAGCTGCGGGGGCTGCTGACCTATTTTCAGGGGATCCGGGTGGCGGTGCTCTACGGCGGCGCCGGCATCGGCGGCCAGATCAAGCAGCTGGAGCGCAAGCCCCAAATTGTGGTGGCAACGCCCGGAAGGCTGATGGATCACTATAACCGGAAAACCATCCGCCTGGATCAGATCCAGACAGTGGTTCTGGACGAAGCGGATCGGATGCTGGACATGGGCTTTTTTAAGGATGTGACCCGGATTATTGAGAAGGTGAAAAACCGGAAGAATCTGGGGCTGTTTTCCGCCACCATCTCTCAGGAGGTTATGACGGTGTCCTGGATGTACCAGCGGGACGAGGTGGAGATTACCGTGGAGCCCAAGCAGGAGGATCGGCCGGACATCGATCAGTACAGCCTGACCTGCACCCCGCTGGAAAAGGCGGAGACCACCCTGCGGCTGATCCGCACCCAGGGCTTTGAGCGGGTGATGATCTTCTGCAATACCAAGCATATGTGCCAGCGGCTTTGCGATGAACTGCAGCGGGCGGGACTGGACTGCGACTGCATCCATGGGGATATCCGCCAGAAGCAGCGGGAAAAGACTATGCAGCAGTACCGGGATGGGAAGCTCTCCGTTCTCATTGCCACGGACGTGGCCTCCCGGGGCATCGACGTGGAAGATGTGGACTGTGTGATCAACTACGATATTCCCGAGGAAAACGAATACTATGTCCACCGGATCGGCCGTACCGGAAGAGCCAAGCGCAAGGGCGCGGCCTGGAGCGTGGTGAGCAATTTCCCGGAAAAGGCCAAGCTGGATGAGATCTGCAAGTTTTGCGCCTTTACCATCCAGCCTATGGTTCTGGGGGAGGACGGCACCCTGACCCCGGAGGAAGTGAAACCTCCGGTAAAGCCCAAAAGACGGTTCCGCTGATCTCCGGCGGAAGGCTTCTGACCCATGACGGAGCCAGTCATGGGTCTGTTTTTACGGCGGGGAAAGATGCCGCTGTGAACGGATTCCATTTGATCACAATGAGGTTTTCCATGAAGAAACGCCATCTCCAATGGATCTGCATCCTGCTGCTGATGAGCCTGACGCTGATGCTGGCTCCCACCGGCGCGGCGGCAGAGGATCCGATGACATCCTTTGACGTGACCCTTTCCAAGCTGCTGGACAATGAAGAACGCCGAAATTATGTCCGGGCTATGGTGCGCTATTATATTACGAAGGATGCCGCGGTGCGTCAAACGCTGGAGGAAGGGTATTCGGCGCTGTTTTTCTTTGAAGGATGCTCGGACAATATGGATGATCCGGAACTTTCGGATCTGAGCTATTACCGGGTGTCGGCGGTTTGTCTGGGGATGCGGCTGAATGGGGAAGGGGAGCCGTATCTGTGCTATTTCAATGAAAGCTCCAGCACCCTCCCGGATCGCCCCCTGGAATACGGCGCCTGGGAGCTGGAGGACGAGGGGGAGGTGGGGCCTGCCACCGTTCGGGACGGCACCTATCAGATCTATTCCGTGCGCCATGGAGGTGCTTATGAAGCCCTTCATGTGCGGACGGACGAAGCCGACGGCACCCTGCCCGCGGTGTACATGACCCCTGAAGGGTATGCCACCGCCCGGGCTACCTACATCAACATCCACACCCGAACCGTCAACCACACCATTGAAGGGGCAATGTGGTCTTCCGGCTGCCTTCTGGTGGGAGACGGGGATTTCGGCAGCTTTCTGGAACTGATGGAATCGGTTTATTATCCCATATATGACAGCTTTTCTCTGGGCGACCGGGTGGGCACCCTGACCATTGACCGGCAGATGCTGAAGCAGGAGCTGTACGAGCTGTACGAAGACGCCGACGCGGTGGAGATGATCCTGGCATCCTCCCGGAAGATCCACCCCCAGACTTACCTGAATCGCTGCGAAGAAACGACTTTTTCGGAGCCGCTGGCCTTGGAGATCACCGTCCCTACCCAGCTGATGAGCCTTCCCTGCGGCAGCGATACCGATGTGCGTTCCCTGCCCCTTGCGGCCGTGGAAAAGGGGGATCGGGCGGAAGCGGTGGGCGCCGTGCGCAACAGTGCGGGGAATCTGTGGTATGTGCTGGAACAGGGGGGGCAGCAGGTCTACCTGTTCAGCGGATGCACCAAGGAGCCCAACTGGCTGGACAATCTCCTTTACCGCTTCTTTGGGTGAGCCCCAAAGGCGCGGCTGGAAATTCCTTCACAAATATGTCAAAAAAGCACCGGCAACTCCCGTTTTGAGAGTTGCCGGTGCTTGTTCGGTCATCCGTCGGCGCTGGCCGGATTTCATCAGAGGTTTCCTGGCATTCACCGCGGATTGCGCTGTTCAGTACACATCATTCTACGGATTTCAGGGCTTCCGCCATGTTGATCTTTTCCAGCCGGAAGTAGAAAATAAAGTCTATGATCAGGGCGGTGAGGATGGTCAGAAGCACGGCCCACAGATAGGACGGAGGCAGGATCCGCGCCTGGAACCAGACAAAGTCAATTTTGATCTGGCTCATGACAAATTCCAGCAGGAGCTTGCCCAGACCCAGCCCCAGAGCAGTGCCCATCAGTGTCAGCGCCAGGTTTTCCTTAAAGATGTACATGGCGGTTTCCCCGGCGTTAAAGCCCAAAACTTTGATGGTGGCGATCTCCCGGATCCGCTCGTTGATATTGATGTTGGTCAGGTTATACAGCACCGTTGCTGCCAGCAAAGCGGCGCAGATCACGATTACCACCACCACCAGATCCAGGGCGTCCATCATACTGCTTACCAGATTCGCCACATCCTGGCTGACGGAAACGTTCATCACATCATCCAGGGAGGAAATTTCCGCACTGACCTGGTGTACATCCTGCCCGTCGGCGGCGATGACGTAGGCCATTTGCAGATCCGGCGTCCGTCCCCACTGGCTCTCGATGGTCTCCGGAAGGACAATGGCATAGTTGTTGACGTAGTTTTCATAGATCCCGGATACCGTCAGCTCCAGGGTTTCCAGATCCGCGTTGCGCAATGTCACCGGATCCCCCACGTGGATGTCCATGGCCTCGGCAACTCCCACCGAGAGAAGCACTTCCCCGTTTCCGGGCATGGACATCTGCTGATGCCCGCTGTGGAAGTCGATAAACTGCTGGATCTCTTCACCGGCGGCGATCAAAGAAAGCTCCCTGGTCTGGTCGTTGGCGGAAAGATCCACGCTGGTCTGGTGGAAAAACAGAATTTGGGAAGCCAGTCCTTCCAGATCCCGGCGGAACGCCTGCTGCTCCTGCTCCGTCTGGCCTTCCGTAAAGTAGACCTCCATATTGTAGGCGGTGATATCCTCAAACTGGAAGGAGACAATATTCACAATGGAGTCCCGCAGTCCGAAGCCGGTGAGCAGCAGGGCGGTGCAGCCGCCGATGCCGATCAGCATCATGGCCAGCCGTTGATGATACCGGAATATGTTGCGGATTGTGACCTTGTTCAGAAAGCTGAGCTTTTTCCAAAGGGAGAACCGCTCAAATACCAGCTGCTTGCCCGGATCCGGAGCCTTGGGTCGGATCAGCTCTGCCGGCTCTTCTTCCAGCGCCCGGTAGCAGCAGTACCAGGTGACGGCCAGTTCCACCAGCGTGTACATAAAGACCACCAGCAGGCACAGTCCCCAGTCGAAGGTAAGAACCATACTGCCGGGGATGAACAGCATGATTTTATAGGCATCCCAGAGGATCAGCGGGAAAACGATGCTGCCAATCGTGGTACCCAGGCAGCAGCCCAGCAGGGCGCTGCTGCCGGCATAGAGCAGATACTTGCTGACAATGGCGCCGTTGCTGTAGCCCATGGCCTTCAGCGTGCCGATCTGGGTGCGTTCCTCGTCTACCATGCGGGTCATGGTGGTGATGCACACCAGGGCGGCCACCAGCAGGAAGAACACCGGGAACACCTGGGAGACCCCTGCCACAATGTCGGAGCTGCTGTCCAGGGAGGAATAGCCCTGATTGGAGGTGCGGTCGAGAATGTGCAGGGAGGCTTCGGTCATGGTGTCCAGGGTTTCCCGGGCATCGGCCAGTTCTGTCTTGGCGTCGTTCAGCTCCGTCCGGGCGTCGGAAAGCTCTGCTTCCGCCTCTTCCTTGCCGTCCCGGTACGATTCCCAGCCTTCCTCCAGCTCCTGCCGGCCGTCTTCCAGCTCCTTCCAACCCTCCTGGATCTGCTGCTCCTGTTTTACAAGCTGCGCCTCATAGGATTCCAGCTGGGATTCTCCCGCGGCAATCTGCGCTTCGGCTGCGGCAAATTGGTCTTCCATAGACGCCTGGCTGCTGGCCAGTTCCGCGTATCCCTGATCGATGGCAGCCATGGCCGCTTCCAAGGCGGTTTTGTTTGCTTCCAGCTCCCCCTGCTGGGCAAGCAGGACGTCCCGCTGCGGATAGAGGGTGGTTTCCAGCTGCTGGGTGTAACCGGCCTTTTCCGCATTATACGCGGTGATTTGCTCCTGGTGTTCTGCGTATTCTTCTTCCAGGGAAGTCAGGGTGTTGCGGATCTCGGTCACATATGCTTCGTCCACCGGATCCTGGCTCAGCGCCAGCTCCAGCGCCAGTTCATTGGTTTTTGCCTGGGTGCGGTTCAGCTCCATAAGCAGCAGTGTCTGGTCGATGGAGCTGTCAATCAGAGAAGCGGCGGATTCCAATTCGGATATGCTGGCATTCAGACTTAAAAGGGAAGAACTGATCTCCAAAAGGCCGCTGTCCACCTGCTGCATATTTTGGGAGACTTCTTGATAATTTTCAAACAGCTGGCTGGAGGAAGCGGAGATCTGGGCGTAGGCGTCCGCTTTGCTGTCTGCCAGGGTCTGCCGGGAGTTTTGCAGGGTCACGCGGCTTTGCTGGATGGAGACCTGGGCGTCTTCCAGCTTGGCTTCGCCGTCGATCAGGGACTGCTCGCTGTCTTCCAGCTTGGCTTCGCCGTCGATCAGCTCCCAGTAGGCATCCCGCAGCTCGCCGTAGGCCTCGTGATAACCGTCGTAATATTCTTCCAGACCGTCCTGGTACTCCGTAAGGCCGTCGGCATAGGCTTCCTCAGCCTCCCGGAGCACCTGCGCATACCGCTCCTGCGCCAGAACCTCCAGCTCCGGCTCCAGGGTCTGAGCCAGAGCATCCATGGCGTCCGTGTAGGCGTCGGAGTAGATAGCATAGTCCCCGGGGGCAGTCAGGTGGATCTCGGTATAGTAATCCACGTCAAAGGCCTCTTCGGGAACAAATAAGAAACTGGTGATGCTGCCGCTGCCTACGGAGGTATTTCCCCGGTTCATGTCCATATACAGCGGCGTGCTTACATAGCCCACGACGGTAAAGACCGTTTCCGTAAGGGTTTCCAGAGTGTCTTCCTCGTTGCTCTGGGAAATGACCACTTGGGTGCCCAGGATGCTGTCGTCGCACTGGTAAGCGTCGGCCAGGCATTCATTGGGAGCTTCGGGCATCCGTCCGCCCAACAGAACCAGCTTGTTGATCTCCTGGGGCAGGGTATAGAACCGGTAGACGGCTTCCTCCTGGGCATCTCCATAGCTGGCGATGAGATCCGAATAAAAGACGCCTTCGGCATCGGAGATCCCTTCCAGCTGACGGACGGATTCCAGCTGATCCTTGCTCCAGCCGTAGTTATTTACCAGCCGCAGGTCAAACATGTTTTGCGCGTCCATATAGGCCTGGCCGGTGGCGACCATGTCGGTTTTGGTCATGCGCAGTCCCACGAAGATGCTGCCGCCCAGGGCAATGATCATCATAATGGCGATGTACCTGCCCAGGGATTTGCGGATGGACTGGCGCAGATTCGCACCCATAGCATTGTGTTTCATTACCATTCGATTTCCGAAACGTCCTGGGGTTGGGGGTTGAGCCGGGTGGACTGGACGGTACCGTTGCGCACCTGAATTACCCGGTCGGCCATGGCGGTCAGGGCGCTGTTGTGGGTGATGACGATGATGGTCATGTTGGTTTTCCGGCCGGTGTCCTGAAGCAGCTTCAGAATGGACTTGCCCGTCTGGTAGTCCAGGGCGCCGGTAGGCTCATCGCACAGCAGCAGCTTGGGGTTCTTGGCCAGCGCCCGGGCAATGGCTACCCGCTGCTGCTCGCCGCCGGAAAGCTGGCTGGGGAAGTTCCGCATCCGCGCTTCCAGTCCCACGTCCTTCAAAACCGTGGCCGCGTCTAATGGCTCCTTGCAGATCTGGTTGGCCAGCTCTACGTTTTCCAAAGCTGTCAGGTTGCCGATGAGGTTGTAAAACTGGAATACAAAGCCTACATCGTGGCGGCGGTACTGGGTCAGCTGCTTTCGGTGCAGATCCGAGATCTGCTGGCCGTCCAAAATGACGGTGCCGTTGGTCAGAGTATCCATCCCGCCCAGGATGTTCAAAAGCGTTGTCTTTCCGGCGCCGGAAGGGCCGACGATCACCACAAACTCTCCTTTTTCCACTTCAAAGGAGGCGTCATGCAGGGCGTTGATGGTCACTTCGCCCATATGGTAGGTTTTTTCTACATTATGAAATTCCACAAAAGCCATAGGTATTGCTCCTTGCATCGCAGACTGCTAAAATTATAGCAAATTGCCGGGAAAATGCCTAAACAAACTGTGAATTTCCAAGAAATCATCCAGGAAACGCACCCAAGGAACGGTAAAAAATGCTTCTCCGGGAGGAAAGCGCCGCATTGCGCCCGGCAGCCGGCTTCCGCCGGGGAATATTTTGCGAAACCTGCTTTACGCTCCGGAGAAAATGTGCTATGATGTATGTATCAGCGGCCGTGCAGACCCCGGCTCCGGGGCATGATCCGTCTTCGGGCGCAAAGGCTTCTGCCCCGGAAATACCGCCCTGGGGATGTCCGGTTTTAGGGAAGCTCTGATGAAATCGGCAAGAGCGGATGACAAGAGATTTTCAAACGCCCGCGGGCTTCCCAGGAAGACAATCGGTGCTTTTGGTATGGAGGTTGAACATGCAGTACATCAGTCATTATCGTTCCCCCATTGGCGATATTCTTTTAGCCGCGGATGCGGCCGGCTTGACCGGCCTGTGGTTTCAGGGGCAAACGTACTTTGCCCGCTGTCTGGACCGGGAACATGAAGAAAAGGAAATCCCCCTTTTCGGGCAGGCAAAGCATTGGCTGGACATTTACTTTTCAGGGAGAGAACCGGATTTTACCGTGCCCCTTCATTTCACAGGCACAGACTTCCAGAAGGAAGTATGGGAAATCCTCCGCACTGTTCCCTACGGGCAGACTACGACCTACGGCGAGATTGCAAAGCAGCTGGCCGCCAGGAAAGGACTGTCGCGTATGTCTGCCCAGGCCGTAGGCGGCGCAGTGGGGCACAATCCAATTTCCATCATCGTCCCCTGCCACCGTGTGGTAGGCGCAAACGGCAGCTTAACGGGATACGCCGGAGGAATTGATAAAAAGATCAAATTGCTGCAGCTGGAACAGGCGGATATCAGCGCCTTTTTCGTTCCCAAAAAATCCGCTTTGTGAAACCGGAAACATGGAAGCAATCCGGCCGCCTTTGAACGCCGGAGGCTAAACGCTGAAAAGCCCAATTTCACACAGCAGGCAATGACGGAACAAAACAAGAGGCATTTCAAAAAAGTAATCTGTGTATGTGCTGTGGGTGTGCTTTTGATTTTGCTGATACCGGTTGTTTTCGATGGTCTTATACGGATTCTCTAATAAAATATTTCATCCATTTGGATGAAATATTTTATTAGAGAATCCTATGAGAGGGGAATCTGTGATGTTCCATTCCGAAAATCACAGATTCGGCAGCGCCGTAAGGCGATGTCTTCTTGATGATAGGGAAATGCATATCAGGGTGAAAGCATCCGATGTTTATCGGTTAAAATGCCTGAAAAAATGAGAAAAGCCACCGTTTTCTGCTTGAAAACGGTGGCTTTTCTGGAGCTAGTGACCTGACTCGAACAGGCGACCTTCTCATTACGAGTGAGATGCACTACCGACTGTGCTACACTAGCATTTTAGCTAGATTATTATACCGGGTATTCGATCAAATGTCAACCCTTTTTTCGGGGGATGGAAGCGGGGCAGCACTTTCGGTGCTGCCCCGAAACAGGATATCAGGTGGGATCGTAGTTGACGATAATGTCATGATCCCGCAGTGCGGAAACATCTTCAATCTCGTTGCCGAAAACGTTGACCTGAACCAGACAGTAATTATCCGCCAGAGCGTCAATGTTGGTCAGAAGATTGTAGTCCATATAAATATGGGTCAGGGAATCCATGTTGCTCAGGCTGTCAATGCTGGTCAGGGCGTTGTAAGAACCGTCGATAGACTGGAGGGGGCAGCCGTCCGGCCACTGAGGCAGGTCGGCAACCTGGTTGGCAGAGAAATCGAAGACCTGCAGCTTTGTCAGGGTACTCAGGCTGGAGATGTCCGTAATGGTATTGCTGGAAATGCTCAGCTCCGTAAGCTCCGTGCAGCTGGACAGGATGGAGACATCCGTCAGCTGATTGTTCTCCACAGAAAGGTGGGTCAGCAGCGGAAGGCTTTCTACGCCGCTGAGGCTGGTCAGCTGGTTGCTGTCAGCGCTGATGTGCGTCAGCTTGACACAGGATTCCAGAGGAGAAAGAGAGGTCAGCGAGTTGTAATCAACATTCAGAATCTGCAGATTACCCAGACTGCTCAGATGGGTCAAATCCGTAACCGCGTTGTTATTCAGGTTGATTTCCATCAGCGTGTTCAGCTGGGTGAGAACCTCCAGGTTCCGAATGCTGTTGTGATTCAGATCCAGATAGGTCAGGGAGGGGGCGCCCATCAGATTGGCGATGGTACTCAAACCGCACTCCGCCAGGGTCAGGTGCGTCAGCTGCGGCAGAGAAGCCAAAACAGACAAATCCTCCGTGGGGAAGGAACAGCTGGTGAGATCCAAAGTGGTCAGCTGGCTCAGGGTGGACAGGCTGCTCAGACTGTCCAGGGACTGGTTGTGGATGGTGAGCTTTTGCAGGTAGGGCAGCAGCTCCAGGTCGCTGTAATCGGAAACGCCTTCGGGAACGGTAAAGTCCGTGATATTCCACAGCTGGTTGGTATAGACCGGATCCTCCGGATCTGCGCCAATCTGCTCACGCATGGCTGCTTCCATGGCTGTGTCGGCAAAGGTCACTTCCTCGATCACGCCGGTGATGGTGTAGGTCAGGATGGCTATGGGACTGACCAGACCGCTTTCATTGACGCTGATGGCATAAATGGTGGTTTCGCCGGAGGGGAGGGTGAGCGGCTCGGTGAAGTAAGCGCCGTTGATGGAGGGGTATTCGCCGTCGGTGGTGTAAAAAATGGTGCCGTTGGAGCTTAAGCGAATATCAATGTGGCGGCTGTAGTAGCCGGACTCGAAATCCGCAGCGGGGGCACTGGGACGCAGGGCATCCAGCTGGGATTTGATCTGGGGATCCGAGATGTTTTCCATCATATTCACTGCGTCCAGCAGCTTGTCCTGCTCCACATAGGTTTTGCACAGGGCGGTATACAGCTCTACGGTGGCGCCGCTGTTAATGGCATTGGTAAGAATGTATTCCGCCTTGGTATAGTTGCCGGCGGATTTGTACTGGTCGGCAAACTCAATGGCAATGTTTTCATCCTTGCCGGAGAAATCATAGGCCAGGTCGTAGAAGAAGGAAGAAAGCCGGGAATTGCCATGCAGGTCGTTGAACCGGGCTTGTCCAAGGAGCGTGTCTTGGGTGAATTCCCGGTCATACTCAAACAGATACCAGAAGACGCTGACCAGGATCAGAATCGCCAGCAGCACCGGTACCAGAAGTCTGGTTGCTTTTTTCATAGGAAAATACTCCATTTCGCATGAATCTCACTGAATTATACAATATATCCCCTGTAAAGTCAAGTGCGGCGGCATCCGCACCCAGCGGGACGGTTTCCGGGGGCAAAGGATACGGTTCCGCGGCACTCTCTGCGCCGCCGGCGGTGCGGGAAACTATTCGCATTCTGGGGAAAATGTAATATTTTAAGTATTGACATATTGTATGACATACAGTATACTGATTTTAACAGCAAAAAGAAGGGAGCCTGTGACAATGGAGGAGATTGTGTCCGGTTTGATTCAGGAACTGCGGCGGGGGACATTGATCCTGCTGGTGCTGAGCCAGACGCAGTCGCCTACCTATGGCTATCATTTGGTGAGGACATTTCATGAAAACCAGATCCCCATAGACGCAAATACCTTATATCCGCTGCTGCGGCGGCTGGAGGCGCAGGGATTGCTGAAAAGCCAATGGGATACCGGGGAGTCAAAGCCCCGGAAGTACTACCAAATTACCCAGGAGGGAAAAAGGGTGCTGGAGCAAACCAAAGCCTATTGGAAACAATTTTCCGCGAAAGTGGACGCGATGCTGGAGGAAGAGCTATGAATCAGGATTTGATGGAACGCTATATCTATGCCGTGACCAAGGAGCTGCCTAAGAAACAGCGCGGCGATGTGGCCCAGGAGCTGCGGGGGCTGATCGATGATATGCTCACTGAGCGGTGCGAAGGGCGTACGCCGGAGGAGAAGGACGTGCGGATCATCCTGACGGAATTGGGCAGTCCCCGGGAGCTGTATTCCAAATACGCCGAGGATGGGGAGAAGTGCCTCATTGGTCAGCCCCATTACAGCACATACATCTTTGTTCTGAAGATCGTCCTGGCCAGTGGGGCGGCTGGGATAACCCTGGTCAGCCTGCTGCTGCAAATGCTGGAACCCCAGGGGTGGCTTCAGGCGGCGGGGGACTGGCTGTCAATGCTGTGGAACGTCCTTGTCAGCGCCTTCACCTTTGTGACGCTGCTGTTTGCCTTCTTCTACCACAGGGAAATACCCATTGACAACCCGTTAAATTTTGACGATCTTCCCATGGTGCCCAAAAGACGCCAGGAGATATCCAAAGGGGACTGCGTAGCGGGGATGGTTCTCTGCGTGATATTCGCGGCGCTGTTCCTGGGAACCCCGCAGCTGATCTGCGCGTATATGGGGGATACCGGGGAATGGATCCCCATCTTTCAAACAGAGGAAATCCGGCGAAGCTGGCATCTGATCCTGGTGTTTTCCGCCTGCGGCATTGCCGGGGAAGCGGTGAAACTGATTCAGGGACAGTACAACAAAACGGTACTTGTGACCGTTGGAGCGACCAATCTGATCAGCGCGCTGGCAAGCGTCTGGCTGCTGGCCGGAAGGGATTTGATGAATCCGTACTTCACAGCCGAAATCGCGCAAATTTTTCAGGGAGATGCCGGGTTTTTAACGGGGATTTTCTCCAATTTTCAGTATTTTTTCTTGTGCGTAATCCTCTTCGCCCTGGTGCTGGATACCGTCATAGCAGCGGAAAGGACGTTTCGAACATAAAGCTGCGGCGCATTTCCGGAAAGTCCGGAAATGCGCCGCGAAGCGGTTTTATTACTTCTTTACCTGCTTCATGGACAGGCTGATTCGATGCTTGGCTTCGTCCACGCTCAGCACCACTACCTTTACCACGTCGCCCACCTTTACCACCGCGCTGGGGTGACGGAGACGGCGATTGCAGACTTCGGAAATGTGCACCAGACCATCCTGATGAACACCGATATCCACAAACACGCCAAAGTCAATGACATTTCGCACAGTGCCGGTGAGCTCCATACCGGGCTTCAGATCTTTCATTTCCAGAACATCTTTCCGCAGAATGGGGGCGGGCAGTTCGTCCCGGGGATCCCGGCCGGGTTTGGAAAGCTCCTTGGCAATGTCCATTAGCGTTGGTTCACCCACAGCGCATTCCCGGGCGGCTTTTGCAAGGCCATAAGATTCCAGCTTTCCGGTAAGGGCGGAAAGATCCTCTCCGGGCTTGCAGCCCAGCAGATTCAGCAGCGCCCTGGCAGCGGCATAGGACTCCGGATGGACGCCGGTGTTGTCCAGCAGCTCCTTGCTTTCCGGGATGCGAATGAAGCCGGCACCCTGCTCAAAGGCGTTGGGGCCGAGCTTGGGGACTTTCTTCAGCTGGGAACGGCTGGTGAAAGGACCGTTTTCCTCCCGGTAGGTTACGATATTTTTGGCTGTAGCGGCGGTGAGGCCGGATACCTGCTGCAGCAGGCTCCGGGAAGCGGTGTTGGCGTCTACACCCACGGCGTTGACGCAGTCTTCCACCACGGCACCCAGGGCGGCATCCAGCTCCTTTTGAGGGCAGTCGTGCTGATACTGTCCCACGCCGATGGCTTTGGGATCGATCTTTACCAGCTCTGCCAGAGGATCCTGAAGCCGCCGGGCAATGGAAACAGCGCTGCGCAGGTTCACATCAAATTCCGGGAACTCTTCCGCCGCCAGGGGAGAGGCGGAGTAGACAGAGGCGCCTGCCTCGTTGACGATCATGTAGCTGGCCTCGGGGAATTCCCGGAGCAGCTCCACGGTCATGGCTTCCGTTTCCCGGGAGGCGGTGCCGTTGCCAATGGCGATGTGGCGGACGCCGTGCTTTTTCATCAGACGGGAGAGGGTATCGATGGCTTCTTCCTTTTTCCGCTGGCTGAAGGTGGGATAGACCACGGAGGTATCCAGAACCTTACCTGTGGCATCCACTACGGCTACCTTACAGCCGTTCCGATAGCCGGGATCCAGTCCCATGGTGACGAATCCCTTTACCGGCGGCTGCATCAAAAGGGGCTTTAAGTTCAGGGCAAAGTTGTGAATGGCGCCGGCATAGGCCCGGTCGGAAAGGTCGCTGCGCACTTCCCGCTGGATGGAGGGGAAGATCAGTCGTTCATAAGCATCCTCTGCCGCTGCCCGGACAAAGGCGGAGACCTGCAGGGTAGGCTTCAGAGCATGGCGGCAGACCAGGGCGGCGCCTTCATTTCCCGTCAGGGCAATATTGGACTTCAGGATTCCCTCCTTCTCTCCCCGGTTGATGGCCAGAATCTGGTGATCCAGAATCCGGGGAATCGGCTGGGAAAAATCATAGTACAGCCGGTAAACGCTGTCGGTCTCCGGGTCGTCAGCCTTGCAGGTGAAGAAGCCCCGGCGCATCACCAGTTCCCGCAGGGCTTTGCGGATCTGGGCATCGTCGGAAAGATCCTCGGCAATGATGTCGTTGGCGCCCTGAAGGGCGTCCTCTACCGTGTCTACGCCCTTTTCCGGGTTGATATAGGCCGCGGCCAGTTGCGCCGGGTCGCTGCCGTCCTGGGCGAAGATGGCCTGGGCCAAAGGTTCCAATCCCTTTTCCCGGGCAATAGAGCCGCGGGTGCGGCGCTTCTGCTTATAGGGGCGGTACAGATCCTCTACTTCCGTCATGGTGGCGGCATTGTCAATGGCCAGGGACAGTTCTTCGGTGAGCTTACCCTGGTTTTCAATGGATTTCTTCACTTCCTCCCGGCGCTGCTGCAAATTGCGCAGGTAGGTCAGCCGGGTCTCCAACGCCCGGAGAGTGGTATCATCCATAGAGCCGTGCAGTTCTTTCCGGTAACGGGCGATAAAGGGAATGGTATTGCCCTCGTCAATGAGTGCAACAACGTTTTCTACATATTCTTGCTTCTGACCCAATTCCTGCGCCAGAATTTCGGTGATGGTATCCATGGACACACTCCTAAAACATGGTTTTGGAGACTATTCTATCACAGTTTCTATGAAAAGGGAAGAAAAATCAAACGGAACGTCACAGTTCCCGCTTAGTGTAAAATATTAATTGGCAAAAAAAGAGGCAGGGCAAAACAGCCCTACCTCTTGCAACCAAGTGATATCATGTTAATTGTCCCAAAAAACATAGTCACAGGATGGTTGCAAGATGAATATA
>CALXDT010000126.1 GCA_944387125.1 uncultured Oscillospiraceae bacterium | reverse complement strand
CATTGATTCAGAGACTTCTAATCCGCGTCAGGGAACAGCTTCCCAATGGCTGCCCTAGCCGCGTCCTGCTCAGCCCGCTTCTTGCTGCTGCCGGAGCCATGGCCGACCACCGCTCCGTTCAGGCTGACCTCCACGTCAAAGCGCTTGTCATGGTCGGGGCCGGACTGCCCCACCAAACTGTATGCCAGCACCTGGTTCTTCTTCTGCTGCACCAGCTCCTGGAGCCGGGTCTTATAGTCCATGTTGTGCAGCTTCGTCACCGGAACCTCCACCAGGATAAACTGCTGAACAAATTGCAACGCCGCCGTGATTCCGCCGTCCAGGAAGCAGGCGGCGATCACCGATTCCACCGCGTCGGCCAGAATGGAATCCCGGCTGCGGCCTCCGCCCTGCTCCTCGCCGTGGCCCAGCAGCAGATGCTCGCCCAAACCAATGCGGTTGGCGGCAGCCGCCAGGGGCTTTTCGCAGACCATGTCCGCCCGCATTCTGGTCAGCTCTCCCTCCGGCCGGTTGGGAAAGTTGCGGAACAGGTATTCCGCCACCAGCATTCCCAGCACGCTGTCGCCCAGAAATTACAGCCACTCGTTGCTGAGCAGGCTGTTGTGCCAGCGTTCGTTGGCGTAGGAGGAATGGGTCAGGGCGTTTTGCAGCAGGGTCAGGTTCTGAAACCGATAGCCAATGGCAGCTTCCAGATCCTTAATCATGTACACTCTCCTTCATGGCAGCCAGATCCTGCGCCAGCTGCGCGGTGAAGTCACCCTGGGCAGCTTCCACCGCTTGACGCACCGCATTGCGGAAGGCCAGGGCGTCCGAGGATCCGTGCGCCTTGATCACCGGCTTTTGAATCCCCAGGAACTGGGTGCCGCCGATTTCCCGGTAGTCCAGCATCTTCATCAGATCCCCCACGCCGGACTTGCACAGCAGATAGCCTACCTTGGTCAGCAGGCTTTTTTTGAACATCCGCTTCAGCAGGCTTCCCATAAACATGGCGGTGCCTTCAATGGATTTGATCAGCACATTGCCGCTGAAGCCGTCGCAGACCACCACATCCACCTCGCCCAGAGGCACGGCTCTGGCCTCCACATTGCCGGTGAAATGGATCAGCCCCTTATTCGCCGCGTCCTGCAGCAGCCCATAGGCCTCCTTCTGCAGCTGGGTGCCCTTTCCCTCTTCGGTGCCGATGTTCAGAAGTCCCACCCGGGGCTTCTCCACTCCCAGCACGTTCTTGGCATAGGCAGAGCCAACCATGCCGAATTGAAGCAGGAATTCCGGGGTGCATTCGGCATTGGCGCCGCAATCGCAGATGATCACCCGGCCGCCGGTCTTTGTGGGCATGGAGGGCGCCATAGCCGCCCGGCGGATGCCCCTGACCCGCTTGACAATCAGGGTCGCACCGGTCAGCAGGGCGCCGGTGGAACCGGCGGAGACAAAGGCGTCACCCTTCCCCTCTGCCAGCATTCGCAGCCCCAGAACCATGGAGGAATTCTTCCGCTTGTGGATCACGGAACCGGGATCGTCGTGCATATCCACCACGTCGTCGGCATGGGCAATTTCCATGCCCGTGGGCAGATCCTTGATCCCGTGCTTCTCCATAACCTCCAGGATCGCAGGCCCCCGTCCTACCAGGGTAATTTCCGTACCATAGGCCTTCGCGGCCTCAATCGCGCCCAGAACAGGCGCTTCCGGGGCGTTGTCTCCGCCCATCGCGTCCAGAATGATCTTCAATCTTTCCACCTCTTTCTGTTCAGATGCCCTTGGCCAGCATTGCGTCCAGCGTCTCCAGAGACCGCCGGGCGATGGCCAGATTCTTTTCCGCCTTTTTGCGGATCCGCTTTTCCAGCGGCGCTATGATGCTGAAATTGATATTCATCGGCTGGAAATTCTCAATGGTTTCATCGCTGATATACAAGCCCAGCGCGCCGATGGCTGTGGTCTTGGGAAAATCCGGCAGCGGCCTTCCCTGGAGCCGGGCGGCCATGGCCACCGCCGCCAGGTATCCCGAGGCTGTGGATTCCACATACCCTTCCACTCCCGTCATCTGGCCGGCAAAGGCCACCATCGGATTTCGCCGGTCGGCATAGTACCGATCCAGCAGCTTGGGGCTTTGGAGGAAGGTGTTCCGGTGCATCACGCCGTAGCGGACAAATTCCGCGTTTTTCAAGGCGGGGATCATGGAAAACACCCGCTTCTGCTCCCCGAATTTCAGATGGGTTTGAAAGCCCACCAGGTTGAACACAGTTTTTGCCGCGTTGTCCTGGCGCAGCTGAACCGCTGCATAGGGCTCTCTGCCGGTGGCCGGATCGGTCAGCCCCACGGGCTTCAGCGGGCCGAAGCGCAGGGTGTCCATTCCACGGCGCGCCATAACTTCCACAGGCATGCAGCCTTCAAACACCTGGCTGTCCTCGAACCCGTGGACAGCGGCCTCCTCCGCCGCTGCCAGTTCCCGGACAAAGGCCTCATAGGTTTCCTTGTCCATGGCGCAGTTGATATAGTCCGGCGTGCCCCGGTCATACCGGGACTGCCACCAGGCAGCATCCATATCGATGGACTCCGCCGTGATCAGCGGCGCCGCCGCGTCAAAAAAGTGCAGGTATTCCGTCTGCCCGAAATATTCGGCAATGGCCCGGGACATGGCGTCGGAAGTCAAGGGCCCTGTGGCCACAATCACCGGCTCCTCCGGGATCCGGGTCACTTCCTGGGAAACCACCGTAATTCCGGGATGGCTGCGGATGTTCTCCGTCACCATCCGGGAAAATCCCTCCCGATCCACCGCCAGGCAGCCGCCCGCTTCCACACGGGTGGCTTCCGCGCAGGAAAGGATCAGGCTGCCGCACCGGCGCAGCTCCTCTTTCAGAAGTCCCACGGCATTTTCCAGCCGGTCGCCCCGAAGGGAGTTGGAGCAAACCAGCTCCGCGAAATCCGGGCTGTGGTGCGCCGGACTCATTTTCCGGGGCTTCATCTCATACAGGGTAACGTCGATTCCCCGGTTCGCCAGCTGCCAGGCAGCCTCGGAGCCGGCCAGGCCTGCGCCGATCACTGATACACGCATACTCAGCTCTCCTTCTTCTTCCGGGCTGTGGTCTTCCTGGTGCCGGACGCTTTTTTCTCAGAAGCAGCCTTGGCGGAGGTTTTTTTCGCCGCGGAACCCTTCGCCGGCTTCGCTTCCTGGGTCTCTTCCCCGGAAGCTCCCGGCTCCGGAGCGCTGGCGGTCTTCTTTTTATAGTAGCCCCGCTGATCCTCTGGAAGGAAGCGGCTGCACTGTTCATTGATGCAGAACGGCTTCATCCGACCCTTGCCGGATTTTTTAAACAGCGTCTGGCCGCACTCCGGGCAGTCCTCCGCCGTGGGCACATCCCAGCTCATGAAGCCGCACTCGGCGCCCCTTTCGCAGGCATAGAAGGCATATCCCTTTTTGGACTTGCGCTTGAGCATGCCGCTGCCGCATTTCGGGCACCGGCCGGGCATCCGCTCCACCAGCGGCTTGGCGTTTTTGCATTCCGGGAACCCGGGGCAGGCCAGGAACTTGCCGAACCGGCCCATTTTGATCACCATGTTCCGGCCGCACAGCTCGCAGACCTCGTCGGTCTCCTCTTCCGGCACCTTCAGCCGAACCCCTTCCAGCGCGGTTTCCGCATCGGCCAGCTCCTTGCTGAACCGGCTGTAAAATTCCGCCAGCAGCTCCTGCCACTGCTGCTTGCCTTCCTCCACGGCGTCCAGGCTGTTTTCCATGTTGGCGGTAAACTCCACGTCGATGATATCGGTAAACCGTTCCATCATCAGCCCGGTGACAATCTCTCCCAAGGGCGTGGGCGCCAGGCGCTTGTCCTGCTTGACCACATATTCCCGATCCTCAATGGTGGAGATGGTGGCCGCATAGGTAGACGGACGGCCGATTCCCTTTTCCTCCATGGCCTTGACCAGGGTCGCCTCGGTGTACCGGGCAGGGGGCTGGGTAAAGTGCTGCTCTTTCTCCACCTGGGAGGCTTCGGCCGTTTCCCCCACGGTCAGCTCCGGCAGGGCGGAGCCAACCGCTTCTCCTTCCTCGTCCCGGCCTTCTTCATACACCGCAATAAACCCGGGGAAACGCATGCTCTGGTGGCTGGAGCGGAATACGTGTCCGGCGCACTGGGTGTCGATGGATACGGTATCGTACACCGCGTTGGCCATCTGGGTGGCCAGGAACCGGCTCCAAATCAGCTTGTACAGCTTATACTGATCGGTGGTCAGGCTCTGGCGAACCCGCTCCGGCTCCAGCTCCACATGGCTGGGACGGATGGCTTCGTGGGCATCCTGGGCGCCGGATTTGGTTTTGAACACATGGTGCTTTCCATAATAATAGTCCTCGCCGTAACGCCCCCGGATAAACCGGGCCGCAGCGTCCATGGCTTCGTCGGACAGCCGCAGGGAGTCGGTACGCATATAGGTGATCAGGCCGGTGGTGCCCTCTCCCTCTACTTCCACGCCCTCATACAGCTGCTGGGCAATCATCATGGTTTTTTTGGGCGTGAAGCCCAGCTTCCGGGAGGCCTCCTGCTGCAGGGTAGAGGTGGTAAAGGGCGGGGCGGAAGACCGCTTCTTCTCCGCCTTCTTCACATCGGTGACGGTGAATTCCTTTCCGGTAATGTCCCGGATCACCTGCAGGGTTTCTTCCTCGCTGGAAAGCTCCCGCTTCTTATCCTCTCCCCAGTAGCGAGCCAGGAAGGAGCCGGGCTTTCCCACCCGATTCAGCTTCACCTCCAGCGACCAGTATTCCTTGGGCTGGAAGGCACGGATCTCATTTTCCCGATCCACCACAAGCCGGGTAGCTACGCTTTGCACCCGGCCGGCAGACAGCCCCCGGCGCACCTTTTTCCACAGCAGCGGGGACAGCTGATAGCCTACGATCCGGTCCAGAATCCGCCGGGCCTGCTGGGCGTTTACCAGATCATAGTCAATGCCCCGGGGCTGCCGGATAGACTCCCTGACCACCTTCTGGGTGATCTCATTAAACGTAACCCGCCGGGTTTTTTCATCGGGCAGCCCCAGCAGTTCCTTCAAATGCCAGGAAATGGCCTCTCCCTCCCGGTCAGGGTCGGTTGCCAGATAGACCGTATCCGCCTGGACGGCGGCGGCCTTCAGCTCCTTGATCAGGGACTCCTTTCCCCGGACAGGAATGTACTGGGGTGTGAAATTATGCTCCAAATCCACACCCATTTTGCTTTTGGGCAGATCCCGCAGGTGCCCCATGCTGGCCTTTACGGTATAGTCAGGCCCCAGATAGCGGCCAATGGTTTTCGCTTTGGAAGGCGACTCCACGATCACAAGATTGCTTGGTTTTCCCATGTCTCACAGTTCTCCGTTTCCAATGGTCCTTTTGCCCCTCATCCGCGCTCACGCAGGCAGATCCGCTTCCCCGGCAGGCGCTTAATCACACCTTTCAGTTCCAGCATGGTCAGTGTCGCCAGAAATCTGCCGGTGGTCAATCCGGTTTCGGCAATCACATCATCCGCCAGCCGCGAGCCCTCCCGCAAGGAGGATACGATGGCGCGCTCCTCCCGATTCAGGGAGGACGAGTTGTCATTTACGTCACTATAAGCCGTGTCCGGCTTCTTGTCAATGGCTTTCTTGTCTAATTCTTTCTTAAGATTTTCTTCCTGAGGCGGGTTTTGCTCCGTTTTCTTCCCCTTTCCCCGGGAATCCTCCGCCGCCCGGGCCGCTTGCCTTGCCTCTTCCTCGTCCGCCGTCATGCGGGACGGGGCATTGACCCGCCGGATCTTATCGGGATACAGGCCCTGGTATTCACAGAGGATATCCCACCCGGTGGAAACCATTCCGGCGCCCTCCCGCAGCAGCCGGTTGCTGCCCACGCAGCTGGGCTGGTCGATATTCCCGGGCACCGCGAACACATCCCGCCCCTGCTCCGCCGCCAGGCGGGCCGTGATCAGGGCGCCGCTTCGCTCCGGAGCCTCCACCACCAGCACACCGTTGGACAAGCCGCTGATGATCCGGTTGCGCTTTGGGAAGCTCCACTTGCTTGGCTGCGCCCCCGGCTGAAACTCACTGATGATGCACCCGTTGGCCTCCACATCCCGGAACAGGGATCGATTGGACGCCGGATAGACAATGTCCGCTCCGCAGCCCAGAACCCCCACCGTCTTTCCGCCGGCCGTCAGGGCGCCGCTCATGGCAAAGCCGTCGATTCCATAGGCCATTCCCGATACCACCACGCCGCCGCACCGGGCGATCTGATAGCCCATGCGTTTTGCGGTGGTCAGGCCGTAGGCCGAGGCCTTTCTGGTTCCCACCACGGCGATCACCGGGGAGGCGTCAAAGTCCGGCAGCTGCCCCTTATAATACAGTACTGCCGGCGGATCGGCTATGTTGCGCAGCTTTGCCGGGTAGGCCGCATCCCGATAGGTGAGAATATGGAGCTTTTCCCGGCTGCATGCATCTGCGATCCGCTCTGCCTGACGCAAATCCTTCACCTTCAGGCCTTCCAGCGCCTTTTCGCTGAGATCCTCCACATAGCGCAGCGCCTGGTGATCCGCATAGAAGATCTCCTCCGGATCCTGAAAATGCCGTAACAGCCGGGCTTTCTCCCGATCCGTAACCCCCGGGCGGTGGGCAAGCCAGATCCAGTGCAGCAGCATAGTCTCTCCCTCTTTCTGTATATTTTGTCAAATGCTTTTCATCTGCCACATGACGATTGCCGCGGCAATAGCGGCGTTTAAGGATTCGCAGTGGGGATTCATGGGGATCACCAGTTCCGCGTCGGCACCGTCCAGAATCTCCTTGCGGACACCCCGGCCTTCGCTTCCGATGACCACCGCCATCTGATTCAGCGGCGACCGGCGAAGATCCTCGGCCCGCCGGCTCAGCGCCGTCACGGCCACCGGGATTCCCTGCTCCGCGCAGGCCCGCCCCGCCTCCTGCCAGGTGGTCTGCACCACCTCCCGGCGGAATACCGCGCCCATGGTAGCCCGGGCGGCCTTGTGGCTGTAGGGATCCGCGCAGCCTTCCAGCAGCGCCACCGGCACATCCAGGGCGTCCGCCGTGCGCAAAATGGTTCCCAAATTCCCCGGATCCTGGATCCCGTCCAAAAGCAGCATGCCCCTTTGGGGAACAAAGGGTTTCTGTTCCGGCAGACGGCACAGGAACAGCGCTCCCTGGGGGCTTTCCATGGGAGAAATCGAAGCCATCACATCCTGGGGCACCCGGTACACCTTCACCTCCGGAGGCAGCTCCGCCTCCACGCCGTCGGCGAGAATGACGGTTTCCAGCCCCGGGCAGAATCGTACCGCCTCCTGCAGCAGCTTAATCCCGTCGGCAGCAAACAGCCCCGCCTCCTGCCTGGCTTTTTTGGAGGACAGGAGCTTTCGCGCCTGCTGCAGCAGGGGATTTTTCCGGGAAGTAATTCTCTGTTCCATCACAGCTTCTGCACCGCCTCCAGGGCATAATTATCTCCCAGAACCGCCAGAATATCACCCGGCCGCACACAGTAGTCCCCGGCGGGAGAGACGTTGGTTTTGGAGCCGTTTTCCACCGCAATGATGTTAATGCCCAGCTTCGCCCGGACGTTCAGCTCCTTCAGACTTTTCCCGATCCAGCTTTTGGGAGCGGGCACTTCCAGAATGCCGTAGTCCTGGGACAGTTCAATGTAATCCAGCACATTGTGGGAGAACAGGCTGCGGCCCAGCCGCTGCGCGTGCTCCTGCTCGGGGATCACCACCCGATCCACTCCCAGCTTTTCCAGCACCCGGCGGTGGGTCTCGTCGTGCGCCTTGCAGACGATATAGGGAACTTCCAGTTCCTTCAGGTTCATGGTCACAAGCACCGACGCCGCCAGATCATCACCGATGGCGATCACCGCGCAGTCAAAATCTCTGGCGCCCAAGCTGCGCAGAACCTCCTTGTCCTGGGCGTCCCCCACCACCGCGTGGGTGACGTCGTTGGCCACCTGCTGCACCAGATCACTGCGGATATCCATAGCCAGAACCTCCACCCCCAGGGCACACAGCTGCCTGGCAATGGCCGCGCCGAAACGCCCCAGGCCGATCACAAGATACGTTTTCATAAACAAATCCCCTTATCCGATCAACAAGTTGGTTTGGGCATATTGGAACCGCTCCTGCGCCCGGTTTCCCGTCAGGAAGCCCAGGCTGATGGTCAGCACCCCCACCCGTCCAAAGTACATATACATAATCATCAGCAGCTGCGCCGGGATGCTGAGACTTCCGGTGGCTCCCGCAGTCAGCCCCACCGTGGCCAGGGCATAAACCGCCTCATACAGCCCGTCGGTGAACCCCACCGGCGAAGTGGCGCTGATGAAGGCGCCTCCGAACACCGCAAGAGCGATCAGGATCAGCGCAATGGTCATGGCGTCCATCACCTGCTCCGGGGGAATGGTGCGGCGGAACGCCCGCACTGTACTCCGGCCTCTGGCTCTGGCGGCGATGAACAGGCACAGCACAATGAATGTCACCGTTTTCAGGCCGCCGGCAGTGGAGCCGGAGGAGCCGCCGATGAGCATGAGCACGATGGCCAGCGCCTTCCCCGCGTCGGTAAGCATTGCCTGGTCAAAGGAGGCAAAGCCCGCCGTCCGCAGGGTAATAGACTGAAACAGGCCGTTGAGCAGCTTGTCCCCGGTGCTTAAATTCCCCAGGGTGCCGGGATTGTTCCATTCCAGCACACAGGTCAGCACCCAGCCAAAAGCCAGCAGTCCCCCCGTGGTCAGCAGCACCAGCTTGGTATACACACTGAACTGCCGAAACCGCTTCTTTTCCGCAATCTCCTGCCAGACCCAAAAGCCCAGGCCGCCGATAACCACCAGGGCGCCCAGGGTCAAAAGCACCACCGGGTCAGACTGGAATTTCATCAGGCTCGCCCCCGGGGTAATGGAGCCGAAAATGTCAAAGCCCGCATTGCAGAAGGCGGAAACCGCATGAAACACCCCCCAGCGAAGCGCCGTGGGAAATCCATACTCCGGCAGAAAGCGGATGGTCAGGATCGCCGCGCCGATGGCTTCAATGGAAAAGCTGCCGATCAGCACCGTTTTCTGAAGCCGCACCACACCCCGGATCTCGTTGACACTGAGCGCCTGCGCCATCACCAGCCGCTGCTTCAGGCCGATTCACTTGTGAAGCAGAAACACAAACAGGGTTGCCGCGGACATAAATCCCAGGCCGCCGATCTGGATCAGGCTGATAATCACCACCTGGCCGAAGCCGCTCCACTGGCTCCAGGTGTCATAGAGCACCAGTCCTGTGACGCAGGTGGCAGAGGTGGCTGTGAACAGCGCCGGGCGGAACCCGCAGGAAATACCGCTGCGGGAGGCCGCCGGAAGGGTCAGAAGGCAGGCTCCCAAAAGAATGATCGCCCCGAAGGTCAGGGCAATGGTTTTTGTGGCACTGATCGGCCTGCGCCGCCTGCGGATCCAAAAAGCCGCCACCCGATTTCTCCATCCCATAGCATAACTCCTTTCGGCAGATCCCCCGTATATCCAGAGGCCGTGCCGTTTCCCTTGGGAAGCGGCACAGAACACGACCATATGCCTCATGGGGTCGATGGTTCCCATGAAGCATGGCGCGTTCTTATTTTGCCGCGGTTTCTTGAAGAAACGCATTTATTTATGATTTTCATACTATTATAACAACTTTCCCTGTATTTGCAAGTCTCATTTTCAGCGTTCCGGGGGATATCCCATAAAAAGCCCCAAAAAATGTTTACAGAATTTGGAAAATGTGGTATACTTGATGAAATCTCCATGGGATACGATCACGCCGCGAACCACGAAAACAGCTCGCCCATGGAGATGGATATGCATCCCCATGGGCTGCCCCCCAAGGGGCGGGATGCTGGCATTTCTTTAAAATATGCTTATCGGGTTTCCGCAGCTTGGTACAAATTTTCATCCAACTGCCGGAAAACAAATCGGAAATCGGCGCAAGGGTTTGGCTGGTTCCGTGCCTAAGTGCTCCCCGACCCCTGCCGGGGGCCTTCCTTTCTTGTCTCGGCAAGTAAAGGAAGCAAAGAAGCCGACCGGGGAGGCGCTGAAGGCTGGGGAAGCTCTGATGAAATCGGCAAGCGCGGATGCCGAGAGATTTTGCCCCAGCCGAACCTTCAAAAAGTGGAGGAATCCTGTATGGATTTCCCACTTTTTGAAGGGCACGAATGGGGCAAAAGATCCGGCACTGCGCCGAAGACGATTGATTCAGAGGTTCCTTTGCTCCCGCGCCAGAGCCGCCCTCCCCGGACCCTCCCGGCGCGCTTCTCGTTCAGATTGTGCTGGACAGAAGATTGTTTGGATTGGATTTCAGACCATGGCCGTAAGACCACCCCTTTTGGAAGGGGAACGTCTGTACCAATATGGGGAACAGAAAGTTCCTTTGCTGTGTAAAGTCGCTAAGCATACTTTAAGGAACCTCTGAATAAATCGTCTTCGGCGGAATGCCGGATCTTTTACCACATCCGTGCAGTTCAAAAAGTGGGAAATACATACAGTATTTCTCCACTTTTTGAACTTTCGGCTGAGGCAAAAT
>CALXDT010000125.1 GCA_944387125.1 uncultured Oscillospiraceae bacterium | reverse complement strand
CTTCGGCGGAGTGCCGGATCTTTTACCACATCCGTGCCCTTCAAAAAGTGGGAAATCCATACAGGATTCCTCCACTTTTTGAGCTTTCAGCTGAGGCAAAATCTCTCGGCATCCGCTCTTGCCGATTGAATCAGAGCTTCCCCAGACTTCAGCGCCTCCCCGGCCGGCTTCTTTGGTTCCTTTCTTGCCGGGACAAGAAAGGAACGCCCCCGGCAGGGGTCGGGGAGCACTTAGGCAGGAAAGCAGCCAACCCCCTGCGCCCATTTCCCTTTTGTTTTCCGGCAGTTGGATGAAAATTTGTACCAAGCTGCGGAAACCCCGTAAGCAAATAAAAAATAGTTATTTCATACAAACCCACCTGCGGTTTTGCCATTGCCATTTGGCAGGCTGGTGGTATAATGAAAGTATCGAGAAAACAGAACTAGGAGGAACTGTTATGGAATACTTAGGCATTACATACACTGTCAATCATCCCCCGAAGCTGGATCCCCAGTTCATCCCCTTCGGCGTGTGGCGTCAGGCTTATCTGAAAGACGCGAAAATGCCCATTTCCATCGCCGTGGAGCGGAACGGAGGGCAGATCTCTGTGCATCATACCTTTATCCACGGAACAGAGGCCATGGCCGAGGCGGACTACCGGTATGTGGAGCGGTATGTGAAGTTCCTGCTCTGGTCCACCGGCGGCTTCCGGGTGTCCATCTGCGGCTGCTCCCCGCTGGCCCGACGGCTGCAAAAGGCCTATACCCCTGGGGGAGAGCGGGACTTTGACTGCACCTTCTTCTACCAGCTCTACGAGCGGAAGCTGGAGATCCTGGATCTCCCCCTGGACAGCTGCCCCCAGCCCAACGAGACCGCTGCCCCCATGGGCGGCAACCTGGACGGCTGCCGCATCGGCTTCGACGCCGGCGGCTCTGACCGGAAGGTTTCCGCGGTGATCGACGGGGAGTGCGTCTACTCCGAGGAAGTGGTCTGGTTCCCCAAGCTCCAGGAGGATCCGGACTATCACTACGGCCACATTGTGGAGGCCTTCAAAACCGCCGCCTCCAAAATGCCCCGGGTGGACGCCATCGGCGTGTCCTCCGCCGGCACGTTCATCGGCAACGCCCCCATGGTGGCCTCCCTGTTCATCAAGGTGCCCCGCTCCAACTGGGACAAGGTTAAAACCATCTACGACCGGGCGGCCAGGGAAATCGGCGACGTGCCCATTGTGGTGGCCAACGACGGGGACGTATCCGCTCTGGCCGGCGCCATGGGTCTGGGGGTCGGCAGCATCATGGGCATGGCCATGGGCACCTCCGAGGCTGTGGGCTATGTGGACAAGGATCAGAACGTGCTGGGCTGGATCAATGAGCTGGCCTTTGCCCCGGTGGATCTGTGCGAAAACGCCATGCAGGACGAGTGGTCCACAGACTACGGCGTGGGCTGCAAGTATTTCTCCCAGGACGCGGTGATCAAGCTGGCGCCTGCGGCGGGAATTGCGCTGGACGAGAGCCTGTCTCCCGCGGAAAAGCTGAAGGTGGTTCAGGCTCTGATGGCCCAGGACGATCCCAGAGCCGCCGCCATTTTTGAGACCATCGGCGCGTACCTGGCCTATACGGTGGTGCTGTATTCCCAGTTCTACGACATCCGGCATCTGATGATGCTGGGACGGGTAATGTCCGGCAAGGGCGGCGACACCATTCTGCGGGTGTGCCAGCAGATTCTGCGGGAGGAATTCCCGGAGCTGGCTGAAAAGTGCCAGGTGATGCTCCCGGACGAAAAGACCCGCCGGGTGGGTCAGTCCGTAGCCGCCGCTTCCCTGCCCCGGCTGAAATAATCTGCAAAAAGCTGTCTCAAGGGCGCCTTGAGACAGCTTTTTTTGCGTGATTGGGTTTCCGCAGGCCGGGAGTTTTGGGGCTTTTTCGGTTTGGGTTCAGCTTCAGCAAGGGTTTCGCTGGTCAGCCCTATGGGGGCGGTACGTTCTTGTCCAGGCGGAGTGTCAAGGCAAGCGCAGCACTTTTTTATGGACAACTTCATAAGGTGTCTTCCAGAAAAAATATTCCCGGCAGGTTTCCTGCCGGGAATGTTTTGGCTGTTGGATCAGGCTTCGGCCTTCTTTTCTCCGATGCTCAGCAGCAGGTTCAGCAGGATGCCGAATACCGCGGCGCCGGCGATGCAGGGGATCTGCATCCCGAAGAAGGGGATGTTGCCGCCGAAGGTGTAGTTGCCGCCGATGCCGATGACCATGATGGCGGCGATGACGGCAATGTTCCTGGCGGAGAACATGTCCACCTTTTTCTCGATCATGATGGCCACGCCCTGGGCGGCGATGGCGCCGAACAGGTAAACCTCCAGACCGCCGATGACCGCCAGGGGAATGCCGTAGATAACCTGGATCAGCGGGGTGAAGAAGCTGATGACCATGGCAATGACGGCGGCGGCGGCCAGCACCGGGATGGAGAAGACCCTGGTAATGGCCATGGTGCTGATGTTTTCGCCGTAGTTGGTGCCGGCAGGGCCGCCGATGAATCCGGAGATCATGTCGCACAGGCCGTCGCCGATGAGGTTCCGATCCAGCAGATCAATCAGGCTGTAGCCCATGGTCTTGCCCTTTTTCCGGGCCACGTCGCTTACATAGATGTCCAGCTGGTACATATGGGCGGTGGACTCGGGGATGGTGGCGATGGCAATGGGCATAATGGCCAGGGCGGCGGTCCAGGATACCTTGGGGAAGGAGAAGGCGGGAACGGCGAACAGGGAGCCGTTCCCCAGCTTCCAGGCGGAAGCCTCCAAGGCGGCGGCGGGCATTTCCCGGAACAGGTTGGTGCCGGTGAGGCAGGCGGCGGCCGCCACCGCGCAGCCGGTCAGGGCGCCCAGCAGCAGGGGCAGCTGCCCCAGGAAGCCCTTGAGATACTTGGAATAGAGAATGGTGGAGATCAGCGTCACCAGGGACACCACCGTCCACCAGATGGACTGGGCGGAGACCTCCGTCACATTGGGAATGGCGTCGGACAGGGCGTTGCCTGCCAGGGTCAGGCCGATGATCATAGCCACAGAGCCGGTGACGGAAGCGGGCAGAATGGTCTCAACTGCCTTCCGTCCGAAGAAGCGAACCAGAAGCCCCGCGGCAATGGAAACGAAGCCGGACAGGATGATGCCGAACTGGGCGTACTGAATGGCCTCGGTGGGCAGAATGCCGTCCACCTTCTCAAACCCTTCCGCGGCGCACATGCTGGCAATGGCGGTCAGGTAGGCGAAGCTGGAGCCGTAGTACAGGGGGATTTTCCGGCCGGTGATCAAAAGGAAGCACAGGGTGGCCAGGCCGCTGGCGAAGATGGTGGTGGATACCTGAAACCCGGTGACAAGCGCTACCGTTACGGTGGCAGGGAACATGACGATCACCTGCTGAATGGCGTACAGCAGCAGCCGGCCAAAGGACGGGCGTTCTTCCGGCAAATAGCCGAGAGCCTCGTTTTTCATGGGAATTCTCTCCTTCTCTGGGCATAATTTGAGTTTCCGGGCAGGAAACCCATCCGGGAAATTATACAACACATTCCGGCGGCGTACAACAGAGAAAATCGCCCAATTTCCGGCGTTTCCCCGGGGTTTCTCCACAGCAGTTTTATCAAATCCCTTTCCCGGCCGCCGCCGGCGCCCAGACGCGGAAAAGCGCCCCCCGGCGCGCCGTTTTCACGGCGCCGGGGGGCGCTGTTTTGGGAACGTTAGGGAACCTCTGAATAAATCGTCTTCGGCGGAATGCCGGATCTTTTACCACATCCGTGCAGTTCAAAAAGTGGGAAATACATACAGTATTTCTCCACTTTTTGAAGGTTCGGCTGAGGCAAAATC
>CALXDT010000124.1 GCA_944387125.1 uncultured Oscillospiraceae bacterium | reverse complement strand
AATTCTACCAAAAGTCGGACTCTTTTTCTACATCACTTAACAGATCAAATAGAAAATAGCTGTATTGTGTTGCTACTGTACAGTTATTGGACTATAAGCTGAGCCTGCGCGAATAATTCAGGTTAATATAAATCGCTATAAGATAGATAACAAGTAAACTTAACCTTTATGTGGATAATTAGACCGGCAAAAAAACTGTATTTATGCGGCTTGCAGAGGACAGAAACAGGATAAGCAATATCATAACCCTCGAAAGTGGAAAAATGCCGTTCTATCGTTCCTTGCATCATAAGGAAAAGCGGGTAAGAAGTTTTTGACCTCTTACCCGCTTTTCGTTGCAATCCGTATGGCAGCTACCCTATTTCAGTTGGTTGTTGATACTGTTTTATGAGTAGCTACCTTTCGGGCAGTCCCTTTTGTTATGTTATCCCCACAGGCCGTTGGGGTACGTTCCCTCCTGGGTCATGGCCTTCAGGGCGGCTACCACCACCGGCTTGTCCGCCGCGTAGGTTACGCCGTACCACCGGTCGGGGGAGGCCAGAACCTTTACCGTGGCCTTCTTCTCCTGGATCAGCTGCTGCACCGGCAGGGGCAGGAAGTACTCCGCCTTCAGGGGATTCTCCGCCAGCGCCTTGTCCAGGAAGGCCGGGAACCGGTGGGCGATCTCCTGAAGCATGCTGGGCATAAAGCCCCACAGATTCATGGAGACAATGGTATCCGGCGCCAGAGGCACCCAGGTTTCCCCGTCCTCGGTGAAGCAAATGCCCTCCGGACGCTTCTCAATCCGGGTGCGCTCCACCACGCCGGTGAGGTAGCCCGCGCCGTCGGTCTGGCAGACCCCCCGGGCGACGCTTCCGTTGTCCGTGACGGTTTTGCTCAGGGAATAGCCCACCATGCAGTAGCCATAGGGGTCTTCCCCGGCGGAAAGCCAGTTGTAAATGGTCTGGAAGGCGGAGCGGCCGTAGTAATCGTCCGCGTTGATTACCGCGAAGGGCGCGCCGTCAATGGCTCCGGCGGCGCTGAGCACCGCGTGGCTGGTACCCCAGGGCTTGGTGCGGCCTTGGGGCAGGGTATAGCCCTGGGGCAGCATGTCCAGCTCCTGGTAGGCATAGCGGATCTCCACAGGGGCCTTTTCCAGCCGCTTGCCCACCGTCTGCATAAAGTCGTCCTTGATGGCTTCCTTGATGATCAGCACCACCGTATCAAATCCGGCCAGATGGGCATCATAAATGGAATAGTCCAGAATGGCCTCTCCCTGGCAGCCTACAGGGTCGATCTGCTTCAGTCCGCCGTAACGGCTGCCCATGCCGGCCGCCAGCACCACCAGAACAGGTTTCTTTCCCATATTGTCTAATCTCCTTAGTTGTTAGTATGGATTCCACCGGTATTATACTCCATATCCCAAAGGATAGCAAGAACCCTGGTGGAATTTATACAATCTGCATAAAAAAACCATAGGCCCCGGCTTCAGACGCCCCTGAGCACCAGATTGTCTCTTCGCAGCTTGTTCCAGGAGAATTCCTTGGCCAGCTCCCGGGCGCTGATGCTGCCGGGGCGGTCGATCAGTCCCGCGGAAAAGGCCAGGGCGCCGATCAGCTGCTCCGGCTTCCTGGAGACCCGCAGCGCCCCCAGATCCAGATCCCTGTCCCGCTTGCTCAGCCGCCGCCCGTCGGGCGCCAGCAGCAAGGGCACATGGGCATATACAGGATGGGCAAAGCCGAACAGCTCCTGCAAATACATCTGCCTGGGGGCGGAGCTGAGCAGATCCATCCCCCGAACCACCTCGGTGATTCCGGCCTCCCCGTCGTCCACCGTCACCGCCAGCTGGTATACATAAACCCCGTCTGCCCGGCGCACCACCATGTCGCCGCAGTGCCGCGCCAGATTCCAGGTGCTGTTTCCCTGCACCAGATCCTCCACCTGCCACAGCCGGTCGGGCACCCGCACCCGCCAGGCCGGGCTGCGGCCAAAGGCCGCCCGCTGCTGGGGCGTCAGCTCCCGGCAGGTGCCCGGGTAGACATAGGTTCCGTCGGACAGGTGGGGGGCATTGACGCTGTGCAGCTGGCTGCGGGTGCAGTAGCAGGGATAAAGCAGCCCCAGCTGATCCAGGCGGCGGAAGTACCCATCGTAAACCGCTCCCCGCCGGCTCTGGGGCGGGGTCTCCCGGTCGTAATCCAGCCCCAGCCAGGCAAGATCCTCCCGAAGCACCCGGGCATATTCGCCGCTGGTGCGCTGGGTGTCCAGATCCTCCATGCGCAGCACCATCTCCCCGTCCCGGGAGCGGACGGAGACCCAGGCGATCAAAGCGGCAAATACATTGCCCAGGTGCATCCGCCCCGAGGGGGTAGGCGCGAACCGCCCTACAGGCTTCCGTTCAGCCATCGCACCCACCACAGGATCACCAGCAGAATCCCCAGAATCTCCAGAAGCAGCAGAAGGAACAGTCCCCCCACCCCTTTTTTCTCCGGTTCCGGCGGAACCACTGCCCGATCGTCCAGGTCTTCTTCATCGTCGTACACCGTCCGCCGGATATCCGGGGCAAAGTTCCCGGGGCGGCGTCCGTAATTGTTGGCATAGTTGCGGATGGGAATGTCCTCATGCCGGGAAAGGTCGGCGTCCTGTTCCTCCCAGTCCTCCGGCAGGAAAACGGAATCCTCCTCCCAATCCGGCTCCTGGGGGATCTCCTCTTCCTCCGCCTCCCAAAGCGCCTGCTCCATGCGGCGCAGCTCCTTTTTGGGATCGTCAAACATAGCTATCCCTCCTTGCAGGTTATTTTACCGCAAAACCGCCGGATTGTAAATGCCGTGTTTCCGCCGGTGTTTTTCTTTTTCCGGCAGGCCGAAAAAAGCGGGCGCCTGAGCGGCGCCCGCTCAGGCTGTCCCTTTCGCCATGGCGCAGCGGCGCAGCACCCTGACAAACAGCTGTCCCCAGGTGAGCCTGGGCACATCCCGGGAGGCCACCAGGCTGACCTCCTTCAGCACCTGATCTCCGGAGCGGATGGTCAGCGTTCCCAGCACCTGCCCCCGGACAACGGGAGCCGTCACCTGCTCCACCGTTTGAAGCGCCATGGTCACGTTGTTTTTCTGGGCCTTCTCCACCAGCACCGCGCCCCAATCGGACAGGGTGGCCTCCACCAGATCTTCGGCGCCCAGCTTCACCCGCACCGGCTCCGCTTCGCTGAGCTCCGGGGTCAGCACGGCAAAGTTGGCAAAGCCGTAGTCCAGCATGGCCTTGCAGGCGGCATTGCGCACAGCGCTGGTCTGGCACCCCATGACCACTGCCACCAGCTCCATATCCTCCCGCTGGGCGGAGGCGGACAGACAGTATCCCGCCCCGGTGGTAAATCCGGTTTTCAGCCCCGTGGCGCCGGGATAGAAACGGATCAGCTTATTGGTATTGGACAGGCCGAAGGCGCCGTCCCGGACGGTGTCCATCCAGATGGTGGTGAACTCCTTGATCTTCGGGTGATTTTTCAGCAGCTCCCGGGACATCAGGGCGATGTCGTAGGCCGAGGTTTTGTGATTTGCCGCCTCCGCCCCGTCGTCCAGTCCGGTGCAGTTGACAAAATGGGTGTCCTTCATCCCCAGCTCTCCCGCCCGGACATTCATCCGCTCCACAAAGGCCTCCTCGGAGCCGGCAATGTGCTCGGCCAGGGCGCAGGCGCAGTCATTGGCAGAGCTGACCGCCACGGACTTGAACATGTCAAAAACGTCCATGGTCTCCCCAACCTTTAAATAGATCTGGCTGCCGCCCTTGGCCGCCGCCGCCTCGGAGGCGGTGACTTTGTCCTCCCAGGAGATGGCGCCTGCGTCTATGGCCTCCATCACCAGCAGCATGGTCATCACCTTGGTTACGCTGGCCGGAGGCAGGGGCTCATGGGCATTCTGTTCATAGAGCACCGTACCGGTCTTGACCTCCATCAGTACCGCGCTTTTTCCCCCCGGCGCCAGCTCCGCTCCCTGTGCCCACCCGGGCAGAAGGGTCAAAACCACTGCCGCCGCCGCCAGGATCCATCCCAAACGCTTCATTGCGATCCCTCCCCGCTTCATGCTAGAGCCTATGAAGCCCGTCCCCGAAGTATGCCTGGGACGTGGAGAAAAAAGGGAAAATTCCTTATTGACATTTCACAAAAACGGTGCTACTATCTTGTGCAATGCAGACAGTTAATTCGCGCATGAGGTGACGCAGATGCAAAAAAATTCCGCCAGAGATCTGACCCAGGGCAGCCCCATGGGACTGATCCTTTCCTTTATGCTGCCCCTGGTTTTCGGGCTTTTGTTTCAGCAGTTTTACAGTATGGTCGATACCGTGGTGGTGGGCAAGTTCCTGGGGGTGGACGCCCTGGCAGGGGTGGGCTCCACCGGCTCCATCAACTTCCTGGTGCTGGGGCTGTGCAACGGCATCTGCGCCGGATTTGCCATTCCCGTGGCGCAGAAGTTCGGCCAGCGGGACGAAGAAGGGCTGCGCCGGTTTGTGGGCAGCATGATCTGGCTGGGCGCAGGGATTGCCCTGCTGGTAACGGTTGTTACCATGACCATGTGCCGCACCTTCCTCACCTGGATGCGCACCCCGGAAGAGACCTTCGGCTATGCCTTTGACTACATCTATATTATCTTCCTGGGGATCCCCGCCACCATGCTGTACAACCTTCTGTCCGGAATCATCCGCTCCCTGGGAGATTCCAGAACGCCTCTGGTGTTTCTGATCCTGTCCAGCCTGCTGAATGTGGTGCTGGATGTGGCGTTCATCGTGTCCTTCCACATGGGAGTAGCCGGCGCCGCCTGGGCGACCCTGCTCAGCCAGCTGATCTCCGGAGCCCTGTGCCTGATCTACATGGCCAAGGCCTTTCCCATTCTGCGCCTGAGCCGGGAGGATCTGCGCTTCCGGTGGAGCTATGCCCGGCGGCTGCTGAACATGGGACTTCCCATGGGACTGCAATACTCCATCACCGCCATCGGCAGCATTCTGCTGCAAACCGCCGTCAACGGTCTGGGCGCCGCGGCCATGGCCGCCGTCACCGCCGGCAGCAAGGTGAATATGCTCTGCTGCTGCCCCTTTGACGCCATCGGCACCACCGCCGCCACCTTCGCCGGCCAGAACCTGGGTGCCGGGAAGCCGGAGCGGATCCACGAAGGCGCCAAGGCCTGCACCGTGCTGGGGGGGATTTACGCCCTGGTGATTCTGGCAGTGGGCCACTACTGGGGCGGGAGCCTGATTACCCTGTTCCTGGATCCGGAGGACGCCGCCGCTATGGCCTCCATCCTGCCTATGAGCCACCAGTTCCTGATGGCTTCCGTGATCTTCTATGTGCCCCTGCTGTTTGTGAACCTGCTGCGGTTCACCATTCAGGGGCTGGGCTATTCGGAGCTGGCGGTGATCGCCGGTGCGATGGAAATGGTTGCCAGAGGCGCCTTCGGCCTGTGTCTGGTGCCCTGGCTGGGCTTCCGGGCGGTGTGCTTCGCCAGCCCCGCCGCCTGGATCATGGCCGACCTGTTCCTGTTCCCGGCCTACTTCTCCTGCATGAAAAAGCAGGGCTATGTCCCCCATGTTCACCGGATCTCCGGAAAGCGGGCGAAGGCGCAGTAATTTAACGGGGCGGATCCGCCCCGGAACTTTAAGGAACCTCTGATGCAATCGGCATCCGCTCTTGCCGATTTCATCAGAGGTTCCTTTATAAATCTTTACCGATTCCCGGTTTTTCCTCTGGAAATGCAGCTGCTGTTATGTTAGAATAGGAACGGTAACAAGAACTTGCACAGAGGAGCGTATTTTATGAGAGGTATCCCTTCCCTGATCACGGACATTCGCAAAAACGTCTTTACCGAAGTGGCCCGCATGGCCTATGCCGGGGGAGACTACAGCAGCATTGAGGATCTGCCTTACAAAATCGTTCCCGGCGACCAGCCCCTGCACCGGGAGTCCATCTTCCTGGAGCGGGCCATTGCCGGCGAGCGGCTGCGCCTGGCCATGGGTCTGGGCATCCGCCCCATTCAGACCCGCACCCTGATGACCGAGGGCATGGACGCCGCCGCTGTGGCGGAGCAGTATTATGAGCCCCCTCTGGTCAACATCATCCCCTACGCCTGCCATGCCTGTCCCACCAACCGGTATCAGGTCACTGCCCACTGCCAGAACTGTCTGGCCGCCTCCTGTCAGCAGGTGTGCCCCAAGGGCGCCATCTCCTTTGTCAACGGCAAGAGCTTCATTGACCAGAGCAAGTGCATCAAGTGCGGCAAGTGTGCCGCCGCCTGCCCCTATCACGCCATTATCCATCTGGAACGCCCCTGCCAGGTATCCTGCGGCATGGACGCCATCGGTTCGGACGAGCACGGCAAGGCGGTGATCAATCAGGACAAGTGCGTGGCCTGCGGCCAGTGCCTGGTCAGCTGTCCCTTCGGCGCCATTGTGGACAAGGGGCAGATCTTCCAGATCATCCAGTCCATTCTCAAGGGCGACCAGGTGATTGCCATTGTGGCTCCGGCCTTTGTGGGGCAGTTCGGCGCGGCATCCCCGGGGAAGTTTGTGGCGGGCATGAAGCAGCTGGGCTTTGACCAGGTGGTGGAAGTGGCCATCGGCGCGGACATGTGCACCATTGAAGAGGCCAAGGACTTCCTGGAAAAGGTGCCCGCTCAGCAGGACTATATGGCCACCTCCTGCTGCCCCTCCTGGCATTCCATGATCTACAAGCTGTTCCCCAGCGAGAAGAACAAGATTTCCATGACCCTGACCCCCATGGTCTTCACCGCCCGGCTGATGAAGAAGGAGCACCCCGGGTGCAAGGTGGTCTTTGTAGGCCCCTGCGCCGCCAAGAAGCTGGAAGCCATCCGGGAGGACATCCGTTCCGATGTGGACTTCGTGCTGACCTTTGAGGAGCTTCAGGGCATGTTCGAGGCCAAGGAAGTGGACTTCCATTCCCTTCCCGATGACGACGCCCTGAACCAGGGCACCTCCGCCGGCCGGGGCTTTGCGGTGTCCGGCGGCGTGGCCGGGGCTGTGGCGGAGCTGATCCGCCAGGAGCAGCCGGATCTGGAGCTGAAGACCGTCCGGGCGGAGGGCCTCCGGGAATGCCGGAAGCTCATGACCATGGCCAAGGCGGGCAAGTACAAGGGCTACCTGCTGGAAGGCATGGCCTGTCCCGGCGGCTGTGT
>CALXDT010000123.1 GCA_944387125.1 uncultured Oscillospiraceae bacterium | reverse complement strand
TCGGCATCCGCGCTTGCCGATTTCATCAGAGCTTCCCCAGCCTTCAGCGCCTCCCCGGTGGGCTTCTTTGCTTCCTTTCTTGCCGAGACAAGAAAGGAAGGCCCCCGGCAGGGGTCGGGGAGCACTTCGGCGGGGAACCAGCCAAACCCCTGGCGCCGATTTCCCATTTGTTTTACGGCAGCTGGATTAAAATTTGTACCAAGCTGCGTAAACCAGATAAGCATATTTGAATTTTATTTGCCGCAATGCGGCAAATTCTGCGAAGCGTTTTTAACGGTCTGAGGCGGCTGCCCGGCGAGGACAGCCGGGCTTGACATTTCGGGGAATTGCGCTATAATAATTCCCAGATCGCGGCAAATACGTCTTCGGGGGGCCGGACACATCCGGCTGAGATTGGGCTTTGTGGCCCTGACCCGTGAACCTGATACGGTCAGTACCGTCGGAGGGAAAGATGCATAGATGGGATACCGTTTGTATCGCATTGCACCTGGACGGCTTGCAATGCGATATTTTTTCTTTTGGGAGGTATCCGCATGAAAACAAACACCAAACGTCTGACAGAAAGCGCCATGCTTCTGGCCATCGCCATTGTGCTGGAGCTGGTCAGCAAGGCCGTGATTCCCGAAATGCCCTTCGGCGGCCAGATCACCCTGGCGAGCATGCTGCCGGTGGTGCTGATCTCCTACCGCCATGGGGTTAAGTGGGGTCTGACCTGCGGGGTGTGCTACGCCCTGATCGAAATGGCCATCGGCGCCAAAACCGTCACCGCCGCCTTCCAGCCGGGCTACTTCGGCGACGGCGCCATGATCGGCAGGGCGCTGCTTATGTGCCTGATGGACTATCTGCTGGCCTACACCCTGGTGGGTCTGGGCGGCATGTTCCGGAATCGGATGCAAAACCCCGGGCTGCGCCTGATGTGCGGCTCCCTGGCGGCTTTGGGCGGCCGGTATCTGGCTCACATCCTCTCGGGATACATCCTGTTCTCCGGCTGGGCGGAGTGGTTCTTCACCCAGGAGGGCTTCCCCGGCTGGGGCGCTGAGCTGGTGGCGTCCCTGTCCCCCGGGGCGCTGGGCTGGGTGTACTCCATTGTGTACAACGGCATCTATATGATCCCGGAGATGATCCTGACTGCCCTGGTGGCTGTGCTTCTGGCAAAGGTCCCTGGGATTGTGGTGAAGGTCAGCCAATAAAACACCGGCAGGGCAGCGAAAGCTGCCCTGCCGTGCTTTTGTTAAAATCTGTTTGAAAATCATTCACATAACGTTTACAGGCGGTTGCTTATTTTTTCAGATTGCGTTCAGGAAAACGTGGTACACTTTTCTCAAGAACAAAGGAACCTCTGAAGCAATCCCCTTTGGGCAGAGGCTCCAAACCAAACGGAATTTGGCAGTAAGGAGATCTGAATTATGAGCGACTACAACGATTATTCCAGCAACTACAATTACAGTTCAAACAGCGATTACACCCCCTATACCCCGCCCCAGAACAACTTCAGCCAGCCCCCGAAGCCGCCCCGGAAGAAGGGGGGCGGGCGGCTGGTGGCGCTGGCGCTGTGCTGCTCCCTGCTGGGCGGCCTGCTGGGCGCCGGAGCGGTGCTCCTGGCCCGGGAACCGGAGGGGGAGACCGTGGACACCGGGAGCATCTCGGCAATGATGCAGAGCGCCCGGGAAACCAGCCGTCTGGAGATCATCCAGGTGGAGGGACAGACCGAGGAGATGACCGCCGCGGAGGTCTACGCCGCCAACGTCCAGTCCACCGTGGGCATCACCACCTCCATCACCACCAACTTCTGGGGGTTCCAAACCACCTCCGCCGCCTCCGGCTCCGGCTTCATCATCACCAATGACGGCTATATTCTCACCAACTACCATGTGATCGAAGGCTCCGACAGCATCACCGTCTCTCTGTACGACGGCAGCTCCTATGACGCCGTTCTGGTGGGCTACGACCAAAGCAACGACATCGCGGTGCTGAAAATCGAAGCGGAGAATCTGGCGCCTGTGGTGCTGGGAGACTCGGACACCCTGAATGTAGGCGACGGCGTGGCAGCCATCGGCAACCCCCTGGGTGAGCTGACCTTCTCCCTGACCTCCGGGGTGGTCAGCGCCAAGGACCGTCAGGTGACATTCTCCGGAAACGTGACCATGAACCTGATCCAGACAGACGCGGCCATCAACTCCGGCAACTCCGGCGGCGCGCTGTTTAACATGTACGGCGAAGTGGTGGGCGTAACCAACGCCAAATACTCCAGCTCCTCCTCCAGCGAGGCCTCCATTGACAACATCGGCTTTGCCATTCCCATCAACTCCATTTTGGACATTGTGGAGAGCATCATTGAAAAGGGCTATATTTCCAAGCCCTATCTGGGGGTAACGGTGTCCGACGTCAGCAGTGAGATGCAGATGTACGGCCTGCCCCAGGGCGCTTCCATTCAGAGTGTGGTAGAGGACAGCCCGGCCTCCCGGGGCGGCCTCCAGAAAGGCGACATTGTCACCAAGGCCGACGGCCAGGAGATCACCTGCGGAAACGACCTGGTTAAGGCGGTGGGGAACGCCGCTGTGGGCAGTGAGATGACCCTGACTGTCTACCGCCAGGGGCAGACCCTGGAGCTGCAAGTGACCATAGAGGAAAATGTCCAGTCCGCTCTGGCCAATGAGGAGACACAGCCTCAGGAGCAGAACTACCAGGAAAACTATGGGTTTCCCTGGGGCTATGGCGGATGGCGGTAATCGGGTCGGATGAAAATACGGGCGCTCCCTGATTTTTCAGGGAGCGCCCGTTTTCGTCCAACCTGAGATTCCCCAGGGAAGGGGCGGTTTTTTGGCTGGTGCGTTTTTGGTTTGGCTTTCGGAAAGACGAACTTGGCATCCCTGCCGGGGGCTTGTTCGTTTTGCGTTCAGCTTCAGCAAGGGGTTCGCTGGTCAGCCCTGCGGGGCGATACTTTCTTGTTTGGGCAAGAAAGTATCCAAAGAAGCCCACCGGGGGAGGCGCTGAGTTCGTTGCTCCCGCTTTTGAAAGCCGCCCTCCCCCTGGACCCCTTTCCGGCGCGCTTTTCGTTTGGTGCGGGTATTCTCTTAAGCGTCTGAATGGGTGCGGTGCCCGAATCGGCGGGTGCCACTGTCTTACTGCCCAGACGGAAGCTGGCAGGCCGAGGACGAACCTTTTGCAATGTTCGTTTCCGGTCTGACAATCTGGGAGTTTTTGGGCTGGTTCATCTTGGGTTAGGCTTTCGGAAAGACGAACCTTGTCAGCCCTGCGGGGCGATACTTTCTTGTTTGGGCAAGAAAGTATCCAAAGAAGCCCAC
>CALXDT010000122.1 GCA_944387125.1 uncultured Oscillospiraceae bacterium | reverse complement strand
GATGTGGTTCTGCGCTGCGGCTCCAACGAAGGCCCCTTCCAATTCGGCTCCGTTCCCGCCCGGGTGGCGCAGCTGGTGGTGGGGGACATCTTGTTCCAGGAGTATTACAAACCAAACCCGGCCGCCTGCGACGAATCCATTCAAAGGGTCGCCGGCGCGCTGACAGAAGAGCATATGTAAGGGAAGCTCTGAATAAATCGTCTTCGGCGGAATGCCGGATCTTTTGCCTCATTCGTGCAGTTCAAAAAGTGGGAAATCCATACAGGATTCCTCCACTTTTTGAAGGTTCGGCTGAGGCAAAATCTCTCGGCATCCGCTCTTGCCGATTTCATCAGAGCTTCCTAAGAAAAGCAAAGCTGCCGAGCCCCGCGGGGTTCGGCAGCTTCTTTATGAATAGGGGGTCTTCCGAAGAAGACCCCCCTCAGACCGTCGAAAGAGCTTCGCAAAATTTGCCGCATTGCGGCAAATAAAATTCAAATCATTTTCCGTCAGGGCGCACCCCAGGGTGGTCTCTCTTGCCCCTTCGGGGCAATTCACCTTCTGTACCTGTCGGAAAATACCTCTCAGGCTGCGCAGTGTGCCAGTTGTACGCCAAAGGCATACAAGGCGTGCATGAAGCTCACCTGCAAAAATCTGTCGGAAAGCCCCGAAGGGGATTTTCGACAGCCAAAAGGGGGTCTTCCGAAGAAGACCCCCCTATCCATGGAAAAATTACAGCAGCTTGGAGAAGTGCTTGATGGTGCGGACCATCTGAGAAACGTAGGAGTTCTCGTTGTCGTACCAGGAGACAACCTGCACCTGGGTCTTGCCGTCGGGCAGGGCGCAGACCATGGTCTGGGTGGCGTCGAACAGGGAGCCGAAGGTCATGCCCACGATGTCGGAGGACACGATCTCATCCTCGTTGTAGCCGTAGGACTCGGTGGCGGCGGCCTTCATGGCGGCGTTGATCTCGTCCTTGGTGACGCTCTTGGCGCACACGGCGTTGAGGATGGTGGTGGAGCCGGTGGGGGTGGGGATCCGCTGGGCGGCGCCGATCAGCTTGCCGTTCAGCTCGGGGATCACCAGGCCGATGGCCTTGGCGGCGCCGGTGGAGTTGGGAACGATGTTCACAGCGCCGGCACGGGAACGACGCAGGTCGCCCTTACGCTGGGGGCCGTCCAGAATCATCTGGTCGCCGGTGTAGGCGTGGATGGTGCACATAATGCCGGACTCGATGGAAGCCAGGTCGTTCAGCGCCTTGGCCATGGGCGCCAGGCAGTTGGTGGTGCAGGAAGCGGCGGAGATGATGTGATCGTCCTTGGTCAAAGTCTCATGGTTGACGTTGTAAACGATGGTGGGCAGGTCATTGCCGGCAGGAGCGGAGATAACAACCTTCTTGGCACCGGCGTCGATGTGCGCCTGAGCCTTGGCCTTGGAGGTGTAGAAGCCGGTGCACTCCAGCACAACGTCCACACCCAGCTCGCCCCAGGGCAGCTCAGCGGCGTTGGCCTTGGCATAGATGGTGATCTTCTTGCCGTCCACAACAATGTGATCCTCGCCGGCTTCCACAGTGTGGGTGCCGAAGGGAGCGGCGTAAGCGCCCTGGGTGGAGTCGTACTTCAGCAGGTGCGCCAGCATCTTGGGAGAGGTCAGGTCATTGATAGCCACAACATCGAAGCCCTCAGCACCGAACATCTGACGGAAAGCCAGACGGCCGATACGCCCAAAACCATTGATTGCAACTTTAACAGACATGGTAATTCCTCCATTTTATTCCTGCGAAGCGCAGGATGTTAAACTCGGTGTGTATGGTTATTCGATATCTCCATACGGATTTATTATACAATACGGACAGATGGTTGTAAACTGTGAAATGTGTACAAAACTGACTTTATGTCCCGTTTTTTTCGGTGCAATGCGCCGGACAGGCCCTTTCCGGGAAGCATCAGCCGGAAGAAGGGCGTTTCTTTCCGGCCTTTCGCCGGATCAGCAGCCCGGCGGCCAGAACCAGAACCCCTCCCAGCCCCAGGAACAGCCGCAGCCAGGGGAAGGACGGATCCTCCGCCAGAGCCAGGGCGGTGTCCCCGGCTTCCATGGGGAAGACCAGGTAGCTGCCGTCCCGGGTGTGCTCCGTCAGGCGCCACACCCCGTCCCCGCCCCGCCGCCACAGGCTCAGCCTCTCCGGATCCCTGTCCCCGGGGATTTGCAGCCGCCCCCGGATCAGGGAAACCGCCTCCGCCGCGGACACCTGCCAGGCCTGCACCAGGGTCTGCCCCTTTTCCAGCTGGGGCAGGTTTTCCTCCAGCGGCTCCAGGGTCAGCTGCGCCCCGGAGGGGAATTCCCCTTCCGCCAGCAGCACAGGCAGATCCTCCTGCCCCCGGACGTCGCTTTCGATGACCTTCCGGCTGCCGGTGTACACCGCCCGGAAGCGCAGGTCAAAGGAGATCCGGCGCAGGTTCGCCTCCTCCAGACCTTCCCAGGATCCCTCCGCTCCGTCCTTTTCCGGCACCGCCGGGATCCGATCCGGCTCCAGAGCGGCGCCGGTGTCCAGGGCGATGCGGGTTTCCCCGCCGTTTTCATATTGGAACGTCACCACCACCTGGCGGAACAGGTCGGGCAGATTCTCCAGGCGGAAGAATTCCTCCTGGGACAGGGGCTGGGCAAGGCCGTCATAGCTGACCCCGTCGATGCCCCCGGGATCCGCGTCCACATTCAGATAGTAGTTCCCGGCAATGGGCGTTTCCTCCTCATGGACGTCCTCCTCCCGGCCGCCCAGAACGGCGCCGGTCTGCTCGGAAGCCTCCCGGATCACCACCATGCTCCGGCAGTCGGTGACAACGGCGGCGCTGCCCGCGATGCCCCCGGCAAGCCGTTTGGCGGAAATGTCGCACTTGGCGCTGTTCTCCCGGAGATAGCCCTGGCTCAAGCCGGCGATGCCCCCGGCGTACAGGGCATCCGCCGCCTCCAGGGCGCCGGTGTTCCGGCTGTCCTTCACCAGTCCCAGGATCTGCCAGCCCACAATGCCCCCGGCGAACTGCTTGCCCCCCTGGACGGTTCCCCGGTTTTCACAGGAAAGGATCACCGCCCGCAGCTGGCTTTCAAAGTTCAGGGAGTTCTCCCCCCGGATGTCCAGATCCTCCTGAATGTCCAGGTCGTTTTCCGGCGCCATGGCGCCGGCGATGCCCCCCACGCTGCTGTCTCCCAGAACCTGCCCGGTGTTTTCGCAGTGGGATACCTTCCCGGAAAGCTGCTCCGGGGTATCCTGGTCGGACACGTCCTGGATGCTGCCACCCAGGGTTTCCGACAGGTTGTCCAGGGTGGAGGCCATGGCGTTGATCTGGCTTTGCAGGGTGCGCAGGTTGTTGGACAGCCGCCCCAGGGAGGTTTGGGTGGACGCGGCCATCCCCCGCACCTGATCCTGCATGCCGGAAAGGCTTCCGGAGAGGATGTTCTGGGCTGCCTGAAGGGTGTCCTCATCGGGCAGCTCGGGATCCGAGGGATCCGGCAGCAGCAGATCCACCGCGTCCCGGGCGTCCCGCAGATAGCCCATCAGATCCTCCGCCTGGGAATAGGTCTCCTGGGCGGTGCCCTGGAGGTTGGCAGAGGTGCTGCTGATGGTGCTGTTCATGGCGCTCAGCTGCCGGCGCAGGATCTGCAAAGCGTCCTCGTCATAGGTGACAAGGGCTACCGGCTCCATCTGCCCCACAATGCCGCCTACCTCCTTGCGCCCCTGAACCTCCGCCAGGTTCCGGCACTGGGTCATATACCCCTTTTGGGTGCCGGCAATTCCGCCGATGTTGTAGCCCATCCGGGGATAGCCCACGGCGCCCCGGTTTTCACAGTCCCGGATGACCCCGGAGCTGATCCCCGCGATGCCGCCCACATCGGTGACGGTGCCGGCGGATTCCGAGGTGATCATGGTTTCCAGGGTGATATCCGACAGCTCCACCTGGTTTTCCTGGGCGGTGGTATTCACCGCGGCCTGATTGACGCATCCCCGGATGACCCCCAGGTTTTCCCCGGCCACGCCGCCCACAAAGTGGCTGCCGGAGACGCTGCCCTTTGTTCGGCAGTCTTCGATGATGCCTGTAACCAGATTGATCCCTACCAGACCCCCGGCCTGATCCCCGGCGTGAATCTGCCCCTCAAAGGTGCAGCGGCGGATGGTTCCGGCGTTGCTTCCGGCCAGTCCCCCCGCCTGGCTGCGGGTGCCCCCGGGGGAAACGGCGCCCGCAACGGTGAGGTTTTCCACCAGGGCGCCTTCGGTCAGATACCGGAACAGCCCCTGGGCGGAGCCGTCCGCCGTCAGGTTCAGCCCGGTGATCCGGTGGCCGCCGCCGTCAAAGGCGCCGCTGAAGCTGGCAATGGGGGCGAACGCCGTGCCGGTCAGATCCAGATCCGTTTCCAGATACACCTGCAGATCCCGGCTGTAGCTGTCCAGACGGCAGCTTTTCGCGAAGCGCAGGAAGCCTTCCAGGGTGTGGATCCGCAGAACCCCCGCCTCCTCCCGGGCCAGGGCGGTGCCGGGGAGCACCAGCAGCAGGCACAGCACCAGACAGAGTATCCGTCTGCTCATAGGTCCCCTCCTTCCTCTGCAACGCTTTCGGTGGAAATGCTGGCGTTGACCTGGCCGTGGATGGTTCCGTGGAACTCTCCGTCCAGAACCCCCTGCACCTGCCCCCGGATCCGCCCCTTTACGTGGATGGTGCCGGTGGCAGTGACCATATTCGGCTCGAAGCCCTTGATCCGGAAGCTGGTGCGGTCGATGATGGAGTCTCCCAGCACCAGGAAGGCAGGCAGCACCAGCAGCACCAGCACCATGGAGATAATGGTGCCCCGCCCCAGGCAGGTGCCCATAATGGACACCACCGGCTGGGCGGACAGGTTGCCGATGAGCAGACCCGCCGAGGCCAGGATGGTTCCGGAGGTAAGCACCGTGGGGAAGGCGGCGTTCAGGGCGTAGAGAATGGCCTGCTTATGGGGGCAGTGGGCCTTCTGCTCCTGGTAATGGCTGGAGATCACAATGGCGTAGTCAATGTTGGCGCCCATCTGAATGGCCTGGACAATGAGATAGCCCAGGAAATACAGCGGCTGGCCGGTGATGGTGGGGAAGGAGAAGTTGATCCAGATGCTCCCCTGGATCACCGTAATCAGCAGCAGGGGCAGTCCCGCGGAGCGGAAGGTGAACAGCAGCACCAGGATCACGAAGAAGGTGGACAAAATGGTGATGATCAGGTTGTCCTTTTCAAAGGAGGCCGCCAGATCCCGGGAGCTGGTGGAGTTGCCCACCAGATAGTAGTCCCCGTCATAGTATTTTCCCAGAATCTGCCGGATCCGGCTGAGAAAATCGTAGGTCTGCTCCCCTTCCTCCGGCAGATTCAGGTACACCACCATCCGGCTGTACCGGCTGCTCTGGAGCTGGGAACGGGCGCTGTCCAGCTGGGACAGCATATCCATGGCACCCAGCGCCTCCTGCCCGGACAGGGAGATGTTGTGGGAATCCAGCTGATCCATGAGAAATACCAGCATATCAAACAGGGGCACCCGGTATTCCTCCAGCCCGCCCAGAATGGCGCCGTACTGATTCTGCTCCGCGGCGTAGGCGCTGTAAAGCAGCTGCATCACCTCGTAGTCCATGCCCACCAGCTCGGAAAGCTCCCGGGGGGTCAGGGCGTCGGTGAGGTAGTACCCCTCCAGGGCTTCTATGCTGGAAAGACCCATGACGCCCTTGACCTCCGGGCAGCTTTGCAGCTCCTGGAGAATCCGGCTTTCGGCTTCATAGTCTCCCGCCGGCACCACCAGCGCCAGCATATTGTTTTCCCCGAACACATCCTTGATCTTAAAATAGGCGGTCTGCCGGTCGGCCATTTTGGCGGTTTTCAGGTTGGTATAGCTGTAGGTGTAGGGGCATTGGCTGGACAGCCAGAAGGCGCCCACCAGAATCAGCACAAACAGCGGCGGCACAATCCGGCGGGTTTTTACGGCGAAGGTTCCCAGCAGGCGCACATTGGGCAGGAGCTTTTTGTGCCGGGTCTTGTCAATCAGCGGGCAGAACAGCACCAGAAGCCCCGGCATCAGGGTAAACACCGACAAAAGGCTCAGCAAAATGGCCTTGATCAGCACCATGGCCATGTCCTTGCCGATGCCGAATTCCATAAACGCCAGTGCCCCCAGGCCGCTGACGGTGGTCAGGGAGGAGGCGCTGATCTCCGGGATGGCCTTGCTCAAGGCGGACACCGCCGCCTCCCGGGCGGGCTTGGTTTCGTGCTCGTCGCTGAACCGGTGGCACAGGATGATGGCATAGTCAATGGCCAGCCCCAGCTGCAGCACCACCGCCACGGAATCGGAGATGAAGCTGATGGTTCCGCACAGGAAGTTGGTGCCGATGTTCAGCAGCGCCGCGGCGCCGAAGGTCAGCAGCAGCACCGGCACTTCCAGATAGGCCCGGGAGGTCAGCAGCAGCACCAGGATGATCAGAATCACCGCCACAATCAGAATGACGGTCATTTCATCGTCCAGCATGGCGTTTTCATCATAGCCCACGGTGGTGTCCACATATCCGTCATAGCCGTCCAGAGCGGCGCGGATGGCGTCCATGGCGGCGATGGCCTTCTGATCCATAGGCGGATGGGACAGGGTGATGTCATACAGCGCGGCGCTGTCCCGGTAGTGGTCGGCGGAATCGTCAAACGTCACCATCAGCACATCCTCCACTTCGGATATGGTGTCGCGGATGGCGTAGGCGGTGTCCAGGGTGATGTTGGATACCATCAGCCGGGCGGTGCCTGTTACCACGAAGTTTTCGTTCATGGCCTCCAACCCCTGCCGGGTCTCCGTATCCTCCGGCAGGTATACCGTCACATCGTTTTCCACGCTGACCCAGCCCATGGATACCAGACAGAATCCCAGGGCGAACAGGTATACCAGAAAAATCAGCGTCCGCTTTCCCACAATGAAGGCAGCCATCCGCTCCACAAAGCCGGATTGATGATTCGGGGACATAGAAGCCTCCTTTCGGCAAAGTGCAAAAAATGAACCAATTCGCATATACCATTATTATACAAAACGCTTCCTTCTGTGGCAAGATTCCCCTGTGTAGAAAATTTCCCTGGGTTTTGGTGACAATGCCCATTTTTCTCCCCCGGCGCGCAAAAAACCACCGGCCGTTGCGTTCCATGGCCGGTGGGTTTGTTTCTGCGCTGCCGCGCTCCATTATGCCATGCCCCGGGAGCGAAGCTCCGCGGCGGCGATTTCTTTCAGGTAAGGCTCTGCGTATTCCAGCAGCATCCGGAAGGCGGGGCAGTAATAATTGTGAAAGCGCCCGTCCGCCTGCACCCAATCCCGGAAGCAGCCGCCGCGGCACAGGCTCTCATAGGGACACCGGGCGCATTCCGCCGGCGGCGTGCTCCGCTGCCGGGCAAAGCGCCGGGCGGTTTCGCATTCCAGAAGCTCCCGGACGGTATTGTCCCGGATGTTCCCCAGGCACCAGGGATCCAGGGCATAAAAGTCACAGGGATAGACGGAGCCGTCCCCTTCGATCACCAGATACTGCCCGCACTGTCCGGACTGGGCGCAGCTGGAGCAGGGCAGACCCATGGCGTTGAATACCAGGTCTTCAAATGTGCGTATGCTGACATAGCCGCCGTCCTTCCAGTCCCGGTACCAGAGCCGGAACAGCTCCCGGAGAAAGCTGCCGCAGGCCCCCGGGGAAAGGGAAAAAGGCATGCTGCCTCTGGGCGCTTCCAGGGGATCCAGGCACAGGATGTATTGGTGGTAGCGGAAGCCCAGCTGCTTCAGGGTCCGGTAAATTTTCTCCGGATGTTCGGCGGCCTGGGCCGTGACCACGCACAGGGCATTGGTTTCCACCCCCGCGGCCCGAAGCCGGTTCAGGTTTTTGAGAATCCGGTTCCAGGTTCCGTTTCCCGCAGCATCCACCCGGCTGCTGTCATGGAGCAGGCGGAAGCCGTCCAGGGAAATCCCCGCCAGAAAGCGGCGTTTCTTCAGGATCTCCAAAAGGGAATCGCTGAGTTCCAGACCGTTGGTCTGGATGGCATACCGGATCTGACTGCCCCGGGGCAGCAGGCGCTCCGCCAAATCCGTAAAATGCCGGAAATACGCCGCTCCCGCCAGGGTCGGCTCTCCCCCCTGGAAGGTTATGTTCAGATACCCGTTCTGTCCGATCTCCTCCATGGCGCGGCGGAGCAGCTGCTCGCTGGTGGCTTCGTCCATTATCCCCATGGATTTCCGGGTTCGAAGATTTGCCTCATCTTCATAGAAGCAGTATTTGCAGCGCATATTGCACAGGCTGGAAGCGGGTTTGATTAAAACGGTGAGTGTTTTCATGTCTGTTGCACCAATCAAAACAAACGGAATAGGCGGAAACCATTCCTTATCCGCCGGGCAGAGCCCCGGGG
>CALXDT010000121.1 GCA_944387125.1 uncultured Oscillospiraceae bacterium | reverse complement strand
CTTCGGCGGAATGCCGGATCTTTTACCACATCCGTGCAGTTCAAAAAGTGGGAAATACATACAGGATTTCTCCACTTTTTGAAGGTTCGGCTGAGGCAAAATCTCTCGGCATCCGCTCTTGCCGATTGAATCAGAGCTTCCCTAGGGCTTTGCTTTTTTCGTAGGCGGCGATGACGCAGTCCATGACGGCGCCCCGGAAGCCCCGGGATTCCAGGGCGCGGACGCCCTGGATGGTGCTGCCTCCCGGAGAGCAGACCGCGTCCTTCAAAGCGCCGGGATGGGCGCCGGTGGACAGAACCATTTCCGCGGCGCCGGCCATGGTGGCGGCGGCATAGTCCACAGCCTTGCTTCGGGGCAGGCCGCAGGCCACCGCCCCGTCGGCCAGAGCTTCCAGGAACAGGTACATATAGGCGGGGCCGCAGCCGGACAAGGCGCCGGCGGCGTCCATCAGGGATTCGTCCAGAGGATCCAGTCTGCCGCAGCCGGCCATATCCTCCAGCCAGGAATCCAGCATTTCCCGGGGAACCAGGGAATTCTGGCAATAGGGAATCAGTCCCCTGCCGATGGCGGTGGGGGTGTTGGGCATGATGCGGATCACCGGCAGGGCGGTGCCCGCGAACTGCCGGATCTGTTCCAGGCTCAGACCCGCGGCCATGGTAATCAGCAGAGGCTTCCGCTGCGCCAGGTAAGGGGTCAGGGGAAGCATCACGCCTTGCATCATGTGGGGCTTCACTGCCAGGAATATGGCGTCGCAGCTTTGGGCGATGGTTTGGGCGTCGGCGTAGCCGATGCCCAGCTGGGCGGCCAGTGCTTTGGCCTTCCCGGAGCGGTCGCAGACCAAAATGTCCTTGGTGGCGGCGGACAAGGCCCGGGCAATGGCGCCGCCCATGCTGCCGCAGCCGATAAAACCGTATTTCATAAGCGCCTCCTCAGCGGATGTGCCCGCTGCCGTGAATCAGATATTTATAGGTGGTCAGCTCCTGCAGCCCCATGGGCCCCCGGGCGTGGAGCTTTTGGGTGGAGATGCCCATTTCGCAGCCCAGGCCGAACTCGCCCCCGTCGGTGAACCGGGTGGAGGCGTTGACATACACCGCAGCGCTGTCCACCTCCCGGGTGAACACCGCCTCCGCCTGGGGATCCCGGGTGACGATGGCCTCGCTGTGGCCGGTGGAGTGGGCGGCAATGTGGGCAACGGCTTCGTGGACGTCCGAGACGCACTTCACAGCCAAGATGTAGTCCAGGAATTCCGTGTCGAAATCCTGGGCGCCTGCCGGAGTGCCGGGGATGATGGCGGCGGCGGTTTCGTCCAGCCGAAGCTCCACCGGATGCGCCCGGTGCTTCACCAGCCGGTCATAGACCATGGGCAGGAAGGCGGGGGCAGCGGCCTTGTCCACCAGCAGCACCTCCGCGGCGTTGCAGACACTGGGACGGCTGGTTTTGGCGTTTTCGATGATGTTCAGCGCCATGGCAAGGTCGGCAGACTTCTCCACATACACATGGCAGATGCCGGTGCCGGTGGCGATGCAGGGGACGGTGGCGGAGCGCAGGCAGGCGTTGATCAGTCCCGCGCCGCCCCGGGGGATCAGCAGATCCACATAGCCGTTGGCGGTCATCAGATCCGCGGCGCTTTGCCGGGAGGTGTCCTGCACCAGGTTTACCGCGTCCGCGGAGATACCCCGGGCAGTCAGTCCTGCCCGCAGGGCGTTGACGATGGCGTTGGCGCTGCGGAAGGCCTCCTTGCCTCCCCGAAGGACGCAGACGTTGCCGCTTTTCAGCGCCAGGGCGGCGGCGTCGCTGGTGACGTTGGGGCGGCTTTCATAGATAATGGCCACCACCCCCATGGGCACGGCGACTTTCCGGATTTCCAATCCGTCGCTGCGGGTGTAGGCGTCCAGGATCCGCCCCACCGGGTCGGGAAGCTGCGCCACCTGACGGATGCCCTCGGCCATGCCGGCGATCCGCTCCGGGGTCAGCCGCAGCCGATCCAGCATCACCGGGGAGATATGCTCCCGGGCGGCTTCCAGATCCAGGGCGTTGGCATCCAGAATCGGCTGGACAGCGGCTTCCAGCGCCGCCGCCATGGCTTCCAGGGCGGCGTTTTTCTCCTGGGTGGTCAATCGGGCGACTTGGGGCTTGGCCGCCTGGGCGGCCTGCAGCATGGTTTTCATGGGAACACCTCTTTCAAAGTTGGTTGTTTCACCATTATACCACCGGCGGCCGAGAAAGGAAAGAGGGAAAACAAAGCCGGCCGCTGTTTTTCGCAGCGGCCGGGGGAGAGGATTACGCGCGGATGCCGAAAAGGGGACGAGCCACCCGTTTGTACAGCAGCATGGTCAGCACCGATACCAGGGTGCCCTTGATCAGATTCAGAGGCGCCACACAGATCATTACGAAGGTGGAGACATTGTGAATGCTGCCGTTGATCTGGCTGCCCATGGAGATGATCCCGTCCAGAGGGATGCCGTACAGCTGGGAGAATTTGGGCAGCAGGTAAACCGCGTTGAAAGCGCTGCCCAGCACGGTCATCACCAGGGTGCCCAGCGCCAGGCCGAGCAGAGCGCTGTGCTTGCTCTTATGGCTATGGTAGCAGATGGTGGCCGGGAGCACCAGGGAGCAGCCCACCACAAAGTTGGCAAAATCTCCCACAAAGGCGGTGGAAGTGCCTTTTACCAGCAGCTTCAGGAGAATCTTCACCCCTTCACACACCACGGTGGCGCTGGGTCCCAGGTAAAAGCCGCAGAGCATCACCGGCACTTCCGAGAAGTCCAGCTTGTAAAATTCCGGCGCCAGAAAGGGCAAAGGAAAGTCCAGCACATGCAGCACCGTGGCCAGAGCGGCGCAGATGCCGATGATGCTGACCCGGCGGGCGGGCGTGACCTTCCGCTTTTCCGGCAGAAACCGTTCGGCCAGCCGGGCCAGCAGCGCCAGACCGATGACAATGGCAAGGCTGATCAGGACAAAGCTCAGGTTGTCTCGAATTTGCGTCCATAAGGCAGTCATATTTCTTTCACCTCATAAAAAAAGTACGCCCGGGGATAGACCCAGGGCGTGAAAATAAACGCAAGCATCTTGCGTATCTTCTTCCATCCAGACTATACTGTCGGTATCGGAGTTTCACCGATTCAACGCTTGCGCGGTCGCGGACTATACCGCCGGTGGGGAATTGCGCCCCGCCCTGAAGATACTGTTCAGTTGCTTACACTGTAGCACGGCAGAGGCGGCTTGTCAACCCCCGTTGTCTGTGATAGAATTATTGTGTGGCCTGGGGCAGGGACGTCTCAGGAGACGTCGTCTCCGGGACGGAAGGCGCGGTGGTCTCCGTGGGAGCGGCTGCCCCCGGCATCCGGAAGCCCTGGATCCGTCCCTTGGGAGAGGTGTTGGTTACATCTCCGCCGATGACCTGATTTTTGTATATCAGCAGCGTGGCATACACCGGATCCGTTGCCCCGGGATAGTTGTTGATCTGGTAGACATAGCGCATGACTTTTTTTCCGGCGAACTTGCTCAGATCATACCCCTGGCTGATCTGCAGGGCGTTATACCGGGTGAACACCGGACTTGGCTCCTCCGGGATCTTTACCTGGCTGGATTCCACCGGGGAGGTGGTTACATCCCAGCCCAAATCTGTGAGAAATTTCACCCGGGCGTCGTTGCCGGAGACGGCGGGGGCTGAGGTTTCTTCCGCATTGCCGCCGCCCAGCAGCAGGATCAGCGACAGAATCAGAGCGGCCGCGGCGGCCAGAGCCAGCAGCGTTTTTTTCATATCGACCTTAGCGGTCATAACCATCATATTGGATCCCTCCCGATCATTAGGTGCTACAGCCTATGAAGCCGGGGGACGGGTTAGAACGGAGGAACGATGATCAGATTGGACAAATTCCTGTGCGGCAGCGGCGCGGGCACCCGCAGCCAGGTAAAGCTGCTGCTGAAGGCGGGGCGGGTCAGCGTGGACGGCGCCGTGGAAAAGGACGGGGGCCGGAAGGTGGATCCCGCGGCTCAGACCGTGGCTCTGGACGGAACGCCCCTGGGGGGCAGGCGGCGGATGGTGGTGATGCTGAACAAGCCGGAGGGCTATGTAACCGCCACGGAGGATCCCTGGCAGAAAACGGTGATGGAGCTGCTGCCGCCTGCTTGGAAGCACCAGGAGCTGAAGCCCATTGGCCGGCTGGACAAGGCCACCGAAGGGCTTTTGCTGTTTACCAATGACGGCGAGCTGCTCCACCGGATGATCTCCCCCCGGCGCCGTGTGCCGAAGGTTTACTATGCCCGGCATGAAGGGCAGGCGGATTCCGGAGACGCGGCGGCCTTTGCCGCGGGGCTGACCCTGGGGGACGGGACGCTGTGCCTGCCGGCAAAGCTGGAGCCCCTGGGGCCGGGGCAGAGCCGGATCACCGTGGTGGAGGGAAAGTATCACCAGGTGCGGCGGATGATGGCCGCCCGGGGGATGCCGGTGTCCTATCTGGAGCGGCAGCAGGAGGGCAGCCTGACCCTGGGAGATCTGCCCCGGGGGCAGGTTCGGGAGCTGAGCCGGGAGGAAATCCGGACGCTGGAGCAGGAAACAGGCGGGAAAGATCCGGCCTGACGGTCAATTTGCTGGAATAAAACCTCCGGAAAATGCAAAAACTGGAAATCGACTTGGAATATTACCTAAAAAACATAAGAGATTTTGCAATATAATGTCAAAAGGCACTTGCAAATTGCGCAAAAGGCGTGTATAATAAGAATGCAATTTTGTGAAATGCGCATTTATGCAAGATACTAAGGAGTGACGCTAACATGTCCAACAGTGTTTTTCAGAGTGTGATCGTTCAGCTAAAAGAAATCTCTGACCGTACCTTCGGCGTGATCGACGCGGAGGGCTGTGTTGTTTCCAGCACCGATATGTCTATTCTGGGGGAGCGTTGGGCAGATGCCGCTGTCAAAGTGGGCGCCTCTACCGACAGTATCCTCACCTGCGACCAGAAGACCTTCAAGGCCATTGTGGGCAATTCCAACTATTTTGAGTATGCGGTGTTCTGCTCCGGAGACGACGAGCTGGGGCGCAGCTTCTGCCAGATGGCCTACATTGCCCTGAACGACGCCAAGAATTTCTACGAGGAAAAGCACGATCGGGGAACCTTTGTGAAGAATATCATCATGGACAACATTCTGCCCGGTGATATTTACATCCGTGCCAAGGAGCTGCACTTTGCCACCGACGCGCCCCGGGCGGTATTCCTGATCCGTCAGGTGGGGCATGGGGATGTGGCCACTGTGGATGTGCTGTCCGGCATGTTCCCGGATAAGCTCCAGGATTTTGTGCTGTCCATCAACGAAATGGACATTGCTGTGGTCAAGCAGATCAACGGCACCACCACCGGCGAGGAGCTGGAGAAGATGGCGCAGACCATGGAGGAGACCCTGAAGAATGAGCTGCGGATCAAAACGGTCATCGGCATCGGCACCGTGGCCGAGCGGCTGCGGGAGCTGGCGGATTCGTACAAGGAAGCCCAGACCGCCATTGATGTGGGCAAGGTCTTCGATACGGAAAAGAGCATCATCAACTATGAGAATCTGGGAATCGGCCGTCTGATCTATCAGCTGCCCACCACCCTGTGCGAGATCTTCCTCAGCGAAGTGTTCAAGCGCAACTCCATCGATTCTCTGGATCAGGAGACTTTGTTTACCATCAACAAGTTCTTTGAGAACAACCTGAACGTCTCCGAGACCTCCCGGAAGCTGTTCGTTCACCGGAACACCCTGGTGTACCGGCTGGAGAAGATCAAAAAGCTCACCGGGCTGGATCTGCGGCAGTTCGATCACGCCATCGTATTCAAGGTGGCGCTGATGGTCCGCAAGTACCTGACTTCCCGGGAAACCCGGTGAGTTTGGGGAATTTGTTCCGGTTTACATAATGGAGCCGCCGCCGGCGGCTCCATTTTTTGCAGGCTGGGGTTGGGGATTATTGCAACTTTCCTTGGTCGAAAATATGGATTTTTTGTTAATTTATCGGAATGCTCTAATTTTCACGAATTGTCATTGACATTCTCTGCGCAATGTGTTACAATTTGGTTACACTGCGGGCAAAATTGGATTTTTCCGGAATTGCCCAGATAACAGGAGATCATTTGTATGATACAGTTTACCGATGTTGTGAAAACTTATGAACAGGGAAACAATGCCCTCAACGGTGTGTCCATTCAGATCGAGGACGGTGAGTTTTGCTTCCTGGTGGGACCTTCCGGTTCCGGTAAGTCCACCATTATCAAGCTGATCACCGGCGAGTTGAAGCCCGCCGCCGGCGCCGTGCATGTCAACGGCTATTCTTTGGAGCGGATCCGCAAGCGGGAGATTCCTTACCTGCGCCGTACCGTAGGCGTGGTGTTTCAGGACTTCCGGCTGATCGATAAAATGACTGTCTACGAAAACGTGGCCTTTGCCATGCGGGTGGTGGGCGCCAGTGAAAAGGAGATCAAGGATCGTGTCCCCTATGTGCTGGAGCTGGTGGGTCTGGAAAGCAAAATGAGCCGCCATCCCAACGAGATGTCCGGCGGTGAGCAGCAGCGTCTGGCCATTGCCCGGGCGCTGGTGAACAACCCGTCCACCATCATTGCCGACGAGCCTACCGGAAACCTGGATCCGGAGCGTTCCTTTGAGATCATGGCGCTGCTTCAGGAAATCAACAACCTGGGCACCACTGTGCTGGTCGTTACCCACGCCCAGAACCTGGTGGAGCTGTTTGGCAAGCGGGTCATCGCCATTGACGACGGCCTGGTGGTCAGCGACGGAGCAGAGGAGGTAAGCGGCGATGAAGCTGAATAATATTGGATATTTGCTGAAAGAGGGCTTCCGGGGGATCTTTCTTCACGGGTTTATGTCCTTTGCGGCTGTGTGCGTAACAGTGGCCTGTCTGGTGATTGTGGGCAGCTTTTCCATCCTGGCCTACAATCTGGATGTGATGGTGGAAGAGCTGAACAAGACCAGCGAGATCCTGGTGTACATAGACAGCGAGCTGTCTGACGCGGAGGCCAGAAGCATTGGCACCAAAATCAACCTGCTGGACAATGTGCTGCAGGCCACCTTTATCTCCCGGGAGGAGGCGCTGGAAGACTTTATTGCCGACCACGATGGCGACAGCGCCTTCAACGGCGTGCAGGCCGCGGATCTGCGCCACCGGTATGTGGTCACGCTGGAGGACAATACCCGGATGCAGGATACCGACGAGCAGCTTAAGCAGATTCCCGGCGTTGCAAAAACCGACGCGGCCTATGAGCTGGCGGAGGGCTTTACCACCATCCAGAATGTGCTGCACATGGTCTCCCTGGCCATTATTGTGGTGCTGCTGGTGGTGTCCCTGCTGATTATCTCCAACACGGTCAAGCTGGCCATGTACGACCGGAAGGACGAGATCGCCATCATGAAGATGGTGGGCGCCACCAACGGCTTCATCCGTCTGCCCTTTGTGGTGGAAGGCTTTACCCTGGGCATGCTGGGCGCGTGCATCGCCTTTGGCCTGGAGTGGCTGGGATATGACGCCATGGTGGAGCGGGTCGCGCAGGTGGATGCCCTGCAGCTGTTCAGCTTCGTTCCCTTCCAGGAGCTGCTGATCCCCATGATTGCGGTGTTTGCCGCTGCCGGTATGTTCGTCGGCATCGTGGGCAGCTGGACCTCCATCCGGAAGTTTATGGACGTATAACCATGAAGACTGTAACGCGTAAACACAGAAAAGCGTGCGCATTCATTTCCCTGATGCTGACCGGAGCGCTGCTGCTGGGCGTCCTGCCTCCCCAGGCGGAAGCAGCCACATCTGCTGAGCTTCAGCAGGAGATCGACGCCCTGGAAGAGGAAAACGCGGAAATCCAGGCGCAGATCGACGCAATTCAGAGCCAATATGACGCCAACTACAACGACATGAAGTCCATCGTGGAGCAAAAGGCCGCCATTGACCAGGAAATCACCCTGCTCAATGAGAAAATTGATACAACCAATGAGCAGATTGCTGCGTACAACCAGCTGATCGCGGACATTCAGGACGAGCTGGACGCGGCGCAGGAGGCGCTGACGGAGCTGAGCCAACAGCACCGGGAGCGGATCCGCGCCATGGAAGAGGGCGGAGAAGTGACCTATTGGGAGGTCATTTTTGAGGCCAACAGCTTCACAGATCTGTTGGACCGGATCAACATGGTGCAGGAGATCAGCGCCTCCGACCGGAAGCGGATCGAGCAGATGCGCGTTGCCTCGGACATCGTCATTGCCAACCAGCTGAGTCTGGAAAGCGAAAAGCAGGCGCTGGAGGAAACCAGAACCCAGCTCCAGGAGGATGAGGCGAAGCTGGAGGAAAAACGCACGGAATCTGACGATTTGCTCTACGAATTGGAGAAGAAATCTGAGGAATACCAGCTGCTGATGGCGGAGTCCGAAGTGCTTCAGGAAGAACTGATGCAGGAGATTGCCGCCAAGGAAAGGGAGCTGGAAGAAGCCAAGTATGATGAATACCTGGCCAAGCTGGCGCTGCAGGGAGAGAATCCCCCTTCCGACGCCTCCTGGGTCAGCCCGGTTTCCGGCTATACCCTCACCAGCCCCTTCGGCATGCGGCTGCATCCGGTGCTGGGCTATTACAGAATGCACAACGGCATCGATATGGCCTGTGCCCAGGGAACGCCCATCTATGCCACCCGAGCCGGGAAGGTCACGGTTGCCTCTTACCAGGCCGGCGGCGCGGGCAACTATGTCAGCATCAATCATCTGGACGGCTTTGCTTCCATTTACATGCACATGACCCACTATGTGGTTTCTGCCGGGCAGACGGTCTCCCAGGGGCAGCTGATCGGATATGTGGGCAGCACCGGAATTTCCACCGGTCCGCACCTGCATTTTGGAATCTCCTACGCCGGCACCTATGTGAATCCGTTGGCATACATCTATTGATTTTTCCAAGTAAAGGAGTACCTTATGAAACACCGCAAGACACTGGTTTCGATTCTGGCGGGGATTATGGCTGTGGTAATGCTCATGACCCTGATTCTGGGACTGCTGCCCACAGACGCCTTCGCCGCTTCTTCCAGTGAAATCCGAAAACAGATCAATTCGCTGAAAGAAGAGAAGGAAGAGATTCAAAAGCAGATCTCGGAGGTTCAGGAGCAGTATGAGGAGAATGAGGACGAAATTGCGGACATTGTTGCCAGAAAAAATGTGATCGAACAGGAGATTCAGCTGCTGACTACCCAGATCACCAACATCAACGAGCAGATCTCTGCTTACAACATTCTCATTGCCGACAAACAGGATGAATTGGACAATGCCCAGGTTCGCTATGAGAGCCTGAACGAAGAGAACAAACTCCGGGTTCGCACCATGGAGGAAGAGGGCACGGTTTCCTACTGGGAAGTGCTTTTCCAGGCCAACAGCTTCTCGGATCTGCTGGATCGGCTGAACATGGTGGAGGAAATCACCGCATCCGACAACCGCCGGCTCCAGGAGCTGGGAGAGGCCGCCGATGCGGTGGAAGTGGCGCAGAACGAGCTGGAGGCGGAAAAGGCCGAGCTGGAGCTGACCAAGCAGGAGCTGGACGGCACCCAGGCGGAATTGGACGCCAAAATGGAAGAATCCAACGCCCTGTTTCAGGAGCTGCTGACCAAGGCGGACGACCTGGAAGCGCTGAAGGCGGAGTACGAGGCCCAGGAGGAAGCCTTCCTGGATGAAATCGCCAATTTGGAGCTGGAGTACACCGCTGCCAAGCAGGCGGAATGGGAGGCGTATATGGCCACCTATGTTCCCCCCACCACGGAGTCTTCCGGCGGCGGCAGCAGCGACAGCGGCAGCAGCTCTTCCGGCGGCGGCACCGGCGGATCCGGCAGCGGCGGCTGGCTGGTTCCCTGCAGCTACACGTCCATCACCAGCCCCTTCGGCTACCGTACCGCTCCCACCACCGGCGCGTCCACCTATCACCAGGGCGTTGACCTGGATACCGGCACCGGTGATCCGGTGGTGGCGACCAGAGCGGGCGTGGTGGTGATCGCGGGCTACGGCTCCGCTGCCGGCAACTATGTCAAGATCGACCACCGGGATGGCTTCAGCTCGGTGTATATGCACCTGAGCAGCTACACCGTCTCCTCCGGCCAGATTGTCAGCGCAGGGCAGCTGATCGGCTACACCGGCGCCACCGGCGTGGCCACCGGCGACCATCTGCACTTTGGCATCGCTCTGAACGGCGTTTATGTAAACCCCTGCAACTACGTACCGCTTTACTGATTTCTGTATGACGCATCACGGCATTTCTTGATTAAGAAGGAGCGTATTTATGAAGAACCGAAAGAAGATTGTGTCCGTTGTGGCCGGCGTTATGGCGCTGGTTATGCTGCTGACCCTGATTCTGGGGCTTCTGCCCACCAGCGCCAGCGCTGCTTCCTCCAGTGAAATCCGAAAGCAGATCAATGCTCTGAAGGCGGAGAAGGAAGAGATCAGCAAGCAGATCACCCTGGTGCAGGAGCAGTATGAGGAAAATGAAGATGAGATTGCGGACATCATTGCCCGCAAGAATGTCATTGACCAGGAGATTCAGCTTCTCTCCACCCAGATCACCAATATCCATGAGCAGATTGCGTCTTACAACCTGCTGATCGCGGATAAGCAGGACGAGCTGGACAATGCCCAGCTTCGCTATGAGAACATGAACCAGGAAAACAAGGATCGGATCCGGGCGATGGAGGAGGAAGGCGAGCTTAGCTACTGGGAAGTGCTGTTCAAAGCAAACAGCTTCTCGGATCTGCTGGATCGGCTGAACATGGTGGAGGAGATTGCCGCCTCTGACAACCGCCGGCTCCAGGAGCTGGGCGAAGCCGCGGAAGCGGTGGAAGTAGCCCGGGAAGACCTGGAAGCGGAAAAGGCGGAGCTGGTGCTTACCCAGCAGGAGCTGGACGATACCCAGGCGGAAATGGACGAAAAGCGGGCGGAGGCTGACCAGCTGTTTCAGGAGCTGCTGACCAAGGCCGACGACCTGGAAGCCCTGGAGGCGGAATTTGAAGCCATGGAGGAGGCATTCCTGAAGGAAATTGCCCAGAAGGAAGTGGAGTTCTCCGCGGCGAAGCAGGCGGAGTGGGCGGCTTATATGGCCACCTATGTGCCTCCGGAGGGCTCCGGGAATACCGGCGCCTCTGCCGGCGGCACCGGCGGCACAGCCAGCAGCAGCGGCTGGCTGATCCCCTGTAACTATTCCTCCATCACCAGCCCCTTCGGCAACCGGACGGCGCCCACAGCAGGGGCATCCTCCAACCATATGGGCATCGACCTGGACTCCACCACGGGCACCACGGTCATTGCCTCCCGGCCCGGCACAGTGGTGGCGGCAGGCTATACCAATGCCGCCGGCAACTATGTGAAGATCGACCATGGAGATGGGTATACTTCCATCTATATGCACCTGAACAACTATAACGTATCTGCCGGCCAGATCGTAGGCGGCGGTCAGTCCATCGGCGCCGTGGGCGCTACCGGCGTGGCCACCGGCGACCATCTGCACTTTGGCATTACCAAAAACGGCGTTTACGTCAATCCCAGCGAATACTTGTTCTAAGGAACCTCTGAATAAATCGTCTTCGGCGGAATGCCGGATCTTTT
>CALXDT010000120.1 GCA_944387125.1 uncultured Oscillospiraceae bacterium | reverse complement strand
GCGGCCGCAGACGCCGGAACCACCACAATCCCCAGAAGAATAAACCAAATTGAGGTCCGCTTCCTTGTCCCGGGCTGTTTCTTCTCCGCGCCTGCTCTGCCCGGCGCGGACGCCGATCCTCTGCCGGGCTTCTGGGCATATTTCGGTTGATATCCCACTGTGCTTCCTCCTTATGCCAGATTTCCGCTGAGCGCCCTGAGCAGCTCCTGATCCGGCACAGCCCACCAGCGCCCATCCCGGCGGATCAAGCCCAGGACGCTCTGGCAGGTGAACGTCTGCGCGTCCTCCGCCAGCGCCTGCTGAAGGGCTTCCTGCATCACCTGATCCACCAGATCCTGGCGGAATTGGTTCTGTTCATCATAAAGCTCCGACAGTTCTTCCGCATTTTCCATCCGCTCTTGCAGCAGGTCGTTCACCCGCTGACGCAGCGACGCGGTCACGGTGGTGACATCCAGCGCCGTGACCGTCAGTTCCTGGCAAAAATCCGCTCCCTGGGCATAACAGGCGCCCTGCAGAGAAACGGACAGGCTGTCTTCAAAGGCCTCCCACGCCAGCGCCGCCAGCGGGTCTTCCGGCGCCTCCGCTATGCCCAGATCCGGCTGACCGTAGATCAGGCTCTCCGCGGCGGCATAATCCCCCTCCTCCAGCGCCTGAACCAGGCTCTGGGCGCAGTCCTCCGCCCCCTGAGGGATCCGCAGCACCTTCGGCTCCGCGTCCAGAGACAGCAGGCACATTCCCGTTGTGGCGGCCATGATCACGCCGCCGAGCACGGCGAACAGCGCGGATGCCCATTTTCTCAGTTTCATTGCTTCACCTCTTTAGATTCCCTCGCGGATGACCGATCATTAACAGCGGGCATATCCCGCTCCGGCGGCATTCCTCCGCCGGAAATGTCCGAAAACGCCCAAGAGATATCCCGCGCCTGCTGAGCAAACCGCCTTTTGCGGCTTGTTTCCCCAAAAGGCGGTAAAAACGGGCGCTCTTTTCCGCCGGTTTTTGAAATGCAGCCGCGAATCAATGGACAGGTGCAAGGAATTTACGTCCCAGGACGAAAACCCTTGCACCGGTGCAACGCAAACAGCTCTTGAAAGCCCTGGCTTTCCAGGGAAGCGGCCGTCTTCGGCTTCATCAGCGCTTCCCAGGGCTTTTGACGTTTTTTGACGCTGTTGTACAGTATAGATCATTATAGCAGATTCCTGCCAAAAATCTACTGTTAAAATGTTTAAGTTTTTCTTTCCCTTTCAGGAGCCGGTTGAAAACTGTTCTTTCCTGTGTTAAAATGCAAAACGAACATATCAGGAGGCGGCTATGAAGAAAAAGAACTGTTTACAACCCATATTGATCGTCCTTCTTTCCGTGCTCCTGCTCAGTTCTCTGAGCTATGCCCTTTGGCTGCTGTATGACAGGTATGTGGATCGCAGCGGCTGGGTGGAAGAGGACGGGATCCGCTTTTATCAGGATTTTCACGCCCAGCCGGTGACAGGCTGGCTGGAGCTGGAAGAAGGGCGGTATTATTTTCAGGAAGGCGGCATTCCCAGCCTGGGCTGGCAGGAGATCGGCGGAGATACCTACTATTTCGGAAGCGACGGGATCCTTGTCACCGGCTGGCTGGAGCTGGACGGGAAGACCCATTACTTTGACACCACCGGCGCGCTGCATCAGGGCTGGCTGGAGCTGGACAACGATCGGTATTATCTGTCCCAGGGAGCTTTGACCACCGGATGGCAGGACATAGACGGCGCGCGCTATTACTTCCGGGACGACGGCACCATGGCCCGGGGCTTCGTCCAAAGCGACGGCGTGACGTATTACATGGGGGAAGACGGCACGCCCTTTTCCGGCACCATTACCATTGAAGGCAATCTCTACCTGTTCCAGGAGGACGGCTCCATGTTTACCGGCTGGCAGGACGGGGACGACGGCCGCCGGTATTTCTTCCCCGCAGGTCCCATGGCACTGGGCTGGGAAGAGATTGACGGGACGCTGTACTACTTTGACGAAGACGGTCTGACCCAGACCGGCTGGATGACCCAGGGAGAATACCGCTACTACTTCCACCCGGACGGCTCCGCCGCCATCGGCCCCACGGAGATCGACGGGCAGATCCATTATTTCACGCCCAAGGGCATTGAGGTGATCCTGGTCAACGCCAAAAACCCGGTGCCCGACTACTATGAAATCGATCTGGTCAATGTGGTGGACTACCACGATGTGGACAGCCGGTGCTACGACGCCTTGGTGCAGATGCTCCAGGACTGTGAGGACGCCGGGATCGAATATGTGTTCAATTCCGCCTACCGCACGGTGGAGGAGCAAACGGAAATTCTGGAATACCGCACCCTGGAACACATGGAGACCTATGAGCTGACCTTTGAAGAGGCCCGGGAAAAGGCTCTGGAAACCGTGGCCGTTCCCGGCACCAGCGAGCACCATCTGGGTCTGGCGGTGGATCTGCTGGGAGACGAGGCCATTGCCTGGTTCCAGGAACACTGCTGGAACTACGGCTTTATCCGCCGGTACTACGAGGACAAGAAAGACTACACCGGCATCATTGACGAGCCATGGCACTTCCGGTATGTGGGCACGGAGGTCTCCCTGGATCTGAAGGATTCCGGCCTGTGCCTGGAGGAATATCTGGGCGCGGAGCCGGTGGTATCGGAATAAGCGGAAAAATCCGCCGTTTTTTCAACAAGGAGGAATTTATGGAGATTCGTCCCTACCGTTCCCGGGACTGCGGGCAGATCCTGCGGCTGTTTTATGAAACCGTCCGTACCGTCAATGCCCGGGACTATTCCCCGGAGCAGCTGGCGGTCTGGGCCACCGGCCGGGAGGATCCTTCCCAATGGGATCGTTCCCTGTCCGCCCACCAAACCCTGGTTGCCTGGGAGGGAGAGCGGATTCTGGGATTTGCCGATCTGGACGCGGCGGAAGGTTATCTGGATCGTCTGTATGTCCACAAGGATTATCAGCGGCAGGGCATTGCCACTGCCCTGTGCGATCAGCTGGAAGCCCTGGTCACAGACAAGCCCGTTACCACCTATGCCTCCATCACCGCAAAACCCTTTTTCCAGCGCCGGGGCTACCGGGTGGTTTGCCGGCATCAGGTGGAGCGGGGCGGAATTCTGCTGACCAACTTTTTTATGGAAAAACCGGTAAACCATCCATAGGAAACCGCCGATTCCATAGGCAAAGGCGGATGGCCGGAGCTTTTGCCCCGGAGGCCGGTTTCATCAGGGGGAGGATCCTGTATGGATTTTCCCCTTTTGCCGCCCCGCGGCCGGAATCCGGCTTTCCGTCAATGGCGATGGATTCGCAATTTCCATAGACATATTTTCCGTTTTGTGGTACAATCCTCTGGAAATTCCAAAAGGAGATCGTTTTTTATGCAGCGGGCAGATCTGCGGATCACCGAAGGGGTGATCTGGAAGCAGCTTTTGATATTCTTCTTCCCCATTTTGCTGGGCACCTTTTTTCAGCAGATGTACAACACGGTGGACACCATCATCGTCGGCCGGTTTGTCGGAACCCAGGCTCTGGCTGCCGTAGGCTCCACCGCCGCCCTGATCAACCTGATCAACGGCTTTTTTGTGGGGCTGAGCACCGGAGCCACGGTGATGCTGTCCCAGTTTTACGGCGCCAATGACCGCTCCGGGGTGTGCAAAGCCCTGCATACCGGCGTCGGACTTTCCCTGGTGCTGGGCGCGGCTGTGACGGTTCTGGGCGTCACCGCCGCAGAGCCGGTGCTGAAGCTGGTCAATACCCCCGCTTCCTGCCTGGAGGACGCGGTGCTCTACACCCGGATCTATTTTTCCGGTGCCATGGCTTCCATGATCTACAACATGGGCGCGGGGATTCTCCGGGCCATGGGAGATTCCAAGCGCCCGACCCTGTTTCTGATTGCCGCCTGCGCAACCAACATCGTAATGGATTTGTTCTGCGTGGTGGTGCTGAATATGGGGGTGGCGGGAGCCGCTGTGGCCACGGTACTGTCCCAGGTGGTCAGCGCCCTGCTGGTGGTGATCGTGCTGCTGCGGCTGCCCCCGGACGTCCGCCTGAATCCGAAGCACATCCGTCTGGAAGGAAACCTCCTGCGCCGGATTCTCTATGTGGGCATCCCCGCCGGGCTGCAGTTCATCACCTTTGACCTGGCCAATCTGCTGGTTCAGTCGGGCATCAACTCCTTCGGAGACGTGACGGTGGCCGCCTGGACGGCGTACATCAAAACCGACGCCCTGACCTGGATGATCTCCGGCGCCTTCGGGGTATCCATCACCACCTTTGTGGGTCAGAACTTCGGCGCGCAAAAGTACGCCCGGATTCGTAAAGGCGTTTGGGTATGCATGGCCATGAGCGTCTCCCTGGTGGGGCTGCTCAGCGGAATTGTGGTTCTGTTCCGCAGCCGCATTCTCGGCATCTATACCACTGACCCGGAGGTCATCGCCCTGGGCGCCTATGTGATGACCCTGACCGTTCCCTTCAACGCACTGTTCATGCCGGTGGAGGTCTTCGCCGGCGCCATGCGGGGCACCGGCTATTCTCTGGTGCCCACAGCCATCACCTGTGTGTGCGTGTGCCTGTTCCGGGTGATCTGGATCTTTACCGTGGTGCAGTGGTTCCACCGGATTGAGATGCTGGCCGTCTGCTATCCCTTAAGCTGGCTGCTGGCTTCCCTGGTGTTTTACATCACCTACCTGCGGGGCAGCTGGCTGCGCAAACGCATCGCCCAGTGCGGAATGGAACCGGAGGTTCGGTAAATCTTCCGTCTCCGCAAAACCATAAACGCTTTCACGGAGGAAAGCCTATGTCCCAGGTTGTGGAAATTACCGACTTTTCCGCCCCGGAGCTGGACGTGTATGCCCGGCTCACCGAGGCGCAGCTATTGAACCGTTTTGAACCGGCCAAGGGGATGTTTATTGCCGAAAGTCCCAAGGTGATCCATCGGGCTTTGGACGCGGGATACCGCCCGGTATCCCTGCTGATGGAGCGAAAGGACATCCACGGCTCCGCCCGGGAGGTGATTGCCCGGTGTCCGGGTATTCCGGTGTACACCGCCGATGAGGAACTGCTGTGCGGCCTCACCGGCTACCACCTGACCCGGGGGGTGCTGTGCGCCATGTCCCGTCCTCCCCTGCCGACCATCGAGGAAATTTGCGCCCCCGCCCGCCGGGTAGCGGTGCTGGAAAACGTCATGAATCCCACCAATGTGGGCGCCATTTTCCGCTCCGCCGCCGCCCTGGGGATGGACGCGGTGCTGCTCACCCCCGGCTGCAGCGATCCGCTGTACCGGCGCAGCGCCCGGGTGAGCATGGGAACGGTATTCCAGATCCCCTGGACCTTCACGCCCCCATGGCCGGAGGACGGCATGGCCGCGCTGAAGCGTCTGGGCTTCCGCACCTCCGCTTTGGCTCTGAAGGCGGATTCCCTGTCCATTGACGATCCCATTCTGGCGTCTCAGAACAAGCTGGCCATTCTCCTGGGCAGCGAAGGAGACGGCCTGACAGACAACACCATCGCCCGCTGCGACTATACGGTGAAGATCCCCATGTACCACGGGGTGGATTCCCTGAACGTAGCCGCCGCCAGCGCCGTTGCCTTCTGGCAGCTGCGCAAAGAATAAGGAGGAACGACTATGCCCTTGACCTTGGTATCCGGCCGCCCTGCAGACTGCACCGGGCGGCTTCCCAAAGAGATCCGCTGCTATGACCTGTTGGACAGCCTGGGCGTCCGCTACCAGCGGGTGGATCACGAAGCCGTCATGACCATGGAAGCCTGCCGGGAGATCGACCTGGCACTGGACGCCACCATCTGCAAAAACCTGCTGCTGTGCAACCGCCAGCGCACTGCCTTTTACCTGCTGATGCTCCCCGGGGGCAAGAGCTTCCACGCCGGCGTGCTCAGCAAGCACATCGGCTCCTCCCGGCTGTCCTTCGCTCCGGCGGAGGATATGGAGGCTCTGCTGGACATCACCCCCGGCTCCGTCAGCGTTCTGGGGCTGATGAATGACAAGGAAAACCGGGTGCAGCTGCTCATTGACGAGGATGTGCTGAAGGGAGAATACCTTGGCTGCCACCCCTGCATCAACACCTCCAGCCTCCGTCTGCCCACCCGGGATCTGGTGGAGAGAATCCTCCCCGCCATGGGACACACCCCAAAAATCCTCCCGGCGGATCAGGACTGAGCCGCCGGGAGCATTTATACGGATTCTCTAAGGAAAATCCTATGAGACGGAAATCTGTGATTTTCCATTCCGAAAATCACAGATTCTGCAGTGCCGCAAGGCGGTGTCTTCTTGATGATCAAAAAAAGCAGGCCGAAAGTTCCCTGCTGGTAAAACAGTAATTGCTTTTATGTAGAGATAGTACGCAAAGCACTACGCTGTTTGCACAATTTCTATCACATTCCTGCGGAGCTAATCACTTACTTTTCTTGCCGAGTCCATGGATGAGCGTTCCTTTAACACCATTTTCCAAGAAACCCTTAATAGTGCCTCTTGTATCAAGTCCCAGTGTATCATCAACCATATTAAAGGCACCTTTAATTTTGTCGGAGCTTCGACGAGCAAGAGTAGTTCCAGTTACCGCATCCACTATCTTTCCTGTAAATTTTCTGGCTTCAAGCATACCAGAAAAGACGATTGTTATGTTTTTGTCTACTGCCTGAACTTCAACAGTATCGCTTTTTTGCTTTACCTGTGCTGCATCGTTGTAAATTTTTACAGTCTCCAACGGAATGATGTCGATAAGTTCACGCTCTTTTTTGAACAATCCTTTTTCTTTTTCAAAAATGATTTTTTGCGATGTGAGGGTTAGTTGCAATGTGCCCTTGTAATTCTTACTCGTAACAGATCCTTCGTACAAAACAACCTCATCAGCCAATAATTCGTAATTTCCCATTGTTTAATCCTCTCTCTTTTCGTTATTGATTTTTTGCAGCGTTATACATTTGGGGTTTATAAAGGCTCCTTTTGAATTAAGGGGCACATGTCTAAGCAAGCGGGATTAGGATAGCCACACTGTTCCTGTAAACTGCATCTATATCCCTTAAAGCGATATGTTTTTATCGCATCTGTTTTGCATTCAACGCTACCTCTATAGAATGAAGTTACTTCAGCTTGTTCCCCAGACAATTTACAGATGCCTGTATTTGTTGTATTGCAAAAACTCGGTTCACCATTGCGGATTTCATTCCAATCCATTGTAGAATCCCTTCTTTCTCATCTGATTATTTGGAATGGTTTGTTATAGAATACAGATTATCGTTTGCTGTAAATTTGCTGATTTTGCGGAGTTTTTCCAACAGGCTCATACTTACTTTTTGCATCTCCATTGACATAAGCAAAGAACATTGCTCCGAGCTTCGTTCTTAATCCTTTGGGGATTCGATTCCATTCAACGCCTCGGAACAAATCTTTTACTCTAAAATTCTCGCCGCTCTGAGCAACAGTGTCAGCAGACAGGCAAGCTGCCTCAAAAAGTTCGTTTAGCGTAGTGTCTTTCGTTACCATAAATTCTTCCTCCTTGCAAACAATAAGCTACTTGCTATATGCTATTATAATATTGATTACAGAAATAATCAATACCATCACAAAAAAATAAAAAAAGAAGTCACTAATGCCGTTTTTAAGGCGGGAAAAATATACTCAACTTCGTTTATTCATAGCATCACAAAGGCAAGAAACAAGCAATTTTCAACCCTTAAACGCACAGAAACAGACGGCATCCGACCGAAGTTGAATGCCGTCTGTTTAAGGTTTCCAATCCTGTTTGACAGTGCCGATTTCGTAATTTTTTCAAATTACTGTCTTATCGGCACAGGGGTAAAAGCCTGCTTTTTTGCGTTCAAAGGCTTTGCCCAAGGGGCAAACGGAAAAGCGGTTTTGACAGAAAGCGGCGGAGGCGGTTCACCGTTCGCCGGTTCCCAGCGCCAGATCCTTGACCACCTCGCCCGCCAGAATCAGTCCCGCGGCTCCCGGTACAAAGGGAAGGCTCCCGGGAATCTGCCGCTTGCCCAAAGCCGCGGCCTCTTCCTCCCAGCCGGCGGGGGTCAGCGCCTCCTCCCGGGAATAAACCACCTTCATATGCCGGATGCCCCGCTTTCCCAGCTCCTTGCGCATCACCCGGGCCAGCGGACACATGGAGGTTTTGGAAAGATCCGTCACTTCCAATAAGGAAGCCTCCAGCTTGTTGCCGGTACCCATGCAGCTGATGATGGGGGTTCCCGCCGCCGCTGCCCGCTCTGCCAGAGCCAGCTTGCCCGTCACCGTGTCGATGGCGTCCACAATATAGTCGTACTGGGTAAAATCAAACTGCTCCGCCGTCTCCGGGGTATAGAACACCGGAAAAACCCGAACCGCGCAGTCCGGGTTGATGTCCAGCACCCGAGCCTTGGCCGCCTCTGTCTTATGCATCCCAATGGTGGAATGCAGCGCCAGAATCTGCCGGTTCAGGTTGGATTGGCTGACGGTATCGTGATCCACCAGATCCAACGCGCCAATGCCGCTGCGAGCCAGGGCTTCCACCGCATAGCCGCCCACGCCTCCCAGGCCAAACACCGCCACCCGGGCCTTTTGCAGCCGCCGAAGCCCTTCCGACCCCAGAAGCATTTGCGTGCGAATGAATTGCTCGTCCATAATCTCCTCCAAAAAAGAAAGCGGCTGTGGAAAGCCCAAAGCCGCTTACAAGTTGTCAATCTTCCAGCCGGCGGATGTTGGCGCCCAGAGCGGTGAGCTTTTCCACCAGGTTTTCATACCCACGTTCAATAAAGTGGATGTGCTCCACATAGGTGGTGCCCTCTGCCGCCAGCCCCGCGATCACCAGCGCGGCCCCTGCCCGCAGGTCGTGGGCACAGACGGTGGAACCGTACAGCTTCTCCACCCCTGTGACCAAAGCGGTCTTGCCGTTGATCCAGATATTGGCGCCCATGCTCTCCAGCTCTGTGCAGTAGCCGAAGAAACGGGTTTCATACACGCTTTCCGTCAAACGGCTGACGCCGTTGGCCAGCGCCATGCACACACACACCTGCGCCTGCATATCCGTGGGAAAGCCGGGATAGGGCCGGGTTTTTACCGTGGTCTGCCGGAGCTTCCCGGTGCGGATGATCCGGATGGAATCGTCATAGTTGATCACCCGGGCGCCCATTTCCTGGAGCTTGGAGGTGATGCAGTCCATATGCTTGGGGATTACGTTCTGCACCAGCACGTTGCCCCCTGCCGCTGTCACCGCTGCCATGTATGTACCGGCCTCAATCTGATCCGGGATGATGGCGTAGGTTCCGCCCCGCAGGGCGTTGACGCCCCGGATCTTCACGGTATCGGTGCCGGCGCCGGTGATCCGCGCGCCCATGGTATTCAGAAAGTTTGCCAGATCCACAATGTGCGGCTCCTTGGCGGCGTTTTCAATGATGGTCTGGCCGGGGATCAGCGTCGCCGCCAGCATGATGTTCACCGTGGCGCCTACGGACGCCATGTCCATGCTGATCCGGTTGCCCCGGAGCCCTTCCTCCCCGGGGGTAAGCGCCACATATTCCGCCGTTTCGTCCACCTCGGCCCCCAGCGCCAGGAAGCCCTTGATATGCTGGTCGATGGGACGGGAGGCGAAGTTGCAGCCCCCGGGCAGCGCCACATGGGCTTTTCCAAACCGCCCCAGCAGGGCGCCCATCAGGTAGTAGCTGGCTCGCATTTTCCGCACCAGCTCCGTATCCGGCCTGGTGCACTGGACGCCGGAGCAGTCGATCTCCACCGTTCCGTCGGAGGAAACGAGGATCTTCGCCCCCACGCCCTCCAGAATGTCCATCATGATCCGCACGTCGGAAATATCGGGCACATTTTCGATCCGGCATTTCCCGCTGACCAGCAGCGCCGCCGGCAAAATTGCCACGGCCGCGTTTTTCGCGCCGCTGATGGTGACAGTACCGTTCAAAGGGTTGCCGCCATGGATTTCATATCTGGCCAAGGAATATCCTCTCCTTAAATTAACGAAACATTGCTGCATCCAGGCAACACGTTAGCCTTTTCAAGACGTTAGCCTTATGATTTTATCACAAAACAGCAGTAAAGTAAAGTCCAATTTCCAGCCCGCTTTCTCCGGGTTCCCCGGAGAAAGCAAACGATTCCCCGGAATTACCGGCGCAGGCCCTTGGGATAGTGGTTTTTCAGCACCTGTCCGTCGCCCTTTCCCCAGCCGACGGCGTATCCGCCGGCGCGAACCAGGCACCAGCCTTTCTGCCCCGAGGGGATCACATCGCCGTGCAGATAGGCGCGGATTCGGTCAGAATCGGCGCCGCAGTCTTCCATGCGGGCAGCTTCCTTCAGCCACAGCGCCAGGGCATGGGCAGGCTCAAACCGATCCTTTTTCACGGCGCCCAGCTCCAGACCTGGGCGGAGCACCCGCAGCCGGGACAGCTGGGGCAGCTCCTTCGGCGCCCAGTACAGCCCGGCGCCAAAGGCCACCGCCTTCCCCTCCGGCAGCAGAATCCCCAGATCCCCGGCAAAGGCGCTCCAGGATTTGGGCAGCGGCTCGCCCCGGATCCCCTGGGGCGCCGCGTCCTCCCCGTCGGTTTTCTTCAGCACCGCGGCAAAGTGCCCCTCCCCCCGCAGCTTGTGGGGCCACATCCGGTGGCTTCCGTTTGGCCCCGGCGTAAACCAGGGGGTGTTCCAATTTTCCGGGACAAATTCCCGGTGGGCTTCCAGGAACCGCTCCACCGCTCCCTCATCCTCCTCCGGGGCGAAGGTGCAGGTGGAATACACCAGGCGTCCCCCGGGGCGCACCAGGGCAGCGGCGGCATGGAGAATCTGATCCTGCCGGCGGGCACACATGGCTACCGTCTCCAGGCTCCAGTCGGCCACCGCCGCTTCTTCCTTTCGGAACATGCCCTCCCCGGAGCAGGGAGCGTCCACCAGCACCCGGTCAAAAAAGCCCGGGAACCGGTCGGCCAGGGTCTGCGGGCTTTCATTTGTCACCAGCGCGTTGGCTGCCCCCATGCGCTCGATGTTCCTCGACAGGATCTTCGCCCGCTTGGGATGAATCTCATTGCACAGCAAAAACCCCTCTCCGGCCATCCGCCCGGCGATCTGGGTGCTCTTCCCTCCGGGGGCGGCGCACAGGTCGCAGATCCGCTCCCCGGGCTGGGGATCCAACAGAGCCACCGGCGCCATGGCGCTGGCCTCCTGAAGATAGTATATGCCCGCATCGTGGAAAACATGCAGCCCGGGCCGGGCCTCCGGGTCATAATAAAATCCCTCAGGCTCCCAGGGAACCGGGCTTTCCACAAAAGGCAGCTGCGGCCGCCGCCCCTTCAGGGGATTGAACCGCAGCGCCACCGCCCGGGGGCGCTCCAGGCTTTTCAAATAATCCGCAAATTCCGCCCCCAGCTGGATACGCATCCGGCTTAAAAATTCCTCCGGCAGCATGGGATCGCCTCCTGACTGTTTTTTCCCATTATAGCACGATGCCGTCTCTTTTTCCACCGCAATTATTGCAAAGGCAGGATTCGGGAGAAACCCCTTGTACACCTTGCTGTATTTAGCCCCTTCAATTCTGTCTGTTTTTCACAAGAAACCATCTGTCCGCCAGCCAATTTACACAATTTTGCACTTCGACGAAATTAAGCATTGCAATCAAAGCCCACTTCGTGTATAATGTCACTATTCGGGTGTTCGCGCCCATTTGGAGGGGGTTCCCTTCCCGAAAGGAGTTAAGTAACATATGTACACCGTCAATTCCATCCGCAACATCTGTCTGCTTGGCCACAGCGGCAGCGGCAAGTCCGCCCTGGCTGAGAGTTTGCTTTACATGACCGGCGCCATCGACCGCATCGGTAAAAACGCCGACGGCAACACCGTCAGCGACTACGATCCCGAGGCGATCCGCCGTAATATTTCCATCTCCACCTCCGTAATCCCCCTGATCTACAAGAATGTGAAGATCAACCTGCTGGATACTCCCGGCGCCTTCGACTTCTCCGGGGCCGTGGTGGAGGCTCTCCGGGCAGCCGACGCGGCGATTCTGGTGTGCTCCGCCAAGGACGGCATCACCGTCGGCTTTGAAAAGGCCTGGAAATACTGCGAAGAGCGGAACATGCCCCGGTTTGTCTACATCTCCAAGGTGGACGAGGATCACTCCGACTACAACGCCACCTTTGAAGCCCTCCGGGAAAAGTACGGCAACAAGATCGCTCCCGTGGTGGTGCCCATTTGGGACAGTGCCCACCGGGTCACAGGCATTATCGACGTGCTGAACAAGCGCGCTTACGAAATGCAGAAGCTGAAGCGGGTGGAGATCGCCCTTCCCGAAGACAAGGCAGACGTGGTAGAGGAGTTCAACGACGCGCTGAAGGAAGCCGTGGCCGAAACCGACGAAGCGCTGATGGACCGCTTCTTTGAAGGGGACGATTTCACCTACCGGGAAATGCTGGACGGCCTGCACCAGGGCGTGAAGGATCTGAGCCTGTTCCCGGTGCTCTGCGGCTCCGGCGTGACCTGCCTGGGCAGCCTGATGCTCATGGATCACATGATCGAGCTGCTGCCCAACCCCGTCCAGGGCAACTACCACAAGGCCACCACCGCCGACGGCAAGGTGGAGGAATTTGTGGTCTCCCCCGGCGGCGTGCCCTCCGCCTTTGTGTGGAAGACCGTCTCCGACCAGTACGGCAAGTATTCCTACGTCAAGGTGCTCTCCGGTGAGATCACCTCCGATACCACCCTGGTCAACGCCCGCACCGGCGAAACCGAAAAGCTGGGCCGTCTGTACACCATGTGCGGCAAGAAGGCCAGCGAGGCCAAGGTTCTGTCCTGCGGCGACATCGGCGCCATCGGCAAGATGGACAAGGTCAAAACCGGCGATACCCTGTGCGACCCCAGAAAGGTGGTCTCCCTGAAGCAGATCCCCTACGCCCGTCCCTGCTACTCCATGGCCATCGCCCCCAAGACCAAGGGTCAGGAAGACAAGGTCGGCGCGGGTCTGAACCGGCTCAACGAAGAAGATCCCTCCTTCACCCTGGTGAACAACGCCGAGACCAAGCAGCTGGTGCTCTCCGGCGCCGGCGACCAGCATCTGGATGTGCTGGTATCCAAGCTGAAGGGCCGCTTCGGTGTGGACGCGGTTCTGACCCCGGCAAAGGTTGCCTACCGGGAGAAGATCAAGAAGAAGGTGGAGGCTCACGGCCGCCACAAGAAGCAGACCGGCGGCAGCGGCCAGTTCGGCGACGTCTGGGTTCGCTTCGAGCCCCAGGACGAGCAGGATGATCTGATCTTTGCCGAAGAAGTCTTCGGCGGCTCCGTGCCCAGAAACTTCTATCCCGCGGTGGAAAAGGGTCTGCAGGAAGCGGTTCAGAAGGGTCCCCTGGCGGGCTATCCCATGGTGGGTCTGAAAGCCACCCTGTACGACGGCTCCTACCACCCCGTGGACTCCAACGAAATGGCCTTTAAGCTGGCGGCCATCCTGTCCTATAAGGAAGCCATGCCCAACGCCAACCCCACCCTGCTGGAGCCCATCGGCGCCCTGGCCGTCAGCGTGCCCGAGGCCTATGTGGGCGACGTGATGGGCGACCTGAGCAAGCGCCGGGGCCGTCCCATGGGCATGAACCCCGACCGCGACGGCAACACCGTCATCGAGGCGGAGGTTCCCATGGCGGAGATGAGCAGCTACGCCATCGACCTGCGTGCCATGACCCAGGCTCGCGGCTCCTTCACCCTGGAGTTCGTCCGATATGAAGAAGTTCCCAAGGCCAACCAGGCCAAGATCATCGCCGACGCCAAGAACGACGACTGATTCCCCAGCATAATAAATTCCCGGTTTCGGAAATTCCGAAACCGGGAATTTTATTGATTTAAGCTTATTCCGCCGGGACTGCTTCCGGCTCTTTGACCTCCACCGTGGCCAGCTGAATCCGATGGTCATCCGTCTGGGTGGCGGTAATGGTCAGGTTCCGATAGTCGAAGCTGTCGCCCTGGTCGGGAATCCGCCCCAGCTGCTCCATCATCCATCCGCCCAGGGATACGCTGTCAGAGTCGGTTTCCACATCAAAGAAGTCGCAGAAATCATCCAGCGTCACGGTGCAGTCCACCACATAGGTGTTCTCTCCGATTTTGCGGAAGGGCTCCTCAATCTCGTCATGCTCATCCCAGATCTCAC
>CALXDT010000119.1 GCA_944387125.1 uncultured Oscillospiraceae bacterium | reverse complement strand
TACAAAGCGTACAAGGCCATGAAAGGAAATTCGTTCATTGAAGAGATCTACCAGGAAGTAACATCCTGGGAAATTATTACATAATGGGAGGAACATATATGTTTGAGTTTTTCGTCACTACATACGGAACGCAGCTGCTGGGCCTGATCCTCTGCGCTATCTTCGGCACGTTGGGTTATGTGGTCAAACAAATCGCAAAAACTTACCTGGACAACGAGACCAAGCTGTCCATTGCCGCCAACGTGGTGCGGTTTGTGGAACAGGTCTGGACAGAAATTCACGGCGCTGAGAAGCTCCAGAAGGCTCTGGAAACGGCGGAGAATCTGCTCAAGAAAAAGGACATCCCCTTTGATGCGGATGAAATGATGGTCCTGATCGAGGCAGCAGTCCAGGAGATGAACGAAATCATAAAGAAGCCCATTGAAGAACCGGAGATGGCCAGCGCCGTCCGCCGCTCCCCGTACCTGGGGGACGAGCACCAGGAAAGCGGATTGCTGGAGTGATGGAACATTATTGAACAGTTAAGCAGCCCGCCCCAGAAGATTCTGAGGAGGGGTGCTCGCAATTATAAAAGACTTAATCGGGCAATAATGTTGCCTTTTGACCACTCGTCCAGAAGTAACGGGTATCGCCGTCACCGTCTTTACCACCCCAGATACAAACATATGCTTTATACCATTTCCCGATTGTGCCATGGTAGTCAACATGACCACTGTGAAAGCGGAAAAATCATTAGCAATTTTGTTAGCAAAATATACTTCGACTAACAACTATAGGATTACAAAAGTAATCAAAGAGGCAGAATAAACTAAGTTAAAAAGTTTGTGAATTTAATAATAGTACAGAAAAATACAAACAAAATCCCGGATGCTTATCATCCGGGACTTTATAACTATGGTGGAGCCGAGGGGAGTTGAACCCCTGTCCGAAGGCAACTTGGAAAGAATTTCTCCGGGCGCAGTTTGTTATTTGCGTTCCCTCAACCCGTCGGGAACAAACACCCTACGGGAATCAGTAGCTTCATGATGCATGGTATGGGCAAAGCTTACCATACGCACGGTCTCCACTCAAATCACACCCGAGCCCGGCTCGTGGACCTTCCGGGGCGGATGGGCGCCTAATTAGGCAGCCAGAGCAACAGTCTTGTTGTCAGTTAATTTTAAAAATTGCCCGTTTTATCGTGGCCAGGCTCCACGGCCCGCTTATCCAGCCTCACTACCCCCGTCGAAACCAGTACGGCCCCGTATGAAAGGGAAGGCGGCGCTGTATGGGGCGGCAACCGCCCCATACAGCAGTAATTTTAAAATCTGCCGTAGGGATCCGGCAGCTTGTTGGGTTCGGGATAGGTTTCACCATGGGTATCCACGGTGATGGAAGCGATCTTCTGCTCCTGCATGGGACGGTCGGCCATACCGGTTTTGGTCTTTGCAATTGCGTCTACCACATCCATACCGGAAGTAACCTTGCCAAAGGCGGCATACTGGCCGTCCAGATGCTTGGCATCGGCATGCATAATGAAAAACTGGCTGCCGGCGGAGTTGGGGGACTGGCTTCTGGCCATGCTCAGCACCCCTCGCTTATGACGCAGGTCGTTCTTAAAGCCGTTGAAGAAAAACTCACCCTTAATGCAGTAACCGGGGCCGCCCATGCCGGTGCCTTCGGGACAGCCGCCCTGGATCATGAAGCCGGGGATGACCCGATGGAAGATCAAGCCGTCGTAGTAGTTGTGGTTTGCTAAATCAATGAAGTTGTACACGCTCTGGGGGGCAATTTCCGGATACAGCTCGCCCTCGATAACGCCGCCGTTTTCCATGGTGATTTTAAATGTAGGATTCATACGCAAAATCTCTCCTTCATGGCTCGGTCAATCTGACGCTTTGCGTCCCGCTCAGCCGCCGCCTGTCGTTTATCATAAAGTTTTTTACCCTTGCACAGACCAACCTTGATCTTTACCCGGCTGCCTTTGAAGTAAACTGTCAAAGGGATCAGAGAATAGCCGTCCTGCTTTACCTTGCCGTACAGCCGCATAATCTCCCGCCGGTGCATCAGCAGACGCCGGGGACGGCGGGGATCCGGGTTAAAGCGGTTCCCGTGGTCGTAAGGGGAGATGTGCATCTGGTTTAGGATCAGTTCGCCGTCCTTGATGCCGCACCAGGCGTCCTTCAGGTTCAGCGTGCCTTTACGAATAGACTTAACCTCCGTGCCGCACAGCTCAATCCCGGCCTCAAATTCTTCTTCCACAAAGTATTCGTGATAGGCTTCCCGGTTCCGCGCCATAATTTTTACGCTTTCCTTTTCCAGATATCTCACCTCCTTGTGCCTTGATAAGTATTATAGCACAACTGTCAAGAGGATGAAACCATTTTTCGGCGGAAAGAAGAAGTTTTTCCTTTTTCTGTTGACAGTTTCCGAATTTTGTGATAACGTATCCTAGTAAACGCTGTGAAAGGGAGGTTCCGCGCCCCGCCCATTCAGAGAGTGCCCGGTTGGTGCAAGGGCATATGGCGCAAGCGGATGGTCGCCCCGGAGCGTGCTCTCTGAACCGTCAGTAGGGGAGTGCGGGTCAGCCCGTTATCGCTGTCTAAAGTGCCCGGGCAGCCGGGAATTCAGGTGGTACCGCGGAAATTTTTCGCCCTGAGAGAATTTCTCTCAGGGCGTTTTTTCATGAGAAAAGGAGCGAAGAAAATGGCAAGAGAGCTACCAAAGGTCTATGAACCGCAGCAGGTGGAAAACCGCATCTATGAGATGTGGCAGAAGGGGGGGTATTTCCACGCCAAAAAGGACGAGAGCAAAAAGCCCTTTACCATCGTCATGCCGCCACCCAACGTAACCGGCCAGCTGCATATGGGTCACGCCATGGACGCTACCCTGCAGGACACACTGATCCGCTTTAAGCGGATGCAGGGGTACAATGCGCTGTGGCTTCCCGGCGTGGATCATGCCGGCATTGCTACGCAGATCAAAGTAGAGGAAGAGCTGCGCAAGGAAGGCAAGACACGCTACGACCTGGGACGGGAGAAATTTCTGGAGCGGGTCTGGGATTGGAAGCATAAGTATGGCGATCGGATCGTTCAGCAGCAGAAAAAGCTGGGCGCTTCCTGTGACTGGGATCGAGCCAGATTTACCATGGACGAAGGCTGCTCCCACGCGGTTCGGGAGGTTTTTGTTTCCCTGTACGAAAAGGGTCTGATCTACAAGGGCAGCCGGATCATCAACTGGTGCCCCAACTGCGTTACCGCCCTTTCTGACGCGGAAGTGGAGTATGTGGATAAGCCCGGCCACCTGTGGCATATTCGCTATCCGCTGGCAGACGGCACCGGCGAAGTGGTGGTGGCAACCACCCGCCCCGAGACAATGCTGGGAGATACCGGTGTCTGCGTCAATCCCAATGACCCCCGGTATGCCAATATTGTAGGCAAAACGGTGATCCTTCCCCTGATGAACAAGGAGATCCCGGTGGTGGCCGATGATTATGCGGAGATGGAATTCGGCACCGGCTGCGTAAAAATGACCCCTGCCCATGACCCCAATGACTTTGAGGTGGGCCTGCGGCACAATCTGGAAGTTATCCGGGTTTTGGATGACAACGGCAAAGTCAATGCGTTGGGCGGAAAGTATGAAGGACTGGATCGTTACGAAGCCCGGAAGGTCATTGTCGCGGATCTGGAAGCCCAGGGCTATCTGGTAAAGGTAGAGGACTACAGCCACAATGTGGGAACCTGCTACCGCTGCCATAAGGATGTGGAGCCCATTATCTCTGCCCAGTGGTTCGTCAAGATGAAGCCTCTGGCCGAGGAAGCCATTCGGGTGGTAAAGGACGGGGAGACCCGCTTTGTTCCCGAACGCTTCAGCAAGACCTATCTGAACTGGATGGAGAATGTTCGTGACTGGTGCATTTCCCGGCAGCTGTGGTGGGGACACCAGATTCCTGCCTGGACCTGTGCTGACTGCGGCCACATCACCGTTTCCCGGGAGGACGCCTGTCACTGCGCCCAGTGCGGAAGCACCCATATCGAACGGGATCCGGACGTGCTGGATACCTGGTTCAGTTCCGCCCTGTGGCCCTTTGAGACTCTGGGATGGCCGGAAAAAAATGAGGATCTGGATTATTTCTATCCTACAGATGTTTTGGTCACCGGTTATGATATTATTTTCTTCTGGGTTGCCAGAATGATCTTCTCCGGCTGCGAGCATACCGGGAAAACGCCCTTCCACACGGTTCTGATCCACGGTCTGGTTCGGGATAATCAGGGGCGGAAAATGAGCAAGTCTCTGGGCAACGGTATTGATCCTCTGGAAATGATTGACCAGTACGGATGTGACGCCCTTCGAATGAACATGATCACCGGCAACTCCCCCGGAAACGATATGCGCTTCTATGTGGAGCGCTGCGAGGCTATGCGCAACTTCGCCAATAAGCTGTGGAATGCATCCCGGTATGTTCTCATGAATCTGTCCGAGGACGCGGTCAATGCCCTTCCTGAGCTGTCTTCCCTGGAGATTGCGGATAAGTGGGTGCTGTCCAAGCTGAATGCGCTCATTGCCGAGGTAACGGAGAATCTGGAAAAGTATGAGCTTGGCATCGCCGTTCAGAAGGTCTACGATTTTATTTGGGACACCTACTGTGACTGGTATATCGAGCTGACCAAGGCGCGGCTGTATTCGGAGGATGCGTCCCGGAAACAGACTGCCCTGCAAGTGCTGGTTTATGTCCTGGATCAGATCCTTCGTCTGCTGCACCCCTTCATGCCCTTCATCACGGAGGAAATCTGGCAGAGTCTGCCCCACCAGGGAGATGCCCTGATCGTGGCGAAGTGGCCGGAATATCGGGAGGATCTGGATTTCCGGGCGGAAGAAAGCCATATGGAATCCGTTATGAACGCCATCCGCGCCATCCGCAACCGCAGAGCGGAAATGAATGTTCCTCCCAGCAAAAAGGCTGCTCTGTATGTCCTGACTTCCAAGCCTCAGGTCTTCCGGGAAGGGGAGGGCTTTATCCAGCGGCTGGCCTATGCGGATACCGTGACAATGCTGGACAAGGAGCCTGCGGAATTGGACGGCATGGTGACATGCACCACCGCCGATGCCAAGCTGTATATCCCCATGGGGCAGCTGGTGGACGCGGCCAAGGAGCTGGAGCGGATCAACAAGGAGCTGGAAAAGGCTCAGAAGAACCTGATCAGCCTGGAAGGGAAGCTCAGCAATGAGAAGTTCGTTTCCCGGGCGCCTGAAGCAGTGGTCAATGCGGAGCGGGAAAAGGCTCAGAAGGCAAGAGACCTGATCACCAGCCTGACCCAGAGCAAAGCGGCCATGGAGAAATTGGTCTGATATACGGAACCCGGCATCCTAGATGAAGAACCCCAAGCCCCCGGATTTGCGCTTTTGCAAATCCGGGGGTTCCTATGTAGTGCCTGCAGCGGGGAATTGAAAAAACGGCTCTTTTCAATTCAGGCGGGTATCCATGTGTATTTTGGATAATGCGGCGCGCCGCATCACCCGAATCACACAAAAAAGCAGCGGAAAGCCCTGGCCTGCAAGCTGTTCTGTGATTCCGCATGCACTATGTATGGCGGCGCGGCTTGCCTTTAGAGACAGCTTAGAGATATGGCAGATAAACTTATATTCGGGTATTTCTAATACCGGTTCCCGATAAAACAGCCGTCAAGGCGGAATTGCCGATGGGATTGCACGGGAAAGGATCGGTATGATACACCACAGCACCCAGTTGGGAGGATATCCGATCACCATGAGATTACCAAGATCAAAACACAGAAGAACAGCAGCCGCCTGGGCAGTTCTGCTGCCGCACTTTCTGGGTGTTCTGTACGTTACCTTTCTGCCGATGCTTCAGGTCCTGGCCAGTTCCTTTCAAAGCGCCGCGGGCGGAATGTGGGTTGGGATTCGGAATTACCAAACGGTTCTGCACAATCCAGCCTTTCAACTGGCGCTGTCCAATACCATTCGGTTTACCTTAGTCTGCATTCCACTCCTTCTGGTAATTTCCCTGGGCTTGGCCATTGCTCTGCAGAGCATTGTCCCGGCGGGACGTTCGTTCACCACTGCTTTTTTAATGCCCATGGCCGTACCTGCCGCTTCGGTTGTGCTGGTATGGAAGGTGCTATTTCACAATAACGGATTGATCAACGGACTTCTACAGTCCCTGGGAGGGGATGGCGTCAACTGGATGGAATCCGACGCTGCCTTTTGGATGCTGGTGATCAGCTACATCTGGAAAAATCTGGGATATACCATGATTCTATGGGTGGCGGGGCTGACCACCATTTCCCCCAACATCTATGAGGCTGCCCAGGTGGACGGCGCAAGCTCTTGGCAGATCTTCCGCTATGTGACCCTTCCCAACCTGCGCCCCACAGCCTATACCATTACCGTGCTGTCGCTGCTCAATTCCTTTAAGGTTTTCCGGGAGGCCTGGCTGGTGGCCGGAGACTATCCCCATGAAAGCATGTACCTGCTGCAGCATTTGTACAACAATTGGTTCCGGGATCTGGAATATGACAAAATATCTGCCGCGTCGGTAATGACCTCTGCGGTGGTGTTTTTGCTGATCGGTTTCCTGCGTAGGGCCTGGGATAGGGAGGTATGACTGATGAAAACGTGGAAAAAGACGCTGAATTATTTGCTGTTGCTGACGCTGGCACTGATTGTTGTTTTCCCCGTTTGGCTGGCTGTGACCAGCGCTTTTTCTTCCCAATGGGAATTGGAAGAGAAGCTCTTTCCGATATTCACAAAGACGGAGGAAACAGCAAGCTGGTCTTTGCTGCCCCAGGCGCCTACTTTGCAGCCCATGGCAGAGGTTTTGCTGGACAACCCGGGCTTTTTTACAACCTTTTGGAATTCCGTAACCATTTCCCTGGGGATCTTGGCAGGGCAGCTGGTGATAGCCGTACCGGCAGCCTGGGTGCTGGCGCAATTCCCGATACCGGGAAAGAAGAGAATCCTGACGCTGTACATCCTGCTGATGCTGATGCCTTTTCAGGTACTGATGTACCCCCAGTATCTGGTTTTGAAGCAGCTGAATCTGCTGGATACCCTCTGGGCTGTAATTGTACCCGGGGTGTTTTCCACCTTTCCGGTTTTTCTCCTGCATCGGTTCTTCCTGGCAATTCCGCGGGAGATTCTGGAGGCTGCCCGGTTGGATGGCGCCGGAGAGGTACGGATCTTTTGCCAGATCGCCATGCCACTGAGCGCGCCGGGGATTCTGGCTACTATGATCTTGTCCTTCCTGGATTCCTGGAATATGATTGAGCAGCCTATGACGTATCTGAAAAACAAAGCCCTGTGGCCGCTTTCACTTTTTCTCCCGGCAATCAAAATGGAGGATATGAGCATCGGATTCGCGGCTGCGCTGCTGATGCTGATCCCGGCGCTGCTGTTGTTTATCGGATGCCAGGATGATTTACAAGAGGGCATTGCCCTGTCAGGAGGCAAGGGATAATATGTATCAAAAAACAGATAAACGCAAAATCTGGAAGCTGGCAGGAATGTTCTTTGCCGGGATGATCCTGTTTACGCTGCTTTCAAGAGCCGCGTATCAGCATGGCACAGCTGTAGTTACCACCACATCACCCACCAAAGGCATCATCACCCATACGGTGCAAATCACCGGGAAAATCGTGCAGAATCAGGATCTGGCAGTCACAACCGTGTCGGGACTGCGGGTCAGCTCGATTTTAGTCAATGAGGGTCAGCAGGTATCTCAGGGGGATGTGCTGCTGAAGCTGGATTTGGAATATTTAGAAGAAGCCATTTTGAATCAGAAATTGGAGATGGAAAAACAGAGCCTATCCATTCAGGACGCCTGGAGTCAAAATTCTGCAGCCCAGCAGCAGCGCGCCAATGCAAAGGCACAGGCAGAAGAAAACTACGATTCCGCCGTTTTCCAGGCGGAGACGACACTGATTCGAGCAGAGCAGGATCTGGCACAGGCCGAACAGGATTTGGAGGATTATTACAATGGCGTAGTCTGGGATCAAAACCAGGAGGCGGAATTGACCAGCGCCTGTCAAAAGGCGGAAGCAGACTACAATACCGCCAACGAGCAGTTGGACAGTCTCCAGCAGGAACTGGAGGATAAGATTGCCGAAGCCATTGCTCAGGCGGAAGCGGACCTGGCGGCTGAACAGGAAACGCAGGAATCCGGTGAGGTGCCTCCGTCTCAGGGTCTTACCCAGCAGGAGCGGGATGAAATCGCGCAGCGGATACGGGACGAATATGCATCCCGTCTGGACGATGCCCAGCTTGCCGCGGAACAAGCGCTGCAGGCCTGGGATCAGGCGAAGGAAGCGCTGGAAGCCTACCAACAACAGGAAGACGCACCCGCCCGCTCCGAGGAAGAACTGCTGGCGGCACTGGAAAGCGCCCAGGAAAACTACGATGACGCCCTGTACGCTTTGGAAAACGCCGAAACTGTCTACGGGCGGGCCATCGCCTCGGCCAATCTGCCGGAGGCCTCCAACCATTCCCCACAAATCGGACAGATTACCTACGACCAAATGGCTCTGGAACTGGAAAAGCTGGAGGCACTTTGGGAGGCAGGAGGGGAAATCACCGCCCCGGTGGACGGAATTGTTACCCAATGCTACGTTCAGACCGGCGGGAAAACCACCGATACCACCGCCGTTCTGCTGGCGGATCTGAGCCAGGGCAGTAAGTTCTCCGGTTTGGCAAGCCAGGAGCAGAGTGAATACATCGGCGTAGGAGATCCGGTGGATATCCAGCCTGCAGGCACAGAGAAGGTTTATGAGGATCTGCCGGTCACATCCCTGTCTGCCACCGAGGAAACCGGCGGCGGCTACCGGCTGACGGTGCAGCTTCCTGCCAATGTTCTGACCCTGGGCACCGTTGCGGAACTGACCTTTACCCGCAATTCGGAGGCATACCTGTGCTGCGTCCCCCTGTCTGCCCTCCGTCTGGATGAGCAGAATAAGCCCTATGTGCTGGTGGCAGAGCCGGTAAATACGGTTCTTGGTACGCAGACCCAGGCGCGGAAGGTAACCGTTACGGTTTTAGATCAGAATGAGCAATCGGCTGCGCTGGCGCCGGGAGCCGTAAGCACCCAGCAGCAGGTGATTGTTCAGTCAGATCGATCCATAGAAGCGGGAAGCCGGGTACGGGTGGATTGATATGGCTGTCAAAAAACATGTCAGGCTGATCCTGTTGCTGGCTGGAGCCGGACTTTACCTTGTGGCGGTGGTTTTCTGCCAGCTTACCCGGCGGGAAACCTCCAAGGTGTATATTCTGCTGGATCAGAGTTTAACCGTTTCTCAGACCAATCAGATCCTTGACCAGGAGGGGAATGAGGATACGCCGGTAAGCTGCTGCTTTTGGGACGCGGGGGAGATGGAAACCATTTTCTGTCCCCAAACCGGTGTTTCTGTTCAGGCGACAACGATCTTCCTTTCCGGGAATGCGGAATTGATGGATGCCGGGTTGTTGGTTTGGACAGAAGGCTGCTACCTTGACCAAGAGAGTGCTCAGACTCTGTTCGGCAATGGTCAAAGCGGCGGACAGACACTGCGCAGGGGAGAGGACGAACTTCCAGCCCTGGGAACAATTTCCGCTTCCCGGCCCACACTGATAACCATGGCGCAGCCGGAAGACGAGGCTTCCTTCAGCCGGTGTATTCTGGAGCTTCCGGCGAATAACGGCGCCGCTATGGCCGAACAGTTTTTGCTGCGCCATCAAATTACCGGAACGGTTTTGGACTATAGCGCGCTTTTGGCTCTGATGGAGAATCTGCTGCTGTTATTTCCCGGGATCCTTCTGGTGTCTGCCTGGAGCCGGCTGGGCAGCGGCTGGAGAGCCCTGTCTCTGGAGGGAATCCGATCCGGGCAGCAGAGAAAGCTGCTGGGAAAAACCGCGCTGGCGCTTTGCCTGGCAGGAATGACTGTTTTCCTGCTGGGACGAAAGATCCGGATCCCCCTGGATATGATTCCTTCCCGATGGTCGGATTTCAGCTTCTGGGGGAACTGGTGGGAAGGCCAAAAGGAAAATCTGATGAACATTCTCTCCGCGGCTCCGGAAAACGGGCATTTGCAAATGCAGATCCATATGGTAAAATCAATGATAAGTTCCATAGGCGCCGCTTTGCTGGCTCTGTGGGCAATGAGGAGGGATCGTCATGCGGATATTACTGATTGAGGACGATGAAAGCCTGTGTGAAACCATTTCTTACCGACTGCGGCAGGAGGGATTCTCGTTGGACGTCTGCCGGGATGGGGAGGACGGGCTGTTGTTTGCCCGGGAGCGGATCCACGACCTGATTTTGCTGGATCGGATGCTGCCGGCAGTGGATGGCATGGAGGTGCTTCGGGCCATCCGCAAGGAGGGAATCGCTACGCCGGTGATCTTCCTGACTGCGCTGGGTCAGGTAAATGAGCGCACACTGGGACTGAACAGCGGCGCGGATGATTATATTGTCAAGCCCTTTGACTTTGAGGAACTGCTGGCTCGGATCCGCTGTGTTCTGCGCCGTCCTGCCGCCCTGCAGACAGACCAAGTGCTGACCTACGGAGACATCTCCTATGACCCAAGCTCCCTGATCCTGCGGCGGGGTACATACGCTTCCACCTTATCCAAGCGGCTGGGAGATTTGCTGGAGCTGTTTCTGCGAAATCCCGGCCAAACGCTGCCCCGACAAATCATTCTTCTGCGGGTGTGGGGTATGGACGCCGATGTGGAAGACGGCAATCTGGACAACTATATCTATTTCCTCCGCCGGAGCCTGCGCAAGGTAGGAAGCTGCCTGAACCTGGCTACTGTCCGTGGGGTAGGCTACCGATTGGAGACGCACAATGATTAAACGCCTGCGCTGGAAGTTCACTGCGTTCAATACGGCTGTCACCGGCATGATCTTGCTGGGAATGACGCTGCTGTGCCTTTGGGTATCGGAATCGGATACCAGGACAAAGGCCTTTGAAACCTTCTCCAACAACCTGGCTACTGCCTCAGCTTATCTGGAAGGACAGGATCGGGTTCCCACCGCCTGGCTGCGGCAAATGGAAACGGCCGGGCAGATGTATATTTCCATCCGGGACAGCGGTACGCCTCTGTATTCCATGGGGCTGTCCCAGGAGCACAAGCAGCTGACAGATCAGTTCCAGCAGCTGCGGGAACGAGCCAAATCTGAATACGGACTGGATGTCAGCAAGGGTTCCGGCATCGGAAGCTGTGCGTTTCCTTTGGAAGACGCCAGCGGCAACCGGTACTTCGGCGGCCTTGCGCTGATCATGAAAAAAGGTGCTTTGCTGGAATTGTCCATTCTCTGCCCTTTGGAGGAAATGGAGCGGGGGATCGGCCGCCAGCGGCTGATTGTCTGCCTGGCAGAACTGGTCGCCCTGGGGCTACTGGGGATCTTTTCCTGGGCTTTCACCGGAAAAATGCTCCTGCCCATTGAAGAAAATCACCGGCGGCAGGTCCAGTTTACTGCCGCAGCCTCCCATGAGCTGCGAACCCCTCTGGCCGCGATCCTGTCAGCGGCTTCCGTTCTGGAACAGGCTGAGCCAAACCAGCGGGAACGTTTTTCCGGGATCATTTCCCGGGAAGGCCAGCGGATGACCAGACTGATCGGCGATCTGCTGACGCTGTCCAGCGCGGACAACCAAAGCTGGGAAATCTGTCCGGAAGCTGTGGAGCTGGATATGCTCCTGCTGGGCGTGTATGAAGTCTACCAGTCCATGGCCAGGGAGCGGGGATTATCCCTGGAACTGAAGCTGCCGGAACAAGACGTTCCCAGCGGCTTTGTTGACAAGGACCGGATTGTGCAGCTGCTGTCCATTCTGATGGATAACGCCCTGACTTATACCCCCGCACCGGGACGAATTTGGCTGGAATTGCGCCTGGGGCGAAATAAGGCGCGCTTCTATGTATCAGATACCGGCCCCGGCATTCCCGACAGAGAAAAGCAGCGGATTTTCGAACGATTTTACCGGGGGGAGAAATCCCGGTCACATCGCTCGCATTTTGGCCTCGGCCTGTGCATTGCCGGAGAAATTGCCAGGCTCCACCAGGGAAAGCTCTGGGTGGAGGACAGAACCGGAGGCGGAGCGGTGTTCATTCTGGAACTGCCCCTGGGAGAGCGAACTGCCCTGACCGTAAAATCCGGGGGAACGACCCGTCATTGACAACATGGACACCGTCGGAAGGGTTCTGCCTGGCTATGGAGGCACTGGCAAAACGGCGGGGGTGGCAGTGAGGACATAGGATCAGGGGAGGAAACAGGGAATCCCTGGTACATTCGATTATTTAGGCATATCAAAAGAAACCGGGACAATTTCTTTTTTAACTCGGCATAATTGATACAACAATCTAAAAAGAACTCTAAATGAGCAAATTCAAAAAATAGACAAAGCCCCCCTATAGCGTCGAATACCCACAGAAAAAGGCAGAACAGCTCCAGTCTTCCAGGTAAACCAAAACCATGCAAGGGTCAGGATAATCAAGAAACGGTCAATGGCTTTGGCAGAACGAATCATAAAGGATTTTAGGCCCAAATAACGCTTCTGTTGCTTAAACATAACTTCAATTTT
>CALXDT010000118.1 GCA_944387125.1 uncultured Oscillospiraceae bacterium | reverse complement strand
TCTGGAAGGCCCCGCCGACACCGTCAAGGTGGTCAAGACCATCCTCAACCCCATTGGCAAGATGGACGGCTACAGCCTGCCTGTTTCCGCCTTTGCCGATCTGCCCGACGGCCAGTTCCCCTTGGGCGCCTCCGCTTACGAGAAGCGCGGCGTTGCCGTGACCGTTCCTCACTGGGACGAGACCAAGTGCATCCAGTGCAACAACTGTGCCTATGTCTGCCCCCCTGCCACCATCCGCCCCTACGCGCTGACCGAGGCTGAGGCTGCCGCCGCTCCCGCCGGCGCCCGTCTGGTAGACGTGAAGGCCGGCAAGGGCAAGGGCGTCTACAAGTACACCATGGCCGTGTCTCCTCTGGACTGCATGGGCTGCGGCGTCTGTGTCGGCGTCTGCCCCACCAAGGCGATTTCCATGGTTCCCCAGGAAGCTGAGCTGGCTGAGCAGGAAGTGTTCAACTACATGGTCTCCAAGGTCTCCGAGAAGAAGGAGATGCAGGACAACACCGTCAAGGGCTCTCAGTTCCGCAAGCCCCTGCTGGAGTTCTCCGGCTCCTGCGCCGGCTGTGCCGAGACCAGCTACGCCCGTCTGGTGACCCAGCTGTTCGGCGATCGGATGTATATCTCCAACGCCACCGGCTGTTCCTCCATCTGGGGCGGCCCCGCTGCTACCTCTCCTTACACCGTCAATGCCGACGGCCACGGCCCCGCTTGGTCCAATTCCCTGTTTGAGGACAACGCCGAGCACGGTCTGGGTATGTACACCGCGCAGGCTGTCATCCGCGAGTCCCTGGCGGGCAAGGTCAAGGCCGTAATGGAAGCCACCGAGTGCGAGACCCGCAAGGCCGCTTGCCAGGCTTGGCTGGACACCTACAACGACGGCGAGGCCAACAAAGCTGCCACCAAGGCTCTGATCGCGGATCTGGAAGCCAACGTCTGCTGCGACACCGTCAAGGACATCCTGTCCAAGAAGGAATACCTGTCCAAGAAGTCCATCTGGATCTTCGGCGGCGACGGCTGGGCTTACGACATCGGCTTCGGCGGCCTGGATCACGTTCTGGCCTCCAACAAGGACGTGAACATCTTCGTCTTCGATACCGAGGTCTACTCCAACACCGGCGGACAGGCCTCCAAGGCTTCCAACATCGGCCAGGTGGCTCAGTTTGCTGCCTCCGGTAAGGAAACCAAGAAGAAGTCCCTGTCTGAGATCGCCATGAGCTACGGCTATGTGTACGTTGCGCAGATCGCCATGGGCGCCAACCCCGCTCAGACCATCAAGGCCATCTGCGAGGCGGAAGCCTACAACGGTCCTTCCCTGATCATCGGCTACGCTCCCTGTGAGATGCACTCCATCAAGGGCGGCATGATGAACTGCCAGGCTGAGATGAAGAAGGCTGTGGAATGCGGCTATTGGAACCTGTTCCGGTTCGATCCCACCAAGGAGACCGGCAAGTTCCAGCTGGACAGCAAGGCTCCCAAGGATGGCTATCAGGAATTCCTGATGAACGAAGCCCGCTACAGCCGTCTGACCCGTGAGTTCCCCGAGCGCGCCGCCGACCTGTTCGCAAAGAACGAGGCTGCCGCCAAGGAGCGTTACGAGCACCTGGTGAAGCTGGTGGAGCTGTACAAGGACTGATTCCCTGAATCATCTTCCCACCCTATGCATCCCCTGCCCTCAGGATTTTCCTGAGGGCAGGTTTTTACAGGAGGTCGAATTATGAAGGTTTTACTCATCAACGGAAGTCCCAGAGCCAACGGGAACACCGCCTATGCCCTGGAGCAAATGGCGCAGGTATTTGCCGCGGAAGGTGTGGAGGTTCAAACGCTGCACATTGGGAATCAGGCCATCCGGGGCTGCATCGCCTGCGGCAGCTGTGCGAAAACCGGAAAGTGCGTCTTCGACGACGCCGTGAATCAGGCCGCTCCCCTGTTCCAGGAGGCCGACGGCATTGTGGTCGGCACCCCTGTGTACTACGCCTCGGCCAACGCCACAGCCATCGCGTTTCTGGACCGGCTGTTCTACAGCACTTCCTTTGATAAGCGGATGAAGGTGGGCGCCGGGGTGGTAATCGCACGCCGGGGCGGCTGCTCCGCCACCTTTGACGAACTGAACAAGTATTTCACCATTTCCGGCATGGTAGTGGCCTCCAGCCACTACTGGAACAGCGTGCACGGCCGTCTCCCCGGGGAGGCCGCTCAGGATCCCGAGGGCATTGCCACGGTGCGGAATCTGGCAAAGAATATGAGCTTCCTGATGAAGTCCATCCGGCTGGGGCGGGAGCAGTACGGTCTCCCGGCGTATGAACCCCGGGTCAGCACCAACTTCGTCCGGTGAGGGATTGCCCATGCTCTGTACCATTGTAGATATCCGCGGGGACTATGCCTTTGTCCGTTATGACGATACCGGCGTGGTCAGCGAAGTGGCCATCGCCCTGCTCCCCTTTGGGGTGGACACCGGCGACCGGCTGAAATTCGAGAACTACGAATTCACACAGGCATAAGGATATCCCTCCGGCGCGCCGGAGGGATATCCTTTTCTTCAAACCAAAAAATTTATCAATTAGACCTTTACAAATGCAATATTTATGCTATAATGTATCTTGTTCTGCCGAGGATACGGCCCGGTGGTGCAGTTGGTTAGCACGCCAGCCTGTCACGCTGGAGGTCGACGGTTCGAGTCCGTTCCGGGTCGCCATACAATTCCTGCCCCAGGAACTGGGGCAGGGCAGAAACATACAGCAGCTTCATTACCCGGTTCCCTTTGGGAGCCGGGTATTCTGTTTTACACCGCCTCCGTTTTCCGGCTTTGCGCCGCCCCACGGTTTTGCCTTTGGTAAACCGGGATTTTTCGGCTGCTGCCCAGCGGTCATGGGTTCGAACATTTTTTCCGTTTCCATGCAACCAGGACTTCTGTTTTTCTAGTAGATAAGTGAACACAGGAAACAAGGAGGGATCCCTATGGATGACACTTCAATCATCTCGCTGTACTTCGCCCGTTCCGAAGACGCCATCAATCAGACTTCGATCAAGTACAGCGGATACTGCTATGCCATCGCCTACAACATTCTGCTCAACCGTCAGGACTCCGAGGAAAGCGTCAACGACACGTTTCTGGCCGCCTGGAATACCATCCCCCCGCAGCGGCCCAAGGTACTTTCCACCTATCTGGGAAAGCTCACCCGGAACATCTCCCTGGATCGGTGGAAGCGGCTGAATGCCCGGAAGCGCGGCGGCGGGCAGGTAGCTCTGGCTCTGGAAGAGCTGGATGAAATTGTATCCGGAAGAGAAACCCCGGAGAATGCTTACTTGAACAAGGAACTGATGAAATCCGTCCGGGCGTTTCTCAGATCCCTGCCGGCGGTGGAGCAGAAGGTATTTGTCTGCCGCTACTGGTACATAGACTCCACCCAGGAAATCGCCAAACGCTTTGGCTTTTCCCAGAGCAAGGTCAAATCCATGCTCCACCGCATTCGCAAAAAGTTGAAAACCCAGCTGGAACAGGAGGGATTGTTATGAACTCTATGGATTTTTTGAAAGCCCTGGCCAATCTGGAGGACGATCTGATCCTCGCTGCCCACGAACCGGCGGCCCGGCATCGGAGGAATTGGAGCAAAGCCCTGCTCATCGCCGCGGCAATCACCCTGGCCACGGTTCTGGTGGGCTGTGCGGTGGTGTATGTGCTGTCCATGGAGAATCTCACCGTGGACACCCGGGAGGTTGTCAGACCCGTGGAAGACGCGTCCCTGGGATCGGAGCAGTACGAAACCGTCACCGAGCAGGTGCTGACCTTTGCGGGGCTGAAGGGCACCCCTGCCTACCAGGCAGCGAAGGAATGGTACGAATTTACCCAGTCCTACGATCCTGACCACGCCATTTCCTACGCATACTCGGAAACCCCGGTGGAATACCCCTCAGAATACAGCGCATATGGAATCTATTCCCAGGAAATGCAGGACAAGGCAGACGAGCTTGCCGCCAAGTATTCCCTGAAACTGGCAGGCCCCCAGGTCAAAGCCAGAAGCGAACAGGCACTGCTGCGCTATCTGGGGCTGGAGAACGGGGTTCTGAAACCAACAGCGGAAGCGTCCGCGGAAGTGGCTGACTGTCGGTACTATGAAAACGGAGTTCTTTACTTTCTCTTCCACCTGAATATGCCGGATGGGGACGGTCTGTGGCCTTACCAGATTCTGTGCACCTACACCTATAACCCCGGGGACTGCTTCACCACAGACTACTGCGCCATCAATGATACGGAAGACTGGCAGGAGCGGAACTACACCACCGCCGCCGGAGAGAATTTGCTGATCCTCCGCTCCCCCTCCAGCAGCTGCGGCTGGATCTTCTGCCACCGGCAGGACGGCACCGTTGCAATGATGGTGGAAGTGGTTCAGGAAGTATACGAGGAAGCCGGCGGAGAAGCGGCCGTCACCAAAACCCCAATGACCGATGCGCAGCTGGAACAGGTGTTGGAGCTGATCAACTTCTCCATTCAGCCGGAACCCGGAGACGAGAGCCTGCTCCAGGGGCAGCCCGGGGTGGATCCTGCCCAACAACGGCAGACCCAGAACGGCTTTACCCTGGAACTGAAGTCCGCGGAGACCGACGGTCAGCGGATGCGGATCGTCCTGGGCGTCACCGCTCCGGAAGGGGTCTCCCTGACGAAAGTTACCAAGGAAGGCTATGAGGACAAATCCCTGAATGTGAGGTCAGGCAATAATTCCCGAAGCAGTTTGTCCACCAATGCCCAGCTGAACAGCAGCGGCGGCAACTTCAGCGCAGGCCTGCGCGATGACGGCGACGGTCTGGACAACACCGCCAACTGGGTGATGGAGCGCTGGTACAGCGGTCCCAGAGAGGATCGAAACGCCTCTGTAATCACCCCGGATCAGGAATGGAGCCTCTATATCGAAGATCTGGTGGCCTCGTTTTGGAACGGGGAAACCATGCAGGATGAGACGCTGTGGAGGGCAGAGGGGGTCTGGTCCTTCGACATCTCCTTCCAGGACTGCGACTTCCGCTTCCTGGAATGTGTCCAGGAGCCAGTGACCTTCTCCGCGGTGATCGGCTGGGATGAAAATGGAAACGACGACTATCATGACGTAACCCTGACCTCCTTTACCCTGCGTTCCCTGGGATCCTCTGCCACTTTCCAGGATTACAGCGGAGAGCTGTCGGACTACAAAAATGACAGGCATCCCACTGTGGTGCTGAAGGACGGCAAGCAGATCCGGCTGGTGGCCTCCAAAGCCGAGGAGCCCATCCCCCTGGATGAGGTGGCTCACGTGCTTCTTGTGGACGGCACCAAGCTGACGCCGGTTCTCCCCGCCCAGGGCTAGGCTTCTTTGCAGACAGACCTTAGCGCAAAAGACCCATGCCGTTTTCGGCATGGGTCTTTGGAGGTTATGGCTGAAAATCCTCTTCCACCGGATATTCCACACTGTCGGCAAAGTGCCACCATTCTCCGAAATATCCCTGAAATCCGTACTTTTCCATAATGGTCTGGAGCAGCAGGGCATTTTCTGCCGCCTCCTCCGGGCAGTCGGAATAGTCCCGGTCGGCCAGGGCGGAAAAATCGTCGAACCCCGTGGGCATGGTAAGTTCCGTCCCGGAGCTGTCTACCAACGTCACATCCACCGCGCTTCCCCGGCTGTGGTTGCTGTAGCCGGTCTCCGGATTTGCCACATAGGTGGGATCCGGGCACACCTCCCAAAGCTGATACTGGGCCGATACCGGACGATAGCCGTCCCAGATCTTCAGTCCCAGTCCGGCCTCCGCCAGGGACGTCTGCACCGCCATGAGCTTTTTCACCGTTCCATAACGCAGGTAGACCTGCTGAAAATCATAGATCACCTGACCTGTGAAATTGTCCGCAGTGGCGTATTTCAGTTCCACCTGGATATCCGGAATATAGTCCGCCACCAGCACCAGCGTTTCATCCTCCGGCGGCTCTGTGGGCGGCTCTGTCTCCGGAACAACGGTTTCCGCCCCGGTCTCCCGGATCTCCGTATGGAGCGGCCGTTCCTCCCTGCGGCAGGCGCAAAGACCGATGCACAGCAGGAAACACAAGAAAAGAATCCTTCCTTTATTCATTTTTGCTTATTCTGCTCCTGCATTTTCCGGAACTTTTCCTTCATTTTTTCCAGATGGATTCTGTTTTTTCGTTCCCGGTTCTTTTGGAACCGGGACTGGATTTCCGGCGGGTGGTTCTGCAGCTTATCCTCCGGAATGTGTCTGGCTTCCAGACGCTTGTCCGTAAACTCCCGCGCCAGGGTGTAAAGAACCGAGGTCAGAGGAATCATCAGCAGCATTCCGCCAATGCCCATCAGCTCTCCGCCGATGGTAACAGCAACCAGCACCCACATTCCGGGCAGCCCCACCGAGGTTCCCACCACTCTGGGGTAAATCAGGTTGCCCTCCACCTGTTGGATCACCAGGAACATGGCCACAAAGCTCAGCGCCTGGATGGGGTCGTCCACAAGAATGAAAAACGCACCCACGACGCAGCCGACGAAAGCGCCCACCACAGGCACCAGCGCCGTCACAGCGATGGTCACACTGACCAGGGGAATGTAGGGCATTTTGAAAATGGCCATGGCCACCGCAAACAGGCAGCCCAGAATACAGGCCTCCAGACACTGACCGGAAATAAAATTGGAAAACGTAGCGTTGGTCAGCCGCAGGATCCGGATAATCTCATCGGCAATCCTTTCCGGCAGGATGGAATAGAGGATCCGCCTGCCCTGGCGCGCCAGAATATCCTTCCGTGCCAGACAGTACACGGAAAAGGCAATGGCAATGACAAAATTCACCACGCTGTTGGTCAAGCTGCCGATCACATTCACCGCGCTGCCCATCATGCTGGTAATTTGTTTTCCCAGCACAGTGAAGACATTTTCCAAATTGCTCCAATCCAGCTTTTCGATATCCAGCAGATCCAGCAGATACGTGGTCATTTCCGGATTGTTTTCCATCAGGCGCATCATGTAATTGGCAACCCGCTCCACAAAAGCGGGGATCTTGGCGCTGAGTGATTCAATGGTCATTTGAATCTGAGGCACCAGCAGCTCCACGATGAACATGATCACCAGGATCAACGCCGCAATGGTCAGCAGAATGGACAATCCTCTGCGCAGCCCCTCCCGGCGAATGCCTTCCATCTGCCGTTCAATGGCGCGCATGGGCACATTGAAGACAAAGGCGATGCCCGCGCCCACAACAAACGGCGAAATCAAATTCCAAATTGCACGAAACATAACGGTTGCCCGGGCAGTATCCAGCACCAACCAACCAAATACGATGCAGCCGGCCACCAAAAGAAACAATTTTGGCATTAGCCTTCTGTCATAATTCATCCGGCATTCCCCCTTTTTCACTAGTATATCCCAGCTGTTTCCAAAAGTCTAATGAACGCATTGTAAACATTCAGGTTCGGCACAGCTTTTCCAGCGCCTGGCACAGAGCCTCCACATCTTCCTCCCGGGTGGCCCAGCTGGTGCAAAACCGGACGGCACGGTGCGCTTCGTCCACCCGCTCCCATTCACTGAAGACAAAGGTTTCGGCAAGGGCATCCAGTACGGTGTCCGGCAGCACCGCGAACACCTGGTTGGTAATCCCCGGCACCAGCAGCGGAACCCCGAGGGTTTTCAACGTCCGGCGCAGCCGCTCCGCCATGGCAACACCCTGGGCGGCAATGGACAGATACAGCCCGTCCGTCATCAGCGTATCGAATTGAATTCCCAGAAGCCGCCCCTTGGCCAGCATTCCGCCCCGCTGCTTGATCAGATATCGGAAGTCTTCCCGCAAAGCCGGGTTTCCAATCACCACCGCTTCTCCAAACAGCGCCCCTACTTTGGTGCCGCCGATGTAGAACACATCGCACAGCCCGGCGATATCCGCCATTGTCATTTCCCCTGCCTGTGCCGCCAGCGCGTAACCCAGCCGCGCGCCGTCCAGAAACAGATACAGCCCCAGTCCCCGGCAGGTTTCAGACAGTTCTTCCAATTCTTCCAGGCTGTACAGGGTTCCCAGCTCTGTGGGATGGGAAATGTAGACCATTTTCGGCTGCACCCCGTGCTCAAAGCTGGGATCCGCCCGGTGCGCCCCCACAGCGGAAGCCACCTGTTCCGCGGTGATCTTTCCATCGGCGGAAGGCAGCTGCAGGATTTTGTGCCCGGTGGCTTCCACCGCACCGGTCTCGTGGCCGTTGATATGGCCGCTGACCGCGCACAGCACCCCCTGATGGGGACGCAGCGCGGCGGCGATTACCGTCATGTTGGTCTGGGTTCCGCCCACCAAAAAATGAACCGCAGCGTCCTCCCGGCGGCAAAGGCTCCGGATCTTCTCCGCCGCCCGGCGGCAGTACGCGTCTTCTCCATAACCGGGCGTCTGCTCCAGATTGGTTTTGGCCAGCGCTTCCAGGATCTTCGGATGGCAGCCCTCGGAATAGTCGTTGTTAAAATAAAGCATGGCAAATTTCCCCGTTTCTGCTGATTCGCTGTTGTTGTTCTTATTTTATCCCCCCATATCTCTGGTGTCAAGCCTGCATATCCCCGGGATTCCGGACATATGCTTTTCCAGCAGCACACAGCATCGGAGGGGAGCCTATGAAGGAATGCTTATGCAAGCGAGCCTGTGAAGTGGCTGTGTACATGATCGAAACCGGCGCCACTGTCCGCGCCGCGGCCAAACACTTCGGCATTTCCAAATCCACAGTACATAAGGATCTTTCCTACCGGCTGAAGCAATATAACTACGCTCTGTATGTGCAGGCACGGCAGGTTCTTGACCTGAACAAACAGGAGCGGCACATCCGGGGCGGCATGGCCACCCGGCGAAAATACAAAGGAGAGTAAGCATATGCGGAACGCAAGGGATCTCTTTGCGTTCCGCATATTTTCTTGGTATTCTGGTGTCAGCTTTTCCCGAATTGCTTCGTATTTCAGATAGAGGACCTCAATTGACGGAAAAGGAAGGTGACATTCTGATGGAGGAATCTCAAGCAGCCCGTCTGGTAAACCGGTATGCCGACATGATCCTGCGGATCAGCTATCAATATCTGAAGCAAACCTGCGACGCGGAAGATATTTGCCAAACCGTTTTTCTGAAATATATCACCCATGATATGGCATTTGACAGCCAGGAACACGAAAAAGCCTGAATCATCCGCACCACCATCAACGCCTGCAAGGATCATTTAAAAAGCGCCTTCTTCCGGCGTACCGTAGCCCTGGAAGACGCTTCTCAGATCCCTGCGCCGGCGGTGCCGGACAGCTGGCTGCTGGACGCTATGAAGCCGCTTCCGGAAAAGTACCGGATCAGCCTGTATCTGTACTACTACGAAGGCTGCTCAGCCCGGGAAATCGCAGACCTGATGGGCGTCCGCAAAGGCGCTGTGAACCAATATTTGACCCGGGGGCGGAAAAAGCTCAGAGCGCTCATTATCGAGGAAGAAAGGAGACTTGCCCTGTGAAGCACAATATTCGATCGGAGATGCGGAAATCCATGGATGCCCTTACCTTTTCGCAGGAGCAAAAGCGGGACATGATCCATCGTCTCACCGTCCAAGCCGGGCGGCAGCGCATCCCGGAAAAAAAACGCGGCCGGAGCAAGCTGCCCTTCATCGCCCTGGCCGCCGCTCTGGTGCTGGCCACGCTCACAGGCGCCGCAGTATACACCCGGTGGTCCAGTTCCGCCCAGGGCAGCTACAAGCCCTCTCAGCAGATTCGGGAACAGGCAGAGAAAAGCGGTCTTTCCGTCATGCTGGAAGAAACAAAGGGAACGGAAAATCCCAGCGAAGTGCTTACCGTCACCGATCAGGGCATTACCGTTACCGCGGTGCAGAGCATTGTGGACAATTACCGGGGGATGCTGGTGTTCCGGGTGGAGGGCTTCGACCTGCCGGAGGCGGGGCGTCCCGCGGCCTTCTTCGATGGCTACCCCACCATTGACGGCAGCTGGCAATTCTGGGAAGGCGCCTGGGCCGGCCGCTTCGATGACGGCCTCTACTTCAGCCGGGATGGATATACCTACGCCGACGGAAGCCCGGCGAAAACAGACGAAAACGGCGATTATGTGGAAGCCTACCAGGCTCCGGACGGCAGCCTGGAATATGTAATTTCCTTTTCTTTCCGCGGAAACGGCGCCGACTATTTCGGAAAGGAGTTTGAAATCCGTTTCACCGGATTTGGCCAGGATGCGGACGTCGCCAAGGCTGTATCCGAAACGACAAAAACCGTGGAGGGCAATTGGACCTTACGCTGGACCCTTACCGGCACCGATCAGAACCTGGTTGCCCAGCCGGATCTGGAAATCAGCGATGGGCACATTGTCAAAGAAGTGGAGATCACACCCCTGACCATTCGAGCCGTAGTGCAAACCAACGGCTATTATGACGGCTGGGAGACCCTGGAACACTATCCCCCGTCCATTAAAGGCGTTCGCACCAAGGATGGCCAAATCCTCCTCTGTGCCAGCCCCGCTTCAGAAGGCTATGTGGATCAGGAGCAGCTGCTCTATGAGATGCACGCAAGTTCCTCCCAAATTCTGGACGTGGCAAACATCGACGCCATTGTTCTGCACAAAGGCTGGGAACAGAATGCCGATGGGGAAACGGTACAGCTCTATCAGTTCGTTCCCGTCGGCTGAGGATGTACTGATGAAATCGGCAGGGGCAGATGGCAAACGATCCGGCAGACGATTGATTCAGCGGCAGATGAAAATCAGGCGGGGAAAACCCGCCTGATTCAAAGATCGTCTGCGTCCTGGATGGGCTTCTCCATCCGATCCCTGGGGCGGCCGGTATAGCTGCCGTTGGGATCAGAGATGATTTTTTCCTGCTGCTTCTTTTCCATGGGTAAACACCTCCTGTTTCAGTATTGCACAGGGAAAGGAAATGATGATTGCCTTTTTCCTCCGGAAATGGTAGAATCCTCTTATCAGATTGCGGAATATAAGGAGCGACCTATGTTCGATATCACGCTGATCACCATGGGCAGGCTAAAGGAGAAATTTTATATCTCCGCCGCGGAGGAATACAAAAAGCGGCTGAGCGGCTACTGCAAATTCTCTCTGCTGGAGCTGCCGGAAACCCGCCTACCGGAAAATCCCTCCCCTGCTGAGATTTCCGCCGGGCTGGAAAAGGAAGCGGATCTGGTTTTCTCGAAAATTCCGAAAGGCGCCTGGCTCTGTGTGTTCACTCCGGAGGGAAAGGAACTGAGCAGCGAGGCCTTTGCCGGCAAGCTGGCGGAGGTGAAAATGAGCGGCAAGTCCGGCGCCTGCTTTTTCATTGGTTCCTCCTTCGGTATGGCTCCCAGGGTCAAGGCCAGGGCGGATTTCCGGCTGTCCATGGGTCCCATGACCTTCCCCCACCATCTGGCCAGGATCATGGTTCTGGAGCAGCTGTATCGGGCAGAAGCCATTCAGGCAGGCAGCAAATACCACAAATAATGCGGCGGATTTCCGCCGCATTATTTTTTATGAAATACCTTGACAGTCGAGGTATTTCATGGTACTATGGTTGCAAAGGAGGGATGCATATGTCCATTGCCGGTGATCTGATCCGGGGGCACACCGACGCAATCATTCTGGCGCGTTTGCTCCGGGGGGACAGCTACGGCTACGAGATCAACAAAACCATCTCCACCCTTTCCTCCGGCCGGTTTGAATTGAAAGAAGCCACCCTATACACCGCCTTTAAGCGTCTGGAGGAACTGAGTTACATTGCCTCCTACTGGGGGCAAAGCGGTGCAGGCGCCAGGCGGCGATACTATACCATCACCGCCGAAGGCCGGGAAGCCTGCCGCCGTCTTCTGGCAGAGTGGCAGGAGACCAAGGAAATCATGGATAAACTTCTGGAAGTGGGGGAACAGCTATGAGAGAACAACTGATCCAATATGTGGAGCTTCTTTTCGCGGGAGCCGCGGATTGCGAAGACATCAAGCAGGAGATCCTGCAAAATACCCTGGATCGATACGATGATTTAATCGCCCAGGGCAAGGTGCCGGAGGCCGCTTACCGGCTGGCCATCTCCGGGATCGGCGATATCAATACCATTCTGGGACAGTCTTCTTTCCAGGCCCCTGCCTCCGCCCCGGCTCCGCAGGAAACGGACGGTATTTCCAGGAAAAAGGTGCTTCAGGCTGTGGGTGTGGCGCTGTATATCCTGTGTTTGATTCCGTTGATCGTGCTCAGCGATCTGGGAATGGATACCCTGGGACTATGCGGCACCCTGATTCTGGTAGCCGCGGCCACATTCCTGATGATCCTGGGAGCCAGGAAGGACGAAGAGGAAACCAAGGAAAGAAACACTGCGGCCTCTCCCAGAAAGAAGACTCTGGACAGCATCCGCGGCCTTGTGTGGGCCATCGGCCTTGTGGTCTATTTCCTCACCAGCTTTCTTTTGGGAGCCTGGCACATCACCTGGCTGATCTTCCCCATTGTTTTCGCGATCAACAATTTAATCGAAGCCATCTGGGATTTGAAGGAGGAGGCATAATATGAAAACCAGCGCAATCATCCGCATTATCCTCTGGAGCATTCTGGTTCTCGTTCTGGTGGGTATTCTCGTCGTTGCACTGACAGTCTCCTGGACAGGCGGTGTCCGGTTGAATCTAAAAGAGCAGTTTTCTCAGAATGAAGCAGCGGCAACCGCTCCCCTGATCCAGAATAACGCAGGCAATGAAGACACGCCGTCGGCTACAGAGCGTGTCCTGGTTCAGGCGGAACAGTTCCCCCTTTCCTTCTCCGCTGAGGAAGTGCAGGAGTTAAAAATCGGTTGGGCAAGGGGTTCTGTTTCCATTGTCCCCGGAGGCGGGGAGGAAATCACTGTGGAAGAGACCACCGCCGACAGCAGCAGAGAAACCACACTGTTCCACAGTCTTTGGAAAGGCGAGCTGAAAATCTACTCCTCAGATCCCGCCGGCTCCCTGGGCGATTCTTCGGATCGGACACTGACCATCACCGTGCCGGTGGATTGGGTCTGCCGGGAGCTGGAGGTGGAAACCAACTCGGCGCAGCTGAATGTCCGGGAGCTGACCATTTCAGACGCGGAATATGATACCTCCAGCGGCTCCGCCGTGTTTGAAAACTGCATCGTTGACAGCCTGTCCGTGGATACTGCCTCGGGAAACGTTTCCTTCTCCGGCACCCTGAAGGAGCTGGATATGGACAGCGCCTCCGGCGACTTTACAGGCGTTCTGACCGATACCCCCAAGGAAATCGAGATGGATTCCGCCTCCGGTTCTTTGGATCTGACCCTTCCGGAGGACTGCGGGTTTACCCTTTCCATGGAAGCGCTGAGCAGCGATCTGGTCACGGATTTTGAAACCCAGCGCAAGGGAAATCAGTATGTATACGGCGACGGGCGGTGCTCCATTGAAATAGAGTCCATGTCCGGAGACGTCACGGTGCGGAAACCGAAAGCATAACCCAAATCAACCGGGAACCACAGAGGTTCCCGGTTGATTTTCCTTATTCGGGGTTTTCAGGAACCGCCCAGGGGTGCAGCATCTCCAAAAGCGGCGGGTCATAGTCCAGTGCCAGAATGCTGCCGTACTTCTGGCTGGGCAATGTTCCCTCCCGGAAGCAAATTTCCAGATGATCCGAGAAAAAAACGATACTGTCCCAGGAAAATGCCTGTTCCATTTCCCTTCTCAATACCGGCTCCGTGATGCCGGCCAGATCCAGCAGCCCTGGCAGAGCCTCCTCCGGCGGGCACGAAAAAAATTCCCAGTTCTCCAGATGCTCCCCCGTCTCCTTGTCAAAGGCCGCGCCGAGACGAACCTCTCGGTTCACGCTGCCGTCTGCGGGGATGCTCACAGACGTCAGGAAATACATATGGGTGCTGTTATATGCCGTAGGCGAAATATCCTGGCTGAGATAATAGGCATCAAACGCCTCGTCTTCCTCCCCTTGTCTGTAATCCGCATACGCCTTTTCCAGCTCCGCCTGAATGTCATACAGCAGCCCCTGCTCCCTGAAAAACCCAAGCACCCGCTCCTTTGCCGCCTCTTTCAGATCATCAAAGCCTTCCGTTCCGCCCACGGAAACAGCATCCGGGCCGGTGGGGTTTTGAACCCACAGCAATTCCGCGCCTGAGGGCAAAACATAGCTGGTGCCATGGGTATACGCCCAGAGGTTCACTTTGGTGCCGTCATTCAGTACACAGGCGTCGGGCTGTAAAATCCCAACCACTTCAATTTGCTCCGCTGGATAGACCCGCAGCTTCTCTCCGGCTCCCATGGCCTGTTTCCTGCCAAATCCGTTACATGTTACAGACACAGAAACCTCCGTCTGCTGCCCGGAGAGAAAGTCCCCCGGGCTGAAACCGTCTATAAAGGAGAACACATAGGTGTCCTCTGTTATCTCAATGCCGACTTGCGCATCTTCCGCCGTCCGGATCACGAAGGCATTCAACCCGGTTTCCCCATGGATATCGGCATTCACAATCTGACCCGTTACCCGCCTGCCGCCGCATCCGCACAGGATGCTGACGGAAGCCGCAAGAAAAAGAAGCCATATTCTTTTCATAATGGAAGTTCCTCCCTGGACGGCAATTGCCCAAAGGCTTTCCTGGGAATGCTGCGCATTCCCAGGAAACAATGGATTTCAGTACCCGCCCCTCGCCCCTGCGGGGCAGCCGGGGCACAAAATTCCCATGCCGTCTGTCCTTTCATGGATCGCGGCGCCGATGGTCGGCATGGGAATTTCTCATCCTGTTTCTCTTTCCTGTTCATCAAGAAGGCATCCCCCTGGGCGCTGCCGAATCTGTGATTTTTCAAAGGGAATCCGTATCAGAACTCTCCTGTGTGATACATCACCGCGGACAGAGCGCACAAAGGCGCCGTTTCGCACCGGAGAATCCGCTTCCCCAGGGTGCACACCCGCATCCCGGCCTCCACAGCCTGCTCCACTTCCTGTTCCTCCAGACCCCCCTCCGGGCCGGTGAGCAGGCTGACGCTCCGGTACTCTCCTGCTTCCAGCGCCATGCGCAAAGTCGCCGAGCGCTCATTTTCATAGAACAAAATGGCCAGATCTGCCTGGGCGGCCCGATGGAGCGCCTCCCGGTAGCTTCCCAGAGCGATCACCTGGGGAATCCTGCCCCGGCCGGACTGCTGGGCAGCGGATGCGGCGATTTTTTGCCAGCGCTCCAGCTTCTTCTTCAGGCTTTTTTCATCCGGCCGGGAGACACACCGGGCGGAGGGAAAGGCCGCGATCTCATAAGCCCCCAGTTCCGTGGCTTTCTGGATCACGTGCTCCAGCTTGTCCCCCTTGGCATAGGCCATATAGACGCTGACCGGAACCGCCGCCTCTGCCTGTGAATCCTGCCGGCTGTTCACCACCAGGCTCACCTGCCCCGGGCTCAGGTCGCTAACCGTACAAAGGCACTCCCTCCCCTGCCCGTCGCAGACCAATACCTGCTCCCCCTGCTTCAGCCGCAGCACCTTCGCGTGCTGGGCATTTTCCCCGGTAAGCACCAGAAATTCCGGCCGCATCTGCTCCGGCTCCACAAAAAAACGCGTCATACACAACCCTCCATGCCATTGTTTCCAGTATACCAGATGACGCCGGCTGTTGCAATGGTTTCCCAGAAAAACTATTGACAAATCCCCCCTGAGACGTTATAATACATTAAGTTCGCGAGAGTGTTGGAATGGTAGACAAGCACGTTTGAGGTGCGTGTGGTTACGCCGTGTGGGTTCGAGTCCCATCTCTCGCACCAAAAATCGGCAAGCACACTTGTGGGCTTGTCGATTTTTTAGCAGGATGCGAAGGGTGCGGTTTTATGGGCAGTCCGTTGATGGATAACTCCAAGGCATTTGCTATTGAGGGCAAAAAGCTTCTGATTGCATCCATCAACACCGCCAAAAAGAGCGCCAAATAATCGGCATCGATACTGTTTCGATGTCCCAAATAAGAACGCTGATAAGGATACAATCTGTGTCCCTGTCAGCGTTCTTTCTTTGTAACCGGGGGCTTGTAAAAGCCTTTGCCGCAGCCGCTTTTTTATGCGCTATCGTGTAAACAAAAGTTTTCGGTAGTTTACATCTTATTCATATTTTGGAGTTTTCCGTATGATACAATGCAAAAAAAGCAGTTGTTCTGCCAGGCGCTGTGTCGAGTGAAAGCGGTTCTCTAAACACAGGCGTCCCTGCCTGCCGCCGTTGACGGACGCACCTGCAGATCGATATTGGGGGCGTTCCATGACACAAAGTACCATCGCCGCAGGGATTGTTCTTATCACCTTCGTTCTGTATGTTCTGGAGTGGTTCCCCATCTCCGTCACGACTATGATCGGCCTCCTTGCCATGCTGTACACAGGGATCCTGACCCCAACGGAGGCATTTTCCGGCTTCACGGGGACGGCAGTTTTGCTGACCATGGGCATGATCATCATTGTGGATGCCCTGTTTGAAAGCGGCGTGATCAACCTGGTAGAAGGATCCCTGTCCAGGATCCAAAATGAAAAGCGCTTCACCATCGGATTGTTTGTCCTGTCGGCACTGATGTCGGTCTTCATTGTCAATTCCACCCTGGTTGCCATGCTGATGCCTTTCGTCTCCTCTGTGGCCGCATCCTCCGGCGGCAGGATTCAAAAGAAGAACGTCTACCTTACCATGGCCTGCGGCGTGCTCATCGGAGGCACAGGCTCCATGGTGGGCTGCACTTCTCCCCTTATGGCCAGCAGCGCCTTGGAAGAGGTGGGGGCGGAGCCGCTGGAATTTTTCTCCACCCTCCCATCACCCTGGCCATTGTGGCGGTGCTGGCTGTGTGCTACCATTTCTTCCTGTACGATTTCCAGGTGAAGTGCTTTGACTTCCCGGAGACGGACAACCAGCATACAAACACCATGGGAAAGCAGCTGAACAAGAAGAAGGCGGCGATTTCCGTCATTGTGTTTCTTTCCTGCGCGGTGCTGTTCGTGATCCGGCCTTTCGGCTGGGATCTGGGCCAGATCGCCATCACCGGGGCATTGATCTTGGTCATTGCCCGTTGTGTGGATGGCAAAGCGTCTATGCGGAATATGCATTGGGGGACCTTGATCACCTTGGGAGGAGCCCTGGGAATTGCCCACGGATTTGAAAAGTCCGGTGCCGGAGACGTGGTGGTTGGCTGGATCCTTCGAATACTGGGATCCGGAGAATCGGCGGATCTGGCGATAATGACCATATTCCTCCTGATGGCCTATGTGCTCTCCCTGGTCTTGCCGGACGGATCTTTGGTTCTCATGCTCACCACCATGGGCGCGAATCTTGCTATGCGGGAGGGGGGTGATCCCCAGATGATCGCCATGGCGTGTATCTTTGGCTCCAGCCTGGCCTTTGCCACGCCGGTGGCCACATCCACCACCACGATGGTGCAGATCGCCGGCTACCGGTTCAAGGACTATGTGAAGGTGGGAGGTGTAACGAGTCTGATCGGTCTGGGGTGCACCTGGATCGCCATTGTCGTAATGTACGGTCTTGTTTGACAGGAGGTGAACCGAATGCCCAACACCGATATCCCAGACATTCCCCATCCCCATTTCGGTATGCGCAAGGCCAAGAGCCTGCTGGCCATTTTCATGGGCTTCTGCCTGTGGCAGCTGATCCGGCTGGTGATCCCGGGGCTGGAGACCCATCCCATTTTCATCTATGTCTACGGCATGATCGAGATCCGGGAGACCTCTCACAAGACGGCTGACTATGGAAGGCTGCGCATCCTTGCCACCTTTGTAGCCATTGGAGTGGGACTGCCCCTTATGGCTCTGCTGGACCTGGGTCAGGCCCTGATCCAGCCCCAGTGGTGGACGGCCCTGGAGATCGCATTGCTTCTCCTGGGCACCCTTCTGGTCCTGACACTGGCGGAGATGGCCAAGTGCCGGATCTACTGCGGCCTGTCCGCCGCCATCTACATCATTCTCATGGTGTCCCACATCGACTCCAGCATGTACCTGTACTCCGTCATGCGGGCCGTCCAGACGATCCTTGGCGTATTCATCGCCTGGCTCATCAACGTTAAGCTTTTGCCGTACCCCGCCACGCCGGGAAGCCTTAGCTACTATTTCCAGGAGCAAAAACGAAAGAAAAAAGGCGTTGCGATCGAAGAACCGGAACAAACAAAATAAGTTCGCCCCATGCCGCAGTGGAGATCCCTCCGGCATGGGGCATTTTGCGTTGGCAGGTAAGCGTCGATTCTATCTATAGTATGATACGGATTCTCTTTTTAAAATCTTCGTGTTAAGGAAGCTCTGATTAAATCGGCAAGAGCGGATGCCGAGAGATTTTGCCTCAGCCGAACCTTCAAAAAGTGGAGAAATACTGTATGTATTTCCCACTTTTTGAACTGCACGGATGTGGTAAAA
>CALXDT010000117.1 GCA_944387125.1 uncultured Oscillospiraceae bacterium | reverse complement strand
AGATTTTGCCTCAGCCGAACCTTCAAAAAGTGGAGGAATCCTGTATGGATTTCCCACTTTTTGAAGGGCACGAATGGGGCAAAAGATCCGGCATTCCGCCGAAGACGATTGATTCAGAGCTTCCCTAATTCTGGTTCTCCCCAAGCCGCTTTCCGCAGCTTCCTTAACCCCGCACGTCCAGGAACTGCGCCTGGCCGTGGATAAAAACGGGCACGGAATCCGCGGGGACAAAAATACAGTCCCCCCGGAAAAAGTGCAGCGCTTCCCCTCCGAACCACAGGGATCCGCAGCCGCCCACACACAGCAGCACCCGGAAAGAGCTGCTGTCGGATCGGTATTCCACCATCTCCCGGCACCGCTCGGTGTTTACCAGCATCCGGTACACCTCAAAGTATTTGCACCGGCACAGCAGCTCCATGGCGCAGCCCCGGCGGTATTTCAGCACCCGCAGCGGCTGCCGGGGGGCGGCGCTGGCCTGTAAATTTGCCGCGTCCAAAGCCCGGTCAATGTGCAGCGGACGCTTGTTTCCGTTTTTGTCCCGCCGGTCATAGTCGTAAAGCCGGTAGGTCAGGTTGGAGTTCTGCTGGATCTCCGCCACCAGAACCCCCGCGCCAATGGCGTGGATGGTGCCCGCGGGAATGAAAAACAGATCGTCCCGGCGCACCGGAACCTTTTGCAGACAGTCTTCCAGGGTGCCCGCCTGGATGCACCCCCGCAGCTGCTCCCGGGTCATGTCACGGCGGAGGCCGTAGACCAGCTGGGCGTCTCTCGCCGCGTCCAGCACATACCACATTTCCGTCTTCCCCTGCATGCCCTGCTCATGGGCGGCGGCGTAGGCGTCGGTGGGGTGCACCTGGACGGAAAGATTCTCCCGGGCGTCGATGAGCTTTACCAGAATGGGCAGCTCCCCCCGGGTTTGGGGGTGGGTGCCCAAAAATTCCGGATGGGCGTTTAACACTTCCGCCAGGGTCTGCCCGGCGAATTCCCCGCTGGCCGCCAGGCTCAGGCCGTCGGGATGGGTGGAGCACTCCCAGGTCTCCGCCAGGGGGAACAGGGGAATATCCTTGGAAAAGTCATCGTTCAGCCGCCTTCCTCCCCAGAGGTAGTCCTTTCCCCAGGGCTTCAGCAGAAAGGGGCGGTTCCCCTCAGCATTCCAGGGCGTACTTTTGCTTGTCATGGACGGTGATCTCCCTGCCCAGCTGGACTTCCACCAGCTTCAGCTCGCTGTCTGCCAGAATGGTATGGCGGCACCCGGCCTCCATGGTGATCACATCGCCGGGGCCCACCTGCTGCTCCATGCCGTCTACAATGGTGCGCCCGGTGCCGGATGTCACCACCCATACCTCGTCCCGGAGCCTGTGGCTGTGGTAATTCATGCTGTGGCCGGGGTTCAGCGTCACCTTGATGGTCATGCTCTGGGCTTCCACATCCAGCACCCGGAAGCTGCCCCAGCTTTTTTCCGCGAACATGATCTGCTGGTCAATCTTATCCACAAAGGGCTTGATATAGGAGCTTTGCTCCTTGTCGCTGACCAGAATCCCATCGGGGGAGGCGGAGATCACCACATCCCGCAGACCCATGGCCAGAATGGGCAGGTTCAGCTCGTTGATTACATGGACGTTTTCACAGCTGCCGCCCATCATGGCTTTGCCCACGCTGGGCTCCTCCATGGCCTCGGTGAGGGTGTTCCAGGTGCCCAGATCCTTCCACTGCCCCTGATACCGCATCACCTGGATCTTCTCCTCCTGCTCCACCACCGCGTAGTCGAAGGAGATCTTCTGAAGGGTTTCGTATTTGTCAAACAGATCCCGGTAGTCGGTGAAGTCGATCAGCTGATGTCCCTTTTCCAGCACATAGCCCAGCTGATAGGCAAAGACGCCGCCGTTCCACAAGGCGCCCTGGCGGATATAGTCCGCGGCCGCGGCGGCGGTGGGCTTCTCCTTGAAGGTGGATACCATCGCGGGGTTTTCCCCGGAGGCGGGGAGGATGTAGCCGTATTTTTCCGAAGGATAGGTGGGGGCAATGCCCATGAGCACCAGATTGGCCTCCCCCTTGTCCGCCTGGGCGGACAGAGCCTTCAGCGCCGCAAAATAGCTGTCCTCCACATAGGGATCCACCGGGCAGACCACCACCGATTCCCGGGGGCTGACCCCCATTTCCTCCACCAGATAGGCGGTGGCCAGAAGGATGGCCGGAAAGGTGTCCCGGCGGCAGGGCTCCAGGGAGATGCCCACATCCTGCCCCAGCTGGTTGTGGATGGCGGAAATCTGGCTCTTACTGGTGGCGATGGTCACTCTGGCCGCCGGGTCGGCTTCTTTGATCTGCCGGTACACCCGCTGCACCATGGACTCATAGCTTCCGTCGGGTTTTTTGAAAATCTTGATAAACTGCTTGGAGCGGATGTCGTTGGACAGAGGCCAGAGTCGTTTGCCGGAGCCTCCGGACAGCAGTATGATGTTCATAATGTCGCTCTCCTTTTACCGTTCCGCACGGGTGGGATTGTTCAGAAAATCCTGATAGGCCAGGCGGATCCCGTCTTCCAGTTCCGTTTTGTAGGTCCAGCCCAGGGCGGCGGCCTTGCTCACGTCCAGGAGCTTCCGGGGGGTGCCGTTGGGCTTGGAAGGATCCCAGAGGATCTGCCCGGTATAGCCCACCACCTTAGCTACCAGCTCCGTCAGGGTCTTGATGGTCAGCTCCTTGCCGGTGCCGGCGTTTACCGTCTCGTTCCCGCTGTAGTGGTACATCTGGAAGACGCACAGGTTGGCGAGCTCGTTCACATACAGAACCTCCTGCAGGGGGATTACGTCCACCCAGCAGGTGACGCTTTCCTT
>CALXDT010000116.1 GCA_944387125.1 uncultured Oscillospiraceae bacterium | reverse complement strand
AACTCAGCGCCTTCCCAAGTGGGCTTCTTTGGATACTTTCTTGCCCAAACAAGAAAGTATCGCCCCGCAGGGCTGACCAGCGAAACGCTTGCAGTGGCTGAACGCAAACCGAACCAGCCCCAAAAACGAACCAGCCAAAAAACGCGCCAATTTCCGGTCTGGCAGAAGACCAAGCCCAAAAAAGCCCCCGCCGTGAAAGCGGCGGGGGCGGGAAATCAGGGCTTCGCTGCTGCCAGACTTTCCCCGGGCAGCAGGGTGAAGGGCACCGTCTCATGCCGGGCGGGCCCGTGGTTTTCCAGAACGTCCAGCAAAATCGTCACCCCCCGGCGGGCCATTTCCTCCACCTCCTGCCGGACGGTGGAAAGCCGGGGGCAGAGGAAATCCCCCAGGGGCAGGCCGTCTATGCCGATGACCGATACATCCCGGGGCACCTTCAGCCCCCGGTCCCGAAGGGCGCGGACGGCGCCCACGGCCAGCACATCCGCCATGGCGAAAACAGCCGTAAAGGGCTGATTTCTGTCCAGCAGCGCCAGAGCCGCCTGATAGCCTTCCCGGTAGGAATACCGGCTCTCCCGATACTGCTGTTCCGGGTGAAAGGGAATCCCCCGGCCGGCAAAGGCGGAAACACACCCTTCATACCGCTGGCGGCCGGTGTCGGAATTCTCCCGGGGGCCGCCGATGATGACAATGTCCCGGTGCCCCAGATCCAGAAGCCGCTCCACCGCCGTTTGGGACGCCAGGGCGTCGTCTGTGGATACGCTGGACAGATTGGAAAAGCCCAGCTCCCGGGCGTCGTTGGTCAGCAGCACCGCGGGAATCCGGATGTTCTCAAAGCCCTCCTGAAAGTTCCGGCTGCTGCCCCCCAGAAACAGAATCCCCAGGGGCTTCTTCTCCCGGCACAGCTGCACCGCCCGGTGAACCTCGTCCTCCTCTTCGTCAATGTAGTCCGTTTCCAAACGGTAGGGGGACTGGGCGATGAGACTTTGAATCACCACCAGCATCATTCCGAACAGCTCGTTCCGGGCGCCCCGGACAATGGCCAGAATCAGCGCCGAATGCTGCTGCTTCAGCTGCTTGGCGTTGAGGTTTGGCTCGTAGCCGCTTTCCGCGGCCGCCCGGAGAATCACCGCCCGGGCTTTTTTGCTCACATCCGGCATGCCGTTTAAGGCGCGGGATACCGTCCCTACGGAATATCCGGTTTTTTCTGCCAGGTCTTTGATGGTCATAGGGAGGTCCTCCATGTGGAAAGAAAACCGTAAACGATTCCAGTTTTTACAATGACATTGATTATAACCATTTTTTCACCGGGACGCAATGGCAAACAGCCGGAACCGGAAAAAATCGTCATTTCCGACAAAACCGGAAGTGCTTTCTCATAAAAACCGCACATAGGGCGCGGGGGATTTCGCCTCTTGAGAACCGGGAAAAAACGTGGCATAATAGGAAAAAACAGTTGGAGGAATGCTTTGTGGAAAGGAAAATCGGCGTCATGCCCCGGGGGCGGCGCAATTCCATCAGCGATGTGGACGGGGTGACGGTGGGGCACTGCACCATTGACACCCCCCGGCACAAAACCGGGGTGACGGTGGTCATGCCATGCCGGGACGATGTGTTTCTGAACAAGATGGTCTGCGCCTGTCATGTGCTCAACGGCTTTGGAAAAACCGCCGGACTGATGCAGATCCAGGAGCTGGGCACCCTGGAAAGCCCCATCGCCCTGACCAACACCCTGAACGTGGGTCTGGTGCACGATGCCCTGGTGGAATACCTGTGCCGCCGGGCGGAGCAGGGGGGCTATGTGCTGGAATCGGTGAATCCGGTGGTGTGCGAGTGCAACGACGCTTCCCTGAATGACATCCGCCACCGGGCGGTGGGACAGCCGGAGGTGTTCCGAGCCATTGAAAACGCCTCCCGGGACTTTGCCCTGGGAGACGTGGGGGCGGGAAAGGGCATGACCTGCCACGGCCTGAAGGGGGGCATCGGCACCGCCTCCCGGGTGATGGAAATTTCCGGGAAGACATACACCCTGGGAATGCTGGTGCTGAGCAACCACGGCTGCCTGGGGGATCTGACCATTGAAGGCCGGCCGGTGGGACGGCAGATTGCCGGGATCCTCCGGGAGGAGGAACCGGACAAGGGCAGCTGCATTATGATTCTGGCCACGGATCTGCCTCTGTCCGCCCGGCAGCTGGGGCGGGTGATCCGCCGGTGCGCCGTGGGGCTGGCCCGGCTGGGCAGCTTCATGGGGCACGGCAGCGGAGAGGTTATGATTGGCTTTTCCACAGCCAACCGGATCCCCCGGGACGCGGGGGTCTTTCCTCTGCTGTGCCTGGGGGAGGAGCATCTGGATCCGGCCTTCCGGGCCGCGGCAGAGGCCGCGGAGGAGGCGGTGCTGCGCTCCATGCTTCTGGCAAAGCCCGTCACCGGCTATTCCGGAAAGCAGCGGCAAAGCCTCAGCCGGTTCTGGCCGTAACGGATGCCCGGGGGTTCATTCACAGAGGCTGTGGAACAGCAGGCGCCGGAGGCTGTCGGTCATTTCCTCCGGGGACTTTTGGTAGCCGCTTCGGTGCCAGTCCCCCACCATCCCCACCAGGCCGCACAGCAGGAACACCATCTGCTCGTGGTTTTTCCGGTTTAGACGATGCTGCTGCCCTTCCAGATACAGCATCGCCCGCTCCACCAGCAGATCCAGCATCCGGTTGTCATACAGGGCGCCCAGCAGCTTTTTCTGCCGGCGCCAGTAAGCAAACAGGCTGTCCGGAATTTCCTCGTCCAACCGATTGGGGATGTGCTCCATGAGAAAATCCAGAATGGCATGATCCACCAGACTGTGCAGACATTCCTCCCGGCTGGAAAAGTACCGGTAAAAGGATTTCCGGGAAAGGGCCATCCGGGTGCAGATGTCTCCCACGGTGATCTGATGATAGGGTGTCTGCTGCATCAGCTCCAGCAGGCACTGGGTAAACTGCTGCTGACGCAGGGCACTTTCTTCTGTGGTGCAGCGCTTGTACATAGGGCTCCTCCTGGGTAAAAATGTGTACAGCAGTTATCATAATTGATTCCTGCAAATTTGTCAACCTGCACGAAAATTTGAGGTAAGAATTTCTTCGGCAGGTTACAAAATCAAAAATTTGACCATTGTTTTCATTTTATTAACAAAATATAATAATCGTATTACATGCGGCTTGTTTCCTTTGTTGAGATTGCCGCAAAGAGGAGGATTACCATGGCAAAGAATATCCAATTAGACGCCAACGGTTTCCGCAAGTTCGGCTTTCGCGACAAGATAGCCTACTGTGCCGGCGACTTTGGCTGCAACATGTCCTTCGCGCTGAAGAGCTCGATGACCATTTTCTGGACCCAGTTTATGGGTGTGGATTCCATCGCAATGGCCGCGATGCTGCTTCTGGTGCAGATCTGGGACGCCATCAATGACCCCGTCATCGGCAGCGTTGTAGACGCGGACCGCCACCAGTACAAGCGCAACAAGTTCCTTCAGTATATTTGGGTAGGCTCCATCGGTCTGCTGGTGGCCGGCGCCTTCTGCTTCATTCCCTGGCCCACCGCCCCCACCATTGTCAAGTATATCCTGTTCGTTGCGGGCTATGTGCTGTGGGATGCCTTCTACACCATCGCCAACGTGCCTTACGGCTCCCTGCTGAGCCTGATTTCCTCCGATCCCGTGGAGCGGGCGCAGCTGTCCACCTGGCGTTCCCTGGGTTCCCAGGCCGGCAACATCGTCACCATGATCGCCCTGCCCCTGCTGATTTACGATGCTTCCCAGAACATGGTAGGCGAGCGGATGTTCCTGATTGCCCTGCTCATGGGCGTCATCGGCTTCTTCTGCTTCCAGTTCATGATCCGCAACACCGAAATCCGCGTCAACAAGGAAATCAACGTCAATGAAGAGGCTCCCAAGTTCAACTTCCTGGAAGCCATGGGCAACTTCCTGCGCAACCGGGCCGCTGTGGGCGCTTCCCTGATGGCCGTGTTCATGTTCATCGGCCTGTATGGCTCCAACACCGCCATTACCGTGCTGTTCCAGTCCTACTTCAAGAACGTGCAGATCTCCGGCTTTGTTGGGACCCTGTCCATGCTGGGCGTCTTCGTGTTCATGCCCTTTGTGGCGCCCATCGTCAAGCGCTTCGGTAAGAAGGAAGCCGTGGCCGCCGGCATGATCCTGTACTCCTTCGCCTATGTGCTGATGCTGATTCTGCCCGTCACCCCCGACGGCAAGGGCCTGGCCATCTATGTGGGCTGCCAGATCATCGCCGCCCTGGGCAACGGCATCAACTCCTGCGTCACCTGGTCCCTGATGGCCGACGCCATGGACTATGAGGAGTGGAAGTTCGGCACCCGGCACGAAGGCACCACATACGCCATGTATTCCTTCTTCCGGAAGACGGCGCAGGGCATCGGCCCCTCCCTGGGCCTGGTGCTGATGACCATGGTGGGCTACGATGAAAGCCTCAAGGCCGCCCAGACCCTGGAGACCGCCACCAACCTGCGTTACTATGTGCCTGGCATCCTGCTGTTCGCCGGTCTGATGCAGCTGTTCTGCGTCTCCGTGATCTACAACCTGGATAAGAAGACCATGGCCACCATCGAAAAGGATCTGAACGAGCGTCATAAGAACGATTGATGCTTTGATCTGCCTGTAAATTGCCGCCGGATGGGTTCCCATCCGGCGGTGTTTCTGCATCCATGTTTCAGAAACGGAGGAGTTTTTTGTGGAACTGACACGGGAAATTGCCACCAAGATCGTTTCGGAGGTCAACAATCTCCTGCCCCAGAAAATCAATCTTATGGACGACCGGGGCTTCATCATCGCCTCCACCGACGAAAAGCGGGTGGACACCTTCCACGGAGGGGCCTGGCGGATCATCAGCGAGCAGCTGCCCCAGGTGGTGGTGTCCGAGGACGGGGAATACACCGGCGCCCTCCGGGGGCTGAATTACCCCATCGTCATGGACGGAAAGATCCGGGGGGTGCTGGGCATCACCGGGGATTCCGCGGAGGTGGTTCGGAACGCCCGGATCATTCAGCGGATGACCGAGCTGCTGCTGTCCGAGGCCAGCCTGGCGGAGCAGCGGATTGTGGGGGAAAATGTCCGCAACAGCTACCTGGATCAGTGGCTCAGCGGCGACCGGAAGCTGCTGAACGCCGCCTTTCTGGATCGGGGGCTGGAGCTGCAGATGGATCTGAGCATCCCCCGGCGGGTGCTGGCCTGCTGCGTCTATTCCCCCGGCCGGAAGCAGGGCTGGGAGACCATGCGCGGCATCGACGCGGCCAAGCAGCTGATCAAGCAAAGCATCCTCAGCGCCGGCCGGAACAACCTGTTTTTCCAGGAGGCCTCGGGTCTGACATGCCTTGTTACCCTGCAGACCGACGGGGAGCTGCTGCGGCTGGCCCGGGATCTGTGCGCCCAGGTGGAGGCGGCCTTTCCGGAGCTGGCCATTGCCGTGGGCATTGACGACCAGCCCGGGGACTTTTTGACCATGCACGCCAACTATGTCCGGGCGCAGCGGGCGCTGGCCGCCTGTATGCGCACCCACCGGTGGAAAATCCGGTTTTACGGCGATCTGAACATGGAGGTGTTTTCCGACCAGGTGGACAGCGCCACCAAGCAGGAATACATCCGCAAAATCATGAAGGGCTTCTCCGACGGGGAGATTGTCCGGCTGCTGCCCATGCTGGAGGTGTTTTACGACAACGACGGCTCCCTCACCGCCGCGGCCCGGGAGCTGTTTATCCACAAGAACACCCTGCAGTATAAGCTCCGGCGGATTGCCGAGCGCACCGGCTACGACCCCCGCTCCATCCGCCATTCCTCCCTGTTTTACAATGCCATCTATTTTTACCGGGAGGTAAAGGACGCCTTCCAGGTCTAGGGAAGCTCTGAATCAATCGTCTTCGGCGGAATGCCGGATCTTTTGCCCCATTCGTGCCCTTCAAAAAGTGGGAAATCCATACAGGATTCCTCCACTTTTTGAAGGTTCGGCTGAGGCAAAATCT
>CALXDT010000115.1 GCA_944387125.1 uncultured Oscillospiraceae bacterium | reverse complement strand
AGCCGCCCTCCCCGGACCCCTCCCGGCGCGCTTCTCGTTCAGATTGTGCTGGACAGAAGATTGTTTGTATTGAATTTCAGACCATGGCTGTAAGACCAACCTTTTGGAAGGGGAACGTCTGTACCAATATGGGGCACAGAAAGTTCCTTTTCTGTGTAAACCCGATAAGCAGATTTGCGAATATTCTGTTCTGCTTCCCCTCACCCTGGTTCCGTGCCACTTCTGCCGCCTTCCGGCAGCGCTTCCTTCGTTCCCTCAAACCGGCCGCGGGTTCTTTTCACGGCTTCCAGGAAGCTCTGGAATTCTTCTGACAGAATCCGCCGGGTTTTTTCATCGCTGCTGAGGGTTTTCAAATATGTCCGGATATTCTTGGGCTGAAATATGTCCAGTGCCCGATCGATTCCACCGGTTCCCAAAAGATTGAACATCACATCCACCAGCTGGTTCCGCTCCTGATCTGTTCTCTCGGCAAACCAGGATTTGATGGCTGCATCCAGCAGCAGAGATGTATGTGATACCTCCGGAACCGGAATAAATTGGTTGCCCAATACTTCCCAGGAATAGGCGTCATGCTGGAGCACCCCTACACTTTTGCTGCGGATCACCGTGTAAGGTTCTTCATGCTCCAGCAGCATGCCGATTACAGAGGACTGGGGGATGAATGTCTTGATCTTGGGCACCATGGCCAGATAGCCCGGATCGCCCATCATATAACCGGTAAAGCCCGGGCCATCGTTGTTGAACACCTCCAGGATCTGCTTCTGGATCCCCGGGGCGCTTTTGGCAGCGGCAAACACTGCCAGATTGCCCCCTTTGGAATGTCCGCCCAGACGCATGGGGCGCTGGAGTTCTGTCCATACATCCCGGACATACTGGACAGCCAGCCGCTGAGATGGAATGGTCTCTTGGAAGGACATGTTGAAATCCTCTTTCCAGCCAACCAGGGAATTGTCCGTGCCGCGAAAAGCCACAAACCCACTGCCGTCATCCAAAAGAAACGTCATGGCGGCAAACTGCGTTTCCTCTTCCGGGATCAATTGATCCCGATACATGCAGATCATCGTCTGGCCGAACCGGGCAGTGGCTGCCGCTTCCCGCAAAAGCGACAGGTCATTCCGATCCCGGATCCTGCTTTCCTGGATTTCTCCGGAGAAGAAATCCTCCGCCGCTTCCCGCAGGGAAATCGGCGTATAAGGGTATTCCTCTACCCTGCCCCGATAGCAAACATAGCAGAGGGTAGAAAAGATCAGTGCGTCTACGCCGTTGACGCCGTCCTGGGTAAAGGTAAGATCTCCCCGCCATTTCAGATAATCAAACATATTGGCCACAGCTCACACCTCCTGCTTTTATGATAGCATACATTTTTGAATTTTTCCATCGTCTGCGCAAGAAAAGTACATCCGGTGCCATTTTCCCCGGGACTGTCAATTGACAAAACCACTGATTGGGCGTAAAATAAAATCAGCTATGGGTTCGGAACAACGCCAAGCGCCCTGAAAGCCAGGCCGCGCGGGCTTTTTCCGCGGCAAATCCGGTGCCCATGGATTGTTGCCTGCATTCCGTAAAAACGGTTGGAACCCGCGCCGTTTTGACGGAATTACGCGCCTGACGGTGCTTGAAGGCGGCTGATTCAGCAGATATTTATTAGGAGGAATCCCTATGGAACTGACCCGTGCGCAGGCATTGGCCTTGCTGCAAAAGTACAATAAGGAACCTTTTCACATTCAGCATGCCCTGACAGTGGAGGGGGTTATGGCCTGGTTTGCCCAGGAACAGGGGGAAGATCCCGCATTCTGGAGCCTGTGCGGCTTGCTGCACGACGTGGATTTTGAGTGCTATCCCGACCAGCATTGTCAAAAAGCTCCGGAGCTTCTGGCGGAGGTGAATGCCTCTCCCGAAATGGTTCACGCCGTCTGTTCTCACGGCTATGGTCTCTGCAGCGACGTAGAACCGGTACACATCATGGAGAAAATCCTTTTTGCCGTGGATGAGCTGACAGGGCTGATCGGCGCTGCTGCCAGAATGCGTCCCAGCAAAAGCGTCATGGATATGGAGCTGTCCTCACTGAAAAAGAAGTTCAAAGACAAGAAATTTGCCGCAGGCTGCTCCCGGGATGTAATCAAAACCGGCGCGGAACGTCTTGGCTGGTCTCTGGATGATCTTATGGAAAAAACCATTGCCGCCATGCGCAGCTGCGAAGCCGGCGTTGCGCAGGAGCTGAGCCGGATTTGTCCCTAATCACAGCCGCTTCAGCCCCAACCGCCATGCAGAGGCTTTTCCGTTGTTTCCAAGGCATAACGATCCCCGAACACCAGGTTCGGGGATCGTTCCTATTTATGGAGCTTCTTTCAGGGGCTTGATATACTGCTGCCGCCGACGCTCCTTTTCCGCCAGATAGGCGGCGTCATTGCCGGAGTGGATCTCACGAAGATAGTCGTAGTGGTTTTGCAGGATCTCTTCATTATTTCTGGCCATCATCATAACGGCAATGGAGGAACACTGGTCAGACGCCCGCTCCAGATAGGTCAGCGCCTCCATAAACACAAGACCGCTGCTCACGGAACAGGTGCCGTTTTTCAGCCGCTTGGTGTGCCGATCCCGAAGGATCATAACCATATCGTCAATAATCTCTTCCAGCGGCTCAATGGCCTTTGCCGCTTCATTGTCCCCTTTGGAGAAAGCGTCCACGGTGATGCGCAGGATCTCGTTCACCGCGTCGCAAATCAGGGTAAGCTCCTTCCTGGCCATCTCCGAGAAGGCGGCGCCTTCCGACTGGAGGCGTTCAGACAGCTCCACCATATTGGTGGCATAGTCGCCGATCCGCTCAAAATTGGGAACCGTTTGCATCAGCATATCCAGCTGCCGGTCATCCCATTCCGTCTCAACATTTTTTGCCAGTCCAATGAGAAAATGGTCTGCCCGATCTGTAAACTGATCAATGCAGTCCTCATCCTGGTTAATCTGACTGACCAGCACCGGATCATATTTCAGCAGCACCCGGGTGCTCTTTTGAAAATTCTCCATAGCCAGCGTTCCCATAGCGGTCACAGCCTTGACGGATTCGGAGATCGCCACTGCCGGAGAGATATACAGCTTCTCATCCAGGGTGTTCAGCTCGGGATGGTAGTCCTCCTTCCCCTTGTCCTCCCGGACGATCACCATTGACAGCTTCACCAGCCAATCGGCAAAGGGCACCAGCACAATGGCGGTGATCAGATTAAAGATGGTCTGGAAGTTGGCAATGGAACCGCTGTCCACATTCCTCACCCAGAATTCGCTGCCGAAGAGGTTGACCTTCTGCATAACGGTCATAACGATCATAAATAGAATGGTGCCAATGGAATTAAAGGCGATATGCACTACGCCGGTACGCTTGGCATCCTTGGACGAGCCAATGGAGCAAACCATGGCGGTGGTAACACAGGTGCCCAGGTTGATGCCCATGATCACCGGATAGGCCATTGCAAAGGTAATTCCGGAGCCGGGCACCGAGGCAACCGTTTGCAGCATGCCCACAGTTGCGGAGGAGCTTTGCACAATCACAGTCAGCACCAGGCCAACCAAAATACCCAGAAGCGGATTGTTCAGGATCCCCACAAAGGATGTAAAGGCGTCTGTTCCAATAAGCGGCTTAACCCCTTCGGTCATCAGGTTCAGGCCGACGAACAGAACGCCGAACCCCACAAAAATGTCGCCGATGGTCTTCGAGGATTTGGTCTTCACGAACATCAGCAGAATGATGCCCACCACCAGCGAAATAGGCGCCAGCGTATCCGTATCCAGCAGCATCAGAATAAAACTGTCCCCTGCCTCGATGGAGGACAGCCGGATGATCTGTGCCGTGATGGTCGTCCCGATATTGGCGCCCATGACGATGGATACGGCCTGCTTCAGGTTCAAAACCCCCGCGCCGATCAACGCCACCGTCAGCACAATGGTTGCGGTGGAGCTTTGGATAACAGCCGTGACCAGCGTGCCCGTCAGGACGCCTACCACCACATTTCCGGTAACTTTCTCCAGCACACGTTTCAAAGCGGCGCCGGAACTGTTTTTCAAGCCGTCGCCCATAACCTCAATTCCGTACAGGAACATGGCAAGGCCGCCCAGGAGCTGAATTACGGCGCTAAATATTTCCATAAATATACTCCTATTGATCTCTTTTCTGAAATTGCCACATAAGGCATAATCTCATTATACGGATTTCTTTCAGAAAAGTATAGTTGGAATTTGCGGAAATATTTACCAAATCTTTGCAGCCTTTTTATCCATTGCGCCGATTATTTGCCAGTGGACCCGAATCCCCCGCCGCTGCGGGCAGTATCTGACAGCGCTTCTGCCGCCTGGAACACCGGCGTCAGCACAGGCGTGATCAAGAGCTGGGCGACCCGTTCCCCATGCTCCACCTGCCGGGCCTCGGAGCCATGATTATGCAGGGCTACTATAATCTCTCCCCGGTAATCGCTGTCAATCACACCAACCTTATTGGCAGGCGCCAAATCCCGTTTACAGGCCAGGCCGCTGCGGGCATAGACCAGGCCGGCAAATCCCCGGGGAACCTCCAAGGCAATCCCCGTGGGAACAAATACTGTCTGCCCCGGCTGAATGGTAACGCTCCCTTCCAGACAGGCATAGAGATCCGCTCCCGCGGCGCCTTCCGTGCCATAGGTGGGGAGCATCGCGCCGGAGCGCAAAAGTTTTACAGCTACTGTATTCATGTTTTGATTCCTCTCCCCTCTCCCTGCCAATCCTGCCAAAGAACGATGGTACCGGCAGCCAGCGACGCGGGAACGTCGATCAGCCGCTGGTTTTCGGATCCCCGGAACCGCAGGGCGAGATTTTTCTTTTCTTGTATAAAAGGGCCGTCCACCAGAACATCCAGATAGCTTAAATATTCCCTGGTATCTCCCAACCGGCCGGGAAGAATGTCCTTGTCAAACAGATATCCGGAAAACGCCCAGATGCTCTTTTCCGGCAGCTCCCGTTTGATCCGGCGCAAAAGTTCCAGGATCGGCTCCTGGTTCTGAGGTTCAAAGGGTTCTCCTCCCAGCAGCGTCAGCCCCCGAATGTACGCGGGGCGAAGCATATCCAGTATGTCCTCGACGGTTTGCTGGGTGAAGGGCTGACCATAGTCAAAGTCCCAGGCTTCCGCATTGAAGCATCCCGGGCAGCGGTGGGTGCAGCCGGAGACAAACAAACTGACTCGAACACCGGGGCCGTTGGCTATGTCGCAGTTTTTGATGGTTGCGTAATGCATGTTCTCAACTCCTGAGTTTCTCTTGAATGCCGGTCACAGACAGTATAGCACAGCACGCGTCACTTTTCCACCCAAAAAACGGATCCGCCGATTCCCGGCAGATCCGTTAAACGGTACGGCTTATGCTCCGGCGGAGGGCTCGTCCGGATAGTCGGCCTTGTACTGTTCCCACAGTTCGATTTTGCCCTGCTTGGCCAATCCTCTGCGCACGGCCTTTTTGACCGTGTCGTAAATGACCGCAAACAGTGGGAAACAGATTACCATCCCCGGCAGTCCCCACAGACCTCCGTGGATTCTTTCCTTCCATGAGGGAGTATACCAGTTATTGCGCCGGGCAGTATGAACAAACTGTGAACATTTCAACATAGGGCAGCGTCCATACAGTTTGCGCGTTGTAAAAAAGTTTATGCTTATCGACTTTACACAGCAAAGGAAATTTCTGTGCCCCATATTGGTACAGACGTTCCCCATCCAACATGGTGGTCTTTCCAATACCCGCCCCAAACAATCT
>CALXDT010000114.1 GCA_944387125.1 uncultured Oscillospiraceae bacterium | reverse complement strand
ATCGGAACGGTGACATTTTATGACCCGGAGACCGGTTCCTTCGGCGCTTTGGGTCATGGGGTGAGCAATGCCGGCGGCACGCTGCTGCGGATGTCCCAGGGCAGCGCCTATGAGGCTGGGATTTTCTCGGTAAAAAAAGGAGCCTGCGGAGATCCCGGGCAGCTGAAGGGCAGCGCGCTGGGGGCGTCTGCTTGCGGCACGCTGCTGAAAAATACCCCCCAGGGTGTGTTTGGCGTCTCCAAGGGGGGCTGGAAGGGAGAGCCGCTGCCTGTGGCGGAATTTGACCAGATTGAAACGGGAAAAGCGGCGATCCGCTGCACCGTCAGCGGAGACGCGGTTCAGGAGTATTCTGTGGAAATTCTGAAAATCTATCCGGAGGATCGTCCCGACGGACGGAATTTTCTCCTGCGGGTAACGGATCCTAAGCTGCTGGAAATCACCGGAGGCATTGTCCAGGGGATGAGCGGCAGCCCCATCATACAAAACGGCAGGCTTATCGGCGCCGTCACCCATGTTCTGGTAAATGATCCGACCATGGGGTATGGGATTTTTATTGAAAATATGCTGGACGCGGCGGAATAAGGAGGAAGCCCCATGAAATACGATCAGATTCCCAGCGGTTTTGTTTCCGCGCTGATGAAAGACGAAAACGCGGTGAACGCCTATGCCATGATGACCAAGGAGGAAAAGGAAGCGGTCTTGGAAAAGGCCCGCCAGGTGCGCTCCAAGGGAGAAATGGACCGGCTGATGGCCCAGCTGGAGGCGGAGATTGCCTTCTAGGGTGTGGGAAAGAACGCCAAACGTCCTGAAAACCAAGGCGTTTGGCGTTCTTCAGGCGCAGGGGATTTTCGCCTTATGGCGAAATTGATATGCGGCTGCATTTGCGAAAATGGCTCGGCGGCGGTAAAGCGGCCATATGGGAAGTTCCTGGCATGCTTCCGGGAAGCGCTTTTTAAAGCTCCATATGCCTGGGGAACGCTTCTTTTCGCATGAGGCCCCACATTTTGTCGATATAAGACAGGGTGTAAAAATGTTCGTAGTAGTGATAGTAAAAGGCGCCCTTTAATGTCAGTTCATAGGTGCCGTCCTGCTCCTCGAGGAAGCCCAATCCCTTGGCGATCCAAAGCTCAAAGCCATACATTTTTTTCAATGGCACGCCAAAGAATGCTTCAAAGGCGCCTGCGTTCACCTTGGTGCTGTATGCCGTCCAAAAGAGCCAGTAAATCATTCTCTGGCGCTGTGTAAAATGAATCGTCAGGGATGTGGCGGGCTGGCCGGCGCGAATCCTTTCACAGTAGGCCGCCACATCAAAGGTATTGATTTTAAACTGCTTTTTGAACAGGCTGGTGGCGGAGCAGCCGAATCCCAGGAAGTTTTCTCTGGTCATGGAGGAGTAGTTCACGTCCGCTTCCTTTGAGAACGTCCAGATGGAATTGCGGGAATATCCTTTGTCCAGGCAGTAGCGGGTAATGGCATCCAGCAATTCCCGCTTTTCTTTCTTGGGCATTGCCGTCACAGGACTTTCCGTAAAGGTGAAATCAATAAACGGGTATATGGCGACGTGGTTTGCGCCCAATGAAAAAGCCTCGTCAATATCGGAGCGCAAATCATCGTAGGTCTGCCCGGGCAGGGCAAAGATAAAGTCCATGGAAACCGTTTCAAAAGGAACGGCCGCCAAAGCGCGCCCGATTGCGCCGGCATCCATCTTCTTTCTGCCAAGGATCTTCTGATATTTTTCCCGGAAGGATTGGATGCCGATGCTGATTTTTGTTACGCCGGCGTCTTTTAGGATTTGCAGCATTTCCACATTCACATTATCCGGGTGAAGCTCCAAGCCAATCCCCTCTGTGATGATAAAATGCGCGCTAAGCGCGTCCACGATTTCTTTTATGCGATTTGCCGCGAGCGCCGGTGTTCCCCCTCCGAAATACAGGCTGGTTACGGTTTTCCGTTGGGTATGCCGGCTGCCGATCAGATGAATTTCCTGAATCAAGGAATCGATGTACTTGTCGCACAGCGCAGGGGAATACTTCACTTTGCAATAGGGGCAGAAATTGCACAGCTGTTTGCAGAAAGGGATGTGAACGTACAGACCCAGGTTTTCACATTCCCCAAAGGGCAATACCTGGTCGTATGTATTTTCGAATGTAAATGGCCGCACGGTTCGCGTCAGCCACATTCTTGTTAAGCTTGTAATAAAACCCATAGCATTCTAAATGTACTTCAAGTATGTTTGCAGCATCTCAAGGATGATTTTTGGATTGCCTCTGAACAAAAGCGTGTATTCCGCCACAAAGAAATATCCGCATTGGTCGCAGAGACCGGGAACATGGATGCAGCGTCCGCAGGTAGACAGCGTTCCGTTTTCCATTACAACGCACTGATGGCAGGGTGTGGGGAAACGGTTTTCAATGAGATAGGGAAACGCGCTTTTCAGGTTGAATACAGGCGCCCCCTCTTTCATCATTTGCCCGATCGTCTCGCAGCATCTGGCTTTTTCTTCCCGGCTCAGGGATAGCTCCGCTGTATCGGGATATGGCGTATGGAAATTGAAAGATACCGCCCGGACATGTTTGGCGTCACGGGCAGTTAAACACACATCCCGTATACAGTCTTTGTTGATTTGATTGATTGCCATATACAGACAGATATTATCAGCGGTGGCGCCGCGGATGTTCTTCATAATGCTGTCGTAAGTATCCCCGCGGATTTCATTATGATGCTGCCGATCCCCGTCCAGGCTCAAAAGAATCAAATCCGCTTCCGGGAGGTCCATGGGAAATGTGCCGTTTGTAACCACATTTACAATGAGAAATCCCATGGCTTTTGCTTCCGTGACCAAATCTCTCAGCGTCCGCCGGCCGTCCCTCCACAGGAATGTTTCGCCGCCGCAGAAAAATAAAATCCGCACACCCATGTGGTACAACTGCCGCATCTCCTGCCGGATTTGTTCATAGGGATGAATGACTGCGGTGATATTATTCACGGAGCAATGCTTGCAGTGCAGGTTGCATTTATCTGTAACGATGATCGTTCCCAGGATCGGGGCTTTCCTTCGGAACAGAATTGCCTTGACGCCAAAGGCGGCAAAGTACAAAAAAGAGGATGGTTTCATATATTCCCTCCACAGCCTCATGAGAAAATGCCGGCTTACCGGTCAAACAACGCCTCCGCCACAGCGTCGGGGATGTTCAGGTTTCCCCGGCCGACCCCCAGGGCAACGCCGGGCTTGGAGGTTCCGTGGAAATCGCTGCCGCCGCTGGGCTTTATCCGGTATTTTTCCGCCAGCGCCAGCGCCGCCTGAGTCTGGGCGGGGGTATAGGTGGTGTAGTATACCTCCATGGCGGAAAGTCCCCGGGGAACCAGATCCTCCAGAATGCCGCCCACCTGGCTCCCATCCAGCTTCAGGAAGGGGTGTGCCCAAACCGGAACCGCCCCCAGATCCCGGATCATGGGGATCACATCTGCCGCTTGCAGCCGCCGGGCAGGATGGTAATATCCGGCCTGTTCGCTCAGAAGGGTATCAAAGGCGGCCTTGACGGAGGGAACCAATCCCGCGTCCTTCAGTGCCAGAGCGATGTGCATCCGGTTGATGAGACTGCCCGGATGTGCCCGGGCAATCTCCTCGTAGCGGAGGGGATAGCCGGCTTTTGCCAGATCCAGAACCAGCTGCTGCCGGCTCTCCCTGGCTCTGGCCACCACATCCTCCAAAAAAGTTTGCAGCTGGGAAAAACTGCTCTCCGGCAGATCCAGCGCCAGCATATGCAGCTCCCGGCCGCCATGCTCGCAGGTAATCTCCGCCCCGGCGATGGGACGCAGGCCGGCGCCCTGTGCGGCCCGCAAAAAGGCCGGAAGGCCGCCGGTGGTGTTGTGATCCGTCAGCGCCATCCAGGAGAGTCCCGCTTCCCGCCCCAAAGAGGCCAGAAGACCGGGGGGCACACTGCCGTCGGAGGCGTTGGAATGGGTATGCAGATCGATCATGGAGAGTCCCTCCTTTCAGGGAAGCGCAGATCCGCCGGAACAACGCAAAAAAGTCCGGAAAGCCTTGGCTTGCAAGGACGTTTGCGTTGTTCAGTACACATTATTAAAGTATACAGGATTTTCGCCTGAAAATCAACCAAAAGTCCGGGAACCGCTGCGAATGCCGTTTTCGGCGGAAGCCGCCTGAATAAACCGGCGGGTTTTTGGGCAAAAACGCCTATAGAGCCTTGCCGCAATGCCGCTTCCGGGAGGAAGGGGCGGAAAAACCGATCCGGGGGGATTCTATGACAGACCGATTGCTGGTAAGCCACTGCGCGCCGACACTGGCGGGACTGAAAACCGGGAGCCTGTTCACAGCGTCCTTTGAAACCGGCGAACACCTGCGCCGCAGCCTTCGCCGGGTGAATAAGCTGCTGGGAGAAAAGGGCGTCCGGGCTGTGCCGCTGCGCTACCAAAAGGGGCGGGGGCTGATTTACCTGTACCGTCCCGGGCAGCTGTCCCGGGATCTGCGGAATCCGCAGGTCTGGGAGGTGCTCCGTGCCTGCGGATACCGCAAACGATCCGCGGGAGCCTGCTTGGCCTGTCTGATGAAACGGCTGAAGGAAGGGGAGGGGTTTCCCCATGAAATCGGCCTGTTTTTGGGATATCCTCCGGAGGATGTGGCGGGATTCATTGAAAACCGGGCGGAACATTACAAATGCAGCGGCCTTTGGAAGGTGTACGGGGATGTGGAAGCTGCCCGGCGGCGGTTTGACCTGTACCGCGAATGCACCCGGGTTTACTGCCGCCGGTGGGAAACGGGCGCCGGGATCCAGGGGCTGACCGTAACCGGGTAACAAAAAATCACTGACAGAAAAGGTGGAAACGAAGATGTCTCAGATCGCGATTGTTTATTGGAGCGGAACCGGGAACACCGAGGCCATGGCGGCCGCGGTGGCGGAGGGCGTCAGAGACGCCGGAGGGGAAGCGGTTCTCTTTACGGCGCCGGATTTTGACGCCGCCCGGATGGAGGAATTTGACGCGGTGGCCTTTGGCTGTCCCTCCATGGGAGCCGAGCAGCTGGAAGAGGATTCCTTTGAGCCCATGTTCCTCTCCTGCGAGGCCAAGCTCCCCGGGAAACGGATCGCCCTGTTCGGATCCTACGGCTGGGGCGACGGGGAATGGATGCGCACCTGGGAGCAGACCTGCCGGGAGGACGGGGCGGTGCTGGCCTGTGCCAGCGTCATCTGCCGGGAGACCCCGGACGATGAGGCGGAGGCGGCCTGCCGGGCCTTGGGCGCCGCGCTGGTATGAACGGAAAATCCCTCCGCAGCGCAGACTGCGGAGGGATTTTACAGGGAAACGGTTCAGCAAGATGTAGCCCACCACCAGCGCGCCCAGCACGTTGGGGATAAAGTAGGCGCCCCGGAGGAAGCCCTTGGCACGGATCTTGCTGTTTAAGCCCAGAGCCAGAATCAGGCAGGGTAAAGGTGCAGCGTCCTTCCCGCAGCAGGAACAGCCGGTACAGACGGCTTCCATCCAGGCGGAGGCGTTTGCCCGAATCCCATTGGGTTTTCCCGCAGGCGTGGAACCGGACGTCCGAAGCCAGAAGCGCGTCCTGGCGGATCCCCTGGAATTTTTGAGGCATATCCGTTCCCTCCTTTTCAGCGGCGGGAAGGGCTCAGCCTTCCAGGCGGCAGACAAACTGCGGGGCAAAGGGGATCAGCCGCTCCTGCCCCCGGTGCACCACCACGATCTTCCGGTACCGGGTGGGGAAGTTGGAAACCAGGGTTTCAAACCGGAGCTGGCCGCCGGTTCTGGTGATCCGGTAGCGGTTGAAGATCCCCTGCCGGTAGTCCAGGGTACGGCCGTCGTCTTCGTAGTGCAGGTATTCTCCGTCGCCGCCTCCCGCCAGATACAGATACAGGGTATCCAGCTGCTCGTCGTCAATGTGGGTCAGGTCCCGGTACATGGGCAGGATGGCGCCGGCCTTGAGGAACAGACCCACGGCGTCCAGGGGCATGGGAATCAAATACTCCCTGCCGCCTTCGTAGACCGTTCCGGTGAAGTAGTCCACCCACTGCCCCTGGGGGAAGTATACCACCCGGGAGCGCTGGCCCTGGTGGAGGATGGGACAGAGCATCACGCTGCTGCCCAGCATCACCTGGTCATTGCGCTCTTTCACCTGCTCGTCCTCCGGGAATTCCAGGAACAGGGGACGCTGCACCGGTTCGCCGGTGCGGTGCGCCTTTTCCAGCAGGTCGTACAGGTAGGGCAGGAAGGCATAGCGGATTTGCAGCATCTTTTTGTAGATGGCGGCCGTCTCCCGGTCAAAGGCGTAAGGCTCCTGGGGGCGGGTGTGCAGGGTGGTGTGGTTGCGCAGGAAGGGGGAGAACAGATTGGCCTGGATCCAGCGCACCAGCAGCTCCTTGGTGGGCTCCCCGCCGAACCCGCCGATGTCCACGCCGTTGACGGCGAAGCCGCACAGGTTCATGGTCATTACCTGGGGCAGGGAGGCCTCCAGGTGGTGCCACAGGGACTGATTATCCCCGTTCCAGGTGGTGGTGAAGGGGCTGGTGGTGGCAAAGGCGGCGCGGGTGATCACCACCGGACGGCGGTTCTCCCGGGTAAATGCCCGGGACACGGCGCGGCACATATATTCCCCGTAGAGGTTGTGCACCTCATCGTGATGGTGCATGGCCGTCTCTGAGGGGAATTCCACCTGATCGGGCAGAGGTCCCCGGAAGGAGGCCGGTTCGTTCATATCGCACCAGATGCCGGAAACGCCGGTTTCCCGCATAAAGTCCCCGGTGATCCGGGTGATGTATTCGGCGGTGCTCTCCCGGAAGTAATTGGGGAACTTGGAATCCCCCGGCCAGACCTGATTTACATAAGATTCCCCGTCCAATGTGGCGAAGCCGCCCATTTCTTCCAGCTGATCGTGGACGGAATACCCTTCCTCCACCTTTACGCCGGGGTCAAGGATGGAGATCAGGGAGATGCCCTGTTCTTCCAGCTGCCGGGCGGTTTCCTTCATGTCCGGGAATTCCTCCCGGTTTACGGTGTAGACCTTGTAGCGTTCCATGTAGTCGATGTCCAGGTGGATGTAATCCAGAGGCAGACCCAGTTCCCGGAACCGGTCCGCCACCTGATGCAGCCCCTCACGGCTGTAGGACCACCGGGACTGGTGGTAGCCCAGCATCTTTCTGGGGACAAACAGGGGCATTCCCACCAGGGCGCAATAGCGGCGGGTGATCTCCATGGGGGTGTCCCCCAGGATCAGGAAGTAGTCGTATTCCCCCTGCTGGCTGCCGATGTAGAAGAAGTCCCGGCTGTACTTGCCCAGGTTGAACACACACCGGTAGGAGCTGGGATAAAACAGGCCGTAGTAGTATTTCCGGTGGTGATTCACCAGCAGGTAGTTGATGGATTTGTACAGGGACTGGTAGCTTTCGTTGTGGGCGGTGGGATCGTCGGTATTCCAGGAAATATACTCGTATTCCCGGCGGTTCAGGGCGGCGGCCTTGTCCCCCAGCCCGTAGAGCTTGTCGGTGTCGTCAAAGAGGGTGACGCTGATCTGGGTTTTGAAATCCGCCGGGGATTCGTTGCGCTTGTGGCCCTCCAGCTCCGCCAGGGAGAACTCCTGTTTCTCGGTGTACACCGTGGCGTCTCCGGGGTATTCGGCAAAGCAGGGGCGCCCCGCCTGATAGACGGAGAGGTTCAGGTTTTCATCTGCCTGAAGCAGATAGTTGTCCCAGCGGATCATTATGCTTTGGGAACCCTGTTCCGTTTCCAGGGAAACCGGCTGCTGCTCCAGGTTCAGCCGCACCAGTTCATCGGGATTTTTCTCCCGATAGATCCGAAGCACCCCCGGGCGGATCCACTGGACGGTTTTGGCGTCCCGGCCGTTGGTCAGATACGCCCGCTGCCCGTTGATTTGTACATCCATTGTTCATCTTCCTTTCCGGTATTGTCAGCTGGGAGTCAGTCTTCCCAGGGATTTACGTCGAATAAGCGATCCTTGTAATAGAACATCCGGTCTTTTTCGGTGATGCGCCGGATCACCCGGCAGGGATTCCCCGCGGCGATCACATTGTCCGGCAGGGAAGAGAGCATCCGCTGTCTGTGATCCATAAGAGTTGTCCCCTTTCCGTTTTTTTGTCGCTTCCTGCTATTATTATGATAGGATTTTTCCTGATTTTCCGTAGCAATCGTGCGAAATTTTATGACAATATTGCGCTTTGCGCGAAAACGTGGTAGGATACAAAAAGAAGGGAGGGGATCGGATGCAATCACATCCCGGCACAAAAGAGGTGGAACTGGAGCAGATCGCCCACGGCACGCCCATGTTTCCGTGCATTTGCTATAACAGCTGGATCCTGGAGAGCTTTCCCAGCTTTAACCTCCACTGGCACCCGGAGGTGGAATTTAACCTGGTGATCCAGGGAGAGGCGGAGGTAATTGTGGACTTCCGATCCTGGGTCGCCCGGGAGGGGGATATCCTGCTGGTGAACCGGAAGGAGGTTCACGGCTTTTTCCGCAGGGACAATTGGGATTTTAACTGCAAGGCGGTGCTGTTCCGCCTGGACTTCCTGGCGGATAAGGCCGGAGACGATATTTTTGAGGACTATATTGCGCCGCTGGAGCGGGGGGAGCGAGCCTTTGTGACCTTTATCCGCCGGGAGGATCCGGCCTATCCCCGGCTGCGGCAGCTGCTGGAGGAGACCTTCGCCCTCTACGGGGAGGCGCCCCGGCACTATAAGTTGCTGATGAAGGCCGGGCTGCTCCAGATGGTGCATCTGCTCTACAGCGCCGGATGCGTGCGGTCTGTGGGAAGCCCCTCCCCCCGAAGCCGCTCCATGAAGCAGGTGATCGACTTTATCGGCAAAAACTATACCCGTCCCATTTCCGCCCAGGAGGCGGCGGATGTGGCGGGCTACAGCAAGTACCACTTTCTGCGGGTGTTCAAAGGGGCTGTGGGAGTGGATTTTACAAATTATGTAAACCGTGTGCGACTGGATCATGCCGCCCACCTGCTGGGAAAAACCGGCCTTTCGGTGACGGAGATTGCCCTGACGGTGGGCTTTTCCGACTCGGCCTACTTCTCCAAGCGGTTCCGGGAGGCCTATCACACCACCCCTCTGGCCTTCCGACGCAGCCAGAAGGGGGGATAGGGGCGGTCGCTTGACATCGCTGTGGGCAGCCTGTATAATCAAAGCATACTGCGGGATGGTGAAAGTCAGCATCCCCTGGGGACTATCAAAAGGAGTGAGAAGCTATGGATCCCAAGTACGATCCGCTATTTACGCCCTGGAAGATCGGCAATGTGGAGATCAAGAACCGCATTGTCATGACCTCCATGGGCGGCACCTCGATTTTCGGCTGGATGGAGCCCAACCACTTTGACCAGGAGGCGGCGAAGTTCCTGCTGGAGCGGGCGAAAAACGGCGCCGGCCTGATTCTGCCCGGCATTGCCCCCATCCGGGACATTCTCATGGGAAAGTGGCTGTACCAGGGGACGGGGAAATTTCAGCAGCTGAAGGAATTCATGGACGAGTTCCATAAAACCGGCTGCAAGCTGTTTATCCAGATCACCGCGGGCTTTGGCCGTTCCCTGGCCATCAATGACATTATGGTCAAAGCGCTGCACAATAAGGCTCTGGCCGCGGCCATCAAACCGGTGCTGGATGTGGACTATCTGACCGCCTCTGCCAGCGCCACCCCCAACCGCTGGGAGGACACCTGCTATTCCCGCCCCATGACCGTGGAGGAAATCCGGGAGATCGTGGAGGCCTTTGCCAAAACCGCCAAGCTGTGCAAGGACGCCGGGGTGGACGGGGTGGAAATTCACGCGGTGCATGAAGGGTATCTGCTGGATCAGTTCACCATGAAGTACACCAACCAGCGCACCGACCAGTACGGCGGCTCCTTTGAAAACCGCTACCGGTTCCCGGTGGAGATCGTCCAGGCCATCAAGGCGGCCTGCGGCCAGGACTTCCCGGTATCCCTGCGGTATTCCGTGGTGTCCAAGACCAAGGGCTTCGGCAAGGGCGCCCTGCCCGGGGAGGAATATACCGAGGTGGGCCGGGACATGGAGGAGAGCCAGCGGGCGGCCAGGTATTTGCAGGACGCGGGCTATGATATGCTCAACTGCGACAACGGCACCTACGACGCCTGGTACTGGGCGCATCCCGCTCCCTATATGCCGGAAAACTGCAATCTGGCGGATGTGGAGCACATTAAGAAATTTGTGGACATTCCCGTGGTCTGCGCCGGCCGGATGGATCCGGCGGTGGGCGCCCAGGCGGTGGCGGAGGGACGCATCGACGCGGTGGGCATTGCCCGGCAGTTCCTCAGCGACCCGGAGTGGATCTGTAAGCTCCGGGAGGATCGGCTGGAGGATATCCGCCCCTGCATCTGCTGCCACAACGCCTGCTTCAACATGGCCAGCTACAACGGCGTGGGCAACGACCAGAGCCTTTCGGACAACGCGGGCATGGCTCGCTGCGCCCTGAACCCGGAGACCATGCAGTCGAAAAAGTACCGAATCCTTCCGGCGAAGCAGAAAAAGCGCATCGCGGTGGTGGGCGGCGGCATCGGCGGCATGGAAGCGGCCAGAGTCTGCAAGCTCCGGGGGCACGATGTGACCTTGTATGAGCAGTCCGACCGGCTGGGAGGCGTGTTCCTGGCGGCGGCAGCGCCGTCCTTTAAGGAAAAGGATCGGCAGCTGATTGCCTGGTATGAAAAGCAGATGAAGGATCTGGGAATTGAAGTGCGGCTGAACACCCCGGTGACGGATGTGAAGGGGCTGAAAGCGGACGAGGTGATTGTGGCCACCGGCAGCAAGCCCCGGAAGCTGCCCGTTCCCGGCGGGGAGAAGGCCATTGAGGCCTGTGACTTCCTGCTGAAGAAGAAGGAAGCGGGCCAGAAGGTGGTGGTCATCGGCGGCGGCCTCACCGGCTGCGAAATCGCCCTGGAGCTGTATCACCAGGGGAAGGAGCCGGTGATTGTGGAGATGAAGAACGATCTGATTGCGGTCAAGGGCGTATGCTTGGCCAACTCCTCTTACCTGCGGGACTTCTTTGAGCTGCACCAGGTGCCGGTATATCTGAATACCTCCGTATCCCAGATCACCGACCGGGGCGTGATGCTCAAGGACGCGGCGGGAATGGAAAGACCCCTGGAAGCGGACAGCGTCATTCTCTCGGTGGGCTACACCCCCGCGCCTCTGGAAGCCAAGGGGGTCAAGACGCATCTGGTGGGCGACTGCAAGGCCGTGGGCAATCTGCGCACGGTGATCTGGCGGGCCTGGGATGTGGCCATGAAGCTGTAACAGGAGGTAGCTATGGAACTGACAAAGGAACAGCAGCAGATTCTGGACGGAGCAAAGGGCGAGACCATGGCCAAGATCATGCAGACCCTGGTGATGTACGGTGAAACCTTCGGCGCCACCAAGATGGTTCCTGTCACCGGCGAAATGGGGCACCTGGTAACCAGCTTTGGCCTGGGGGTGATGAAGCCGGTGTATGAGCTGATGGACAAGCTCATTGCCGACGGCGCCGTTTCCGGCCAGAAATTCACCGTAGACCCCAAGCCCCTGGACAAAAACGTCCCTTCGGATTTTCTGAAGAACCTGGTATTCCGGAAGTTCATGTACTCCGCCCAGGATTCCTACGACGCCCAGCTGGAACAGCTGGGGCTGGCAGACAAGGACGGCTACACCTGCGCCTGCTATTTCGATCAGGTGGGCAACAAGCCCAAGAAGGGGGACGTGCTCAGCTGGGCGGAGTCCAGCGCGGTGGTGTACGCCAACTCGGTGCTGGGCGCCCGGTGCAACCGCAACTCCGGCATCATTGAGCTGTTCGGCTCCATTGTAGGATACGTGCCTTACTTCGGCCTGCTGACCGATGAAGGGCGGAAGGCCGCCTGGGTGGTGGAGGTGAAGACCTCCGCGGTTCCCGAGGCGCAGATTCTGGGCAGCGCCATCGGCATGAAGGTCATGGAGGATGTGCCCTATATCAAGGGGCTCTCGGAGTTCCTGGGCAGGGAGCTGGACGAAAAAACCTGCGCCTATTTAAAGGATTTCGGCGCGGCCACCGCCTCCAACGGCGCGGTGGGTCTGTACCATGTGGAGGGGCTGACCCCCGAGGCCAGGGAGCAGGGGGAGGATCTGATTGCCCCCAACGCCAGAACCTATGTCATCGACGATGCGGAGCTGGCTCGGGTGAAGGCCTCCTATCCGGTGATGTGGAAGAACCCTGAGGCCAGTCCCAAGCTGTGCTTCGTGGGCTGTCCCCACCTGTCTTTGGAACAGCTGAAGGACTGGACGGAGCAGGTGAGCCGGGGGCTGAAGGACCGGGGGCTGTCAAAAGTCGCCGTTCCCACGGTGTTTACCACCGCTCCGGCGGTGATGAAGGAATTTCAGAAGCTGCCCCAGGCCAAGACCCTGGAGGAAACCGGAGTGGTGCTCAGCTATATCTGTCCGCTGATGTACATGAACAATCCGCTGGCGGGAAAGATGCCGGTGATCACCAACTCCAACAAGCTGCGCACCTATACCACCGCTCGGTACTACACCTCGGCGGAGATTTTGGACATCATCACGGGAGGTGGACGGAAATGAGCGTATTTCAAGGAAGACCGGTGATTCCGGGCACCGCGGAAGCGGAGGCGCTGGTGTCCCATGGGGGCTTCAACACCCTGGCCTCCTATCAGAAAAGCCTGATGTTCGGGGACAAGACCGCCAAGTGCGGCGATCAGAACAACCCCGATCTGTACCAGAAGCCCATGGCCGGCACGGCGCTGTGCCTGCCCCAGACCATCGGCTCCACCACCGGGGGGATGGTGCTCTACTGCGCCCACGCCATGGAGCGCAGCCCTGCCTGTCTGCTGTTTGCGGGGCATATTGACTCCCTGGCGGCGGCGGGGGCCATTTTGTCCCATGTGTGGACGGATCGCCCCCTGCCCACGGTGGACTGCCTGGGCGAGGAATTCCTGAACACCGTCAAGACCGGCGACCGGATCCGGGTCTATGCCGATGGGAAGGTAGAAATTTTGTAATACTGTCAGACCGTCGAAAAAGGCTTCGCAGAATTTGCCGCTTCAGCGGCAAACAAAATTTGATCATTTTCCGCCGGGGCGCACCCCAGGGTGGTCTCTCTTGCCCCTTCGGGGCAATTCACCTTCTGCACCTGGCGGAAAATACATCTCAGGCTGCGCAGTGTGCGAGTTGTACGCCAAAGGCGTACAAGGAGTGCATGAAGCTCACCTGCAAAAATCTGTCGGAAAGCCCCGTAGGGGATTTTCGACAGCCTGAGGCCGGCGGACTTTGTTCGCCGGCCGGTTATCCATGGATATAAGGAGGAATGGGAAATGAATATTCTTTCGCAGCTGAACAGCCCCTTTATGTACCTGGTCTGCGGGGGGATCGTGGCTTTCGTGGCGGTGCTGTGCCTGGTGTTCCTGGTGCGGGCCTACCGGGCGGGAAAGGCCATCGGCATGGACACCGGCCGGATGAAGCAGGCGGTTGTGTCCAGCGCCGCCTTCGCGCTGCTGCCCAGCGTGGGAATCCTGCTGGGAGTCATTGCCCTGTCCGGCAGCCTGGGAACCCCCTGGCCCTGGCTGCGGCTGTCGGTGATCGGCGCGCTGCACTACGAAACCCAGGTGGCTCAGGCGGCTGCGGAGCAGGTGGGGATGGAGAATCTGTCCGCTTCGGAGATGACGCCGGAGGGATTTGCCACCATCGCGCTGCTGATGAGCGTGTGCATCATGTGGGGCATGGTGCTGTCGGTGTTTTTTAACAAGGGATACCTGAAGAAGCTGGGCGCCGGCGGCGGGAAGTCTTCCGGAGGCGGCTTTGGAGACCGGGCCATGAGCGCGATGTTTGTGGGACTTGTCAGCGCCTACATCGGCAGCTATATCGGGGAGTTTGTCTCCGGGGAAGGGGTGCTTTCCTTTGCCGGGGACTGGATCCCCCTGGCCACGGCGGTGGTGTCCGGCGTCGTGATGGCGGTATTTTTGTACTTCGGTGAGAAAAAGGGCATGGCCTGGCTGGAGAGCTTCTCCATTGCCGGAAGCATGCTGGCGGGCATGGCCGCGGCGGTGGTGCTGGGTCAGCTGTAAGGAGGCAGAAGCATGAACGAACAGGAAAAAAGCGCATATTTTCAGCGCTACAACAACCGAACCCATGTGATCGGACGCGTCAGCTCCGTTATGGTGCTGGTGATGCTGGTGGGCGCGCCGTTTCTGATCGGCGCCTATTTGGGCGCCATGCCGGATCTGAACGCGGCTGCCAAGGCCTTTTTGTCTGTGGGACTGGTGTGGACGGTCAGCTCCGTGGCGGAATTTTTGATTTATACGCCCATGCTGGGCGCCGGCGGCGGATACCTGGCCTTTATCACCGGCAATCTGATCAATATGAAGATCCCCTGCGCCATGAACGCCCGGGATATGGTAGGGGCCAAAACCGGCACCGCCGAAAACGAGATCATCTCCACCCTGTCCATTGCCGCCTCTTCCCTGGTGACCATTGTGGTGCTGGCCCTGGGGGTGCTGCTGCTGGTGCCCCTGCAGCCGATTTTGCAGAGCGAAGCCCTGCAGCCGGCCTTTGCCAACGTAGTGCCCGCGCTGTTCGGCGCCATGGCCTATAAGTATTTCCGGGGGAACCTGAATATCGCGGCGCTGCCCCTGGTGCTTATGAGCGCCCTGTTTATTCTGGCGCCCAGCCTCACCGGCTCCACCAGCTTTATGATCATTCCCAGCGGCGCCATTGCCATTTTGCTTGCTTACCGCAGCTACCGGAAAGGAGGAAGGCAGGGATGAAGCCGGTTCTGTATGCCCTGGCGGCGGCGCTGGGGGTGCTGCTGCTCCTGCTTCTGGCGGCGGTGATCCGCACGCTGCTGACAAAGCGGAAGGTTTCCGATTATCAAATGCCGCCGATGGATGACCGGGCGGCGGGTTACGGCAGGAAGCTCTCGGAAATGACTGCCTGCGAGACCGTTTCCCAGCCAGGGGTGCCCAACAGGGAGAAATTTTTGGAATTTCACCGGGTGCTGGAGAAGCTGTTCCCCCTGGTGCACAGGCATTTGGAAAAAACCGAGATCGACGGGAATCTGCTGTACCGGTGGAAGGGGAAAACCCGGAAGGATCCCATTGTGCTCATGAGCCACCAGGATGTGGTTCCGGCGGAAGGGGTCTGGAGCCATCCGCCCTTCTCCGGGGACATTGCCGACGGCAAGGTCTGGGGGCGGGGAACCGCGGATACCAAGTGCTCCCTGATGGCCATATTCCAGGCCATGGAGGAGCTGCTGGAGCAGGGGTATGTGCCTCCGCAGGACGTGTATCTGGCTTCCTCCTGCACGGAAGAGTGGGCGGGAGACGGGGCGCCCAAGCTGGTGGAGGAGCTGAAGCGCCGGGGGGTGCGCCCCTTCCTGGTGTGCGACGAAGGGGGCGCCATCATTGCCCAGCCCATTGCTGGGATCTCCGGGAACTATGCCATGATCGGCGTGTTTGAAAAGGGCAAGGCGGATGTGCGCTTCACCGCCCGCTCCTCCGGCGGCCATGCCAGCGCCCCGGGGCGGAATACCCCCATTGCCCGGCTGGCGGCCTTTGTCCACCAGTGCGAGACCAGATCTCCCTTCCGGGTGAAGCTCTTGCCCGAGGTAAAGGCCATGTTTGCCGCGCTGGCTGACTATGCCCCCTTCGGCCTGCGGCTGGTGCTGGGAAACCTGTGGCTGTTCGCTCCAGTGATGAAGAAGGTGCTGCCCATGCTCTCGGCGCAGGCGGGAGCCATGCTGCGCACCACCGTGGCCTTTACCATGCAGACCGGCTCCGACGCCTGCAACGTGCTGCCCCAGGAGGCCACCGTCAGTGCCAACGTCCGCTTCATCCCCCACCAGGGCATGGAAGAAAGCCTGGAAATCCTGAAATCCCTGGCCCAAAAGCACGGCCTGGAGATGGACGTCATCCACGCCAACGACTACACCCAAAGCGCCGATATTCACGGCGCTGCCTACGCCCGGGTGGTGCAGGCGGTGGAAACCACCTTCCCGGGACTTGCCCACAGCCCCTATGTCATGACCGGCGCCACAGACGCCCAGTTCTTCGGGGAAATCTGCCAAAACTGCATCCGCTTCTCTCCGGTGGTCTACGCTCCGGAGCAGATGAAGGGAATGCACGGCATCGATGAAAATCTGGAAATCGGCTGCCTGCCCGGGGCGGTGGACTTCTACAAAAATCTGATCCGCGGGAACGGCCGGGAGATTTGTGAATAATCAATAAAAAATTGGAAAAATTTCTGGAAAAACAGGCGAATATGTGGATAAACCCACAATTGCCTCCGGGTACTGCCGATGGTACAATGAACTTGGAAGGCTCAGGAAAACAGGTTCCTGAGCCCCGTCAATCAACTGAAACGGAGGCGGAAAAATGGCAAGATTTACACTACCCCGGGATTTATACCACGGCAAGGGAGCTTTGGAAGCTCTGAAAACCTTATCCGGCACACGGGCCATGGTCTGTGTGGGCGGCGGCTCCATGAAGCGCTTTGGCTTTCTGGATAAGGTGGTATCCTATCTGAAAGAAGCGGGCATGGAAGTGGAGCTGTTTGAAGGCATTGAGCCGGATCCCTCTGTGACCACGGTGATGAAGGGCGCGGAGGCCATGGCGAAGTTCCAACCGGACTGGATTGTGGCCATCGGCGGCGGCTCTCCCATTGACGCGGCCAAGGCCATGTGGATCAAGTACGAGTATCCCGATATCACCTTTGCGGATATGTGCAAGGTCTTCGGCATCCCGCCCCTGCGGAGAAAAGCGCGGTTCTGCGCCATTTCCTCCACCTCCGGCACCGCCACGGAAGTGACGGCGTTCTCGGTGATCACCGATTATGACAAGGGCATCAAGTATCCGCTGGCGGACTTTGAGATCACCCCGGACGTGGCCATTGTGGATCCGGAGCTGGCGGAAACCATGCCCAAAAAGCTGGTGGCTCACACCGGCATGGACGCCATGACCCATGCGGTGGAAGCCTACGTCTCCACCTGCAACTGCGACTACACTGACCCGCTGGCGCTGCACGCCATTGAGATGATCCGGGACAGCCTGATCGGCTCCTACAACGGGGATATGGAAAAGCGCCACGCCATGCACAATGCCCAGTGCCTGGCAGGCATGGCCTTCAGCAATGCCCTTCTGGGCATCGTCCACTCCATGGCGCACAAAACCGGCGCGGTGTTCGCCGACTACGGCGCTCACATCATCCACGGCGCGGCCAACGCCATGTACCTGCCCAAGGTTATCGCCTATAACGCCAAGGATGAGACGGCCGCCAAGCGGTACGGGGTCATCGCCGACAAAATGGCGCTGGGCGGCGATACCGTGCAGGAAAAGGTATCTCTGCTCATTGCCGCCCTGCGGGAGATGAACGATCAGCTGAACATCCCCCAGTGCATTCAGCACTACGGGGCGGACAGCTATCCCTGCGACCAGGGCTTTGTTCCCGAGGCTGTGTTCCTGGCGCGGCTGCCGGAGATTGCGAAAAACGCCATCGCCGACGCCTGCACCGGCTCCAACCCCCGGATCCCCACCCAGGAAGAGATGGAAAAGCTCCTGAAGTGCTGCTACTACGATCTGGACGTGGACTTCTGATCCCGAACAAAAAATCCCCGGCTGTTCCCTTGGGAACAGCCGGGGTCGTTTTTTGCGGCTTAGACTTCTTTGGACTTGGCGGCGATTTCCATGAGGCACTTGCTCAGGAAGGCCTCGGGGGTCATGGCGCCCAGGTCTTCGCCTTTGCGGGTACGGACGGATACGGTGCCGTTTTCCACGTCCCGGTCGCCTACCACCAGCATGTAGGGAATCTTCTGGGTCTGGGCTTCCCGGATCTTGTAGCCCAGCTTTTCGCTACGGTAGTCTCCTTCCGCCCGGATGCCTGCGTTCAGCAGCTGGGAAACCAGCCCCTTGGCGTATTCATGGGCCCGGTCGGTGACGGGAAGCACCTTCACCTGGGTGCCCATGAGCCACAGAGGCAGGGCGCCGGCGTACTTTTCGATCAGCAGCGCCAGGGTTCGCTCATAGCAGCCCATGGAGGTGCGGTGGATGATATAGGGGGTCTTCTTCTGACCGTCGGAATCGGTGTATTCCATGCCGAATTTCTGCGCCAGGAGCATGTCGATCTGGATGGTGATAAGGGTGTCTTCCTTGCCGAAGACGTTTTTGATCTGGATGTCCAGCTTGGGACCGTAGAAGGCGGCCTCGTCAATGCCCACGGTGTAGTCAATGCCGATGTGATCCAGAATGGCCTGCATGGTGTTCTGGGCCAGCTCCCACTGCTCGGCGGTGCCTTCATATTTAATGCCCGCCTTGGCAGGATCCCACTGGCTGAACCGGAAGGTGCAGTCCTCCTTCAGACCCAGGGTTTCCAGGCAGTAGTTTGCCAGATCCAGACAGCCCCGGAACTCCTGCTCCAGCTGATCCGGCCGCAGAATCAGGTGCCCCTCGGAGATGGTGAACTGGCGCAGACGGATCAGACCGTGCATCTCGCCGGAGTCCTCGTTGCGGAACAGGGTGGAGGTCTCTCCTAACCGCATGGGCAGATCCCGATAGGAGCGCGCCCTGCTCAGATACACCTGGTACTGAAAGGGGCAGGTCATGGGACGCAGGGCGAAGCATTCCTTGGTTTCATCATGGGGATCCCCCAGAACGAACATACCGTCCAGATAGTGGTCCCAGTGGCCGGAGATCTTATACAGGTCGGACTTGGCCATCAGCGGGGTTTTGGTCAGAATATAGCCCCGCTTCTGCTCCTCGTCCTCAATCCAGCGCTGCATCAGCTGGATGGCCCGGGCGCCGTTGGGCAGCATCACCGGCAGACCCTGGCCGATCACATCCACGGTGGTGAAGTAATCCAGCTCCCGTCCCAGCTTGTTATGATCCCGCTTCAGAGCCTCTTCCTGCTGCTTCAGGTATTCTTCCAGCTCGTCCTTGCTGGGGAAGCCGATGCCGTAGATCCGCTGGAGCATCTTCCGGCTGGAGTCCCCCCGCCAGTAGGCGCCGCAGCACTGGGTGAGCTTGAAGCCGTTGTGCTTGACCCGGCCGGTGTGATCCAGGTGGGGGTCGGCGCACACGTCGGTGAAATACCCCTGGGTGTAGAAGGAAATGGCGGCGTCCTCGGGCAGATCCCGGATCAGCTCCGCCTTATAAGGCTCGTTGTGTTCTTCCGCCCAGGCGATGGCCTCTGCCCGGGGCTTTTCGCTGCGCTCGATGCGCAGACGCTCCTTGCAGATCTTCTTCATCTCCCCCTCGATCTTGCTCAGGTGCTCCGGGGTGAAGGAGAAGGGCGCGTCAAAGTCGTAGTACCAGCCCTGGTCGATGGCGGGGCCGATGGCCAGCTGCACCTCCGGCCACAGCCGCTTCACGGCCTGAGCCATGATGTGGGAGCAGGTGTGCCAGTAGGTCTTGCGGTATTCGGGGTTTTCAAAGGTGTACAGGTTTTCTTCGGACATAATATAGCCTCCTTTTTGATTTGGGGGCAGAATAAAAATATCCCACCCCTGAAAATCAGGGGTGGGATACAGTATTTTGTATTCCACGGTTCCACCCTGGTTACGGTTCTTGACCGTCACTCATTGACGCGGTAACGGGCGCACCCGGCATGGCATTTCCGCCCATGCGGCTCGGAAGTGGTGCGTTTCCGGCAGGGGTCCGGAGCCATTGCAGCATACAGGCTCCTCTCTGGGGATCTTTCCGGAAAGGCGTGTCTTCGTCACAGCCTTTGGTATTTGAAATGTACCACAACTTTTTTGGAAAGTCAATCCCCGAGAGGGCAAAAACCGCTGTCGGAACCTGCCGAAATTCCGGGAAATCGGGAAAAGCAGTTGTCATAATCCCTGGATGGCGAAAGGTTACAAGAGATTACATAATATGACTAATTATGTCAATGCCTGTAACCATTCGACACAAGATATCGCAGAAAATGACAAATTGCGATCAATATCTTGCATAAAAGTTAACATAATTTATTCATAAAAATAACGTAAAAAGTTGACGAAACGGCGTAAAAACAAAGAAATACTTGACTTTTTGAGATTGTTTGGTATAATAATGCCATGAAAACCCTGTGGAAATTTGGAATAAAAATTCCGTGAGGTTTTTACAAAAAATAGTGACATTTCGTAACGAAAGCAGGAGGGTGCCGCCATGACCAGATCCGGGAAAAGAGCTTCCAGAAAAAAGAAACTGCCGTTTCACTTCGGCGTGCTGCTGCTTTCGCCGGCGCTGGTTCTGGCGCTGCTGACCCAGACGGCCTTTGCCAAAACCTATGTGATCACCGACGGAGAGCGGGTTGTGACCTACACCACCTTCGCCACCGATCCGGCGGAGGTTCTGGGGCAGGCGGGTCTGGAGCTGAGCGAATATGACACTTATACCACCCAGAGGGTGGAAGGCGCCGAGGCGATCACCATTCGCCGGGCCCAGGACATCACCATCGAATACCATGGGCAGACCATGACGGCCACCAGCTACGGCGAGACGGTAGGGGAGTTGCTGTCCCGGCTGAATCTGGATGTGTCCGGAGAGGACGTGGTCTCCCATGGTATGGAGGAAGTGACCCGGGACGATATGGTTCTGCGGGTCAGCGAGGTGGTGACGGTGCGGGAGACCTACACCGTCACCGTACCCCATGAGACAAACTACTGCAACGACGCCTCGGTTCCGGCGGGGACGGAAGAGGTGCTGATCAAGGGCGTGGACGGAGAGCTGCTTTGCACGGCGGATGTGAGCTATGTCAACGGAGAGGAAGTCAGCCGGGAGGTGCTCAGCGAGGATGTGACCCTGGCGCCGGTGACGGAGCTTGTCGGCCGGGGGACAGGAGAGGAGCCGGAAACCGCTTCCCCGGAGGATATGCCGGTGATTGAGGACGGCCGCATCACCCTGCCTACAGGTGAGGTGCTTACCTATACCGGCACCGCCACCATCCGCGCCACTGCCTACACCCACACCGACGCCGGCTGCGACTTCATCACCGCCACCGGCACCACCGTCCACAAGGGCACCGTGGCGGTGGATCCCCGATACATTCCCTACGGCACCCGGATGTTCATCGTATCCAACGACGGCGCCTATGTCTACGGCATTTCCGTGGCCGAGGACTGCGGCGGCGACATCAAGGGGGATCGGATGGATCTGTACTTCCCTACATACGAAGAGTGCATTCAGTTCGGCAGACGGGTCTGCACCATCTACTTCCTGGGATAAGCTCGGCATTTGCCGTTGCGCATCCGCCTTTCTTCTGGTATAATGACCGGGAGAAAGGCGGAATTTTTTATGGTCAATGTTTGCGACATACAGGTGATGAAGCCGCTGCTGCAGGCGCACGGCTTCCGGTTTTCCAAGGCCAAGGGGCAGAACTTTCTGATCGCGGACTGGGTGCCCCGGGCCATTGCCGAAGGCGCCGGAGTGGACAGGGATACCGGTGTGCTGGAGATCGGCCCGGGAATCGGTTCTCTGACCCAGCAGCTGTGCCTGCGGGCGGGAAGGGTCTGCGCCGTGGAGGTGGACCGGCGGCTGAAGCCCATTCTGGACATCACCCTGGGAGAGTTTGACAACCTGCGGATACAATGGGACGATGTGCTGAAGCTGGATGTTCCCGCCCTGGTGGAAGGGGAGTTCGCCGGACTGCGCCCTGTGGCCTGCGCCAACCTTCCCTATTACATTACCACCCCCATCCTGACGGCGCTGCTGGAAGCGGAGTGCTTTGCCTGCGTGACGGTGATGGTGCAAAAAGAGGTGGCGCAGCGGATGGCCGCGGCGCCGGGAACTGGAGATTACGGGGCGTTTTCCGTGTTCTGCCAGTATTACGCCCAGCCGGAGCTGCTGTTTGAGGTGCCCGCCCACTGCTTTCTGCCCCAGCCCAAGGTGACGTCGGCGGTGGTGGCGCTGCGGGTGCGCCGGAACCGTCCCTGGGAGATCCGGGATCAGGAGCTGTTTTTTCGGGTGGTTCGGGGCAGCTTTGCCCAGCGCCGGAAAAAGCTGAGCAACGGTCTGGCTGCCGCTTTCCCGGAGCTGGACAAGTCCGCGGCGGCGGAGGTTCTGGCCCAGGCGGGATTGGCGGAAAACGTCCGGGGAGAGGTGCTGGGCATCGAAGCATTCGCCCGGATTGCCAATGTGATTTTTGACAGAAGGAGCAGCGTATGAGCCGGATAGCGTATTTGTTTTTGGATTTGGATGACACCATCCTGGACTTTCGGAAGGCGGAGCGGACTGCTCTGAGCAAGACCCTGGAGGCCTTCGGACTGGAGCCGGAGGAGGAGATTCTTCACCGCTACCATCTGGTGAACAAAGCCCACTGGGAGATGCTGGAGCGGGGGGAGCTGACCCGGGCGCAGGTGCTGGTGAACCGGTTCGCGGTGCTGTTCCGGGAGTTCGGCCTGGAGGTGGACGCGCCGGCCTGCGCCAAGGTCTATGAAAAGAACCTGTCCCGGGGGCATGATTTCCTGCCGGGAGCTTTGGAGGCGGTACAGAAGCTGCGGGGAAAATACCGGCTGTTCCTGGCCAGCAACGGAACCGCCTCGGTGCAGCACAGCCGCCTGGCCGGCGCGGATCTGTACCGGTACTTTGAGCAGGTGTTTATTTCCCAGGAAATCGGCTTTGACAAGCCCTCCGGGGACTTCTTCCGGATCTGCTTCTCCCGGATTCCGGGCTTTGACCCCCGACGGGCGGTGATGGTGGGGGACAGCCTCACCTCGGACATTCAGGGGGGAATCAACAGCGGATTGACCACGGTGTGGGTCAATCCTGGCCATAAGATCCCGGAGAAGATCCGGCCGGACTATGAAATTGAAAGCCTGACCCAGCTGGAGGAACTGCTGGGCAGGCTGCAGCGGGAGGAATGAGCCATGGCACAGTATGAATTGGTGCACGAGATCAAAAATCTCTGCCGGAACAACCAGATGCGGGATGTGTTTTTTGAGGAGGTGGAGTGCGGCGACCCGGAAGCCTACCTGCGTCAGCGGCTGGCGGGCAGGCAGCTGGAGCTTACCGTGGAAACCGGCTCCGGCGGCGCCGTAACCATCCACGCGGTGGTGGACGGAATGATGGAAAAATATGTATTCACCCCTTTTTGAGAGAGGTTTGGCAATGATGGGATTTTTTTGCAAAATCCTATGAAATATGGGTTGAATTTAGGGAGAAACTGTGTTACGATATCGTTGTACCGATATGGGCGCTCTGCACCCTTTCGATGATAAACCTGTTACCCGAAAATGTAAAATATTTTAGGAGGTAAAGAAAGTATGTCCGTTATGGATATCCTGGACAAGCGTTCCGCATTCTCTTTTGAGGTCTTCCCTCCGAAGACGGATGTGGGCATGGAAAAGCTCTGCGGTGAGGGCGGTGTTCTGGAGCAGCTGTATACCCTGAACCCCGACTACATCTCCTGCACCTACGGCGCAGGCGGCACCAACGTGGGCAAGAATCTGGAAGTGCTGGACAAGATCGTTAAGGATGGCAAGACCATCGGCGTCACCCACTTCACCTGCATCGGCAACACCAAAGAGGGCATCAAGGATCAGCTGCAGACCTATCTGGATCACGGCATCAACCACATGCTGGCGCTCCGGGGCGACCTGCCCTTTGGCTGGACCGGCACCGGCGGCGATCTGCACTACGCCACAGAGCTGGTGAAGTTTGTCCGTCAGGAATTCGGCGATAAGTTCACCATCGCGGTGGCCGGCTCTCCCGAGGGTCACATCGCCTGCCGCAGCCTGGAGGCTGACATTGCCTTCCTGAAGCAGAAGCAGGACAACGGCGCCGACTACATCATGACACAGCTGTGCTGGGATATGGATCAGTTCCGCTACTGGCTGGACGCCATCCGCGCCGCCGGCATCTGGATGCCCGTGGACGTGGGCATCATGCCCATCCTGGATCAGGCTGCCACCATCAACATGGCGCTGTCCCGCAACGGCTGCGTTATGCCCCGGGAACTGTGCGAGATCATCTCCAAGAACTGGATCTTCCCCAACCCCTTCGTCAAGGATCCTTTCGACGCCGACGTAGAGGGCAAGAAGGCCTCCTTCAAGGCTGCCGGCATCGAGTATACCATCAAGCAGATCGACGAGTACCGTGCCTGCGGCATCAACGGCATCCATCTGTACGCCCTGAACAAGTACGATGACGTTGCTTACATCGCCAAGGCCGCCGGCCTGCTGGATCTGATCTGATTTTCAGAAAACCATACTCCCCGCCTGCCCAGGCAGGCGGGGAGCCGTGGCGGCATGGCGTTTTTTGCCCGGATCCGGAGCAAATGCCCTGACGCCGACGACCACCAAAGGAGAACCGAAACTTATGGCATTACCCCATACCATTGCTGTAGCCGGTAAGGGCGGCGTGGGAAAAACCACCACCTGCGGCATGATCATCGACTACCTGTGCAAAAAGAAAAACGGCCCCGTCCTGGTGGTGGATGCCGATGCCAACTCCAACCTCAACGAAGTGCTGGGGGTGGAAGTGGAGACCTCCCTGGGGCAGATCCGGGAGGAGATGGCCCAGGCAGAGCTGAAAGGCACCATTCCCAAGGGAATGACCAAAGCCGACTACGCGGAATTCAAATTCAACTCCGCCCTGATTGAGGACGATGATTTTGATATGCTGGTCATGGGCCGAACCCAGGGAAAGGGCTGCTACTGCTATGTCAACGGCGTGCTCAAATCCCAGGTGGACAAATACGCGAAGAACTATTCCTATATTGTGATGGACAATGAGGCGGGTCTGGAGCATGTGGCCCGGGGGACGCTTCCCCATGTGGACACCATGCTGCTGATCTCCGACTGCTCCCGCCGGGGCATCCAGGCGGTGGCGCGGATTGCGGAAATGATCCGGGAAATGGAGCTGACCCCCGGCCAGATGGGGCTGATCGTCAACCGCGCCCCGGAGGGCGTGCTGGACGAGGGAATCCGCCAGGAGATCGAAAAGCACGGCCTGAAGCTGTTCGGCGTGCTGCCCCAGGACGACGCGGTGTACCGCTGCGACTGCGCCGGGGAGCCCTCCGCCAGGCTGCCGGAGTCCGATCCTATGAAAACGGCCCTGAAAGGGGTCATGCAGCAGCTGGGTCTGTGACCGAAGCGCTGCGCTTACATCGTAATCAAACTGAAATATCATAAGGGGGATACTAATTATGGCTTTCACTCCCAAAACGGCTCCCTTCAGCGGCAAGATCAATGCCGTGACCCTGGGCACCGGCGACAAGGCAATCGTCATCGGCGGCCAGAATGTGATGCCGTTTTACACCTTTGACGCACCCATTGAGCACGCGCCCAAGATCGGCGTGGAGATTTCCGACGCCGCGGGTCAATGGGATGCGCCTGAACTGAAGGCATTCTACGCCGGCTGCACCACCATGGCCGACTACGCGAAGAAGGCGGAAACCATGCCCGGCGCCGACTTCCTGTGCCTGCACTTCGAGTCCGCGGATCCCAACGGCGCCAACCGCTCCGTGGCCGACTGCGTGGCCGATGCCAAGGCCGTGGCCGAGGCGGTTTCCATGCCCATTGTGATCATGGGCTGCAAGAACCTGGAAAAGGACGGCGAGCTGTTCGCCAAGATTTCCGAAGCCCTCCAGGGCAAGAACATCCTGGTTCTGTCCGCCAGAAGCGAGGACTATAAGACCGTAGGCGCCTCCGTCGCCCTGGCCTATGGCCAGAAGGTGGGCGCCGAGACCGCCGACGATATCAACCTGGCCAAGCAGCTGAACATCATGCTCAAGGGCCTGTCCATCAACCCTGAGAACATCGTTATGAACATCGGCACTGCCGCCGTGGGCTACGGCTACGAGTATGTGGCCTCCACCCTGGATCGTGTCCGTCTGGCCGCGCTGGCTCAGTCCGACGCCGACCTGCAGATGCCCATCATCGCGCCCGTGTCCACCGACACCTGGGGCGTGAAGGAATCCTCCGCCACCGACGAAGATGAACCCGCCTGGGGCAGCCGGGAAGAGCGCGCCATCGAGATGGAAGTTTCCACCGCTGCCGCCAACCTCACCGGCGGCGCTGACGCTGTGATTATGCGCCATCCCGCGGCGGTTGCCGCCATCAAGAAGTTCATTGAAGAACTGATCTGAGGAAGGAGGAACATACAATGGCTTTAAAAGGTCTTGATATTTTCAAGCTGTCTCCCAAGAAGAACTGTAAGGAGTGCGGCAGCCCCACCTGTATGGCATTCTGCATGAAGGTGGCGCAGGGCGCTGTGTCCATCGACAAGTGCCCCTACTTCTCCGATGAGGCCAAGGCAATGCTCAACGAGCAGACCGCGCCTCCCATGAAGACCATTGCCGTGGGCGAGTACAAGCTGGGCGGCGAGACCGTTCTGTACCGCCACGAGAAGACCCTGGTCAATAAGACCCTGTTCGCCGTAAGCGTCAGCACCGCCATGACCCCCGCGGAAGTGGACGCGAAGCTGGCTGACCTGCAGAAAGTGGACTATGAGCGCATCGGCGAGCGGATGTACGTGGAGTTTGTGTTTGTGGCCAACACCCAGGCCGATCCCGCCGTGTACGCCGCTCTGGTGGAGAAGGCCGCTGCCACCGGCCGCTGCCTGATCCTGGAGTGCTGGGATGAGGCCTGCGCCAAGGCCGCTCTGGCTGTGGCCGGCAAGAATGTGATCCTGGACGGCGCCACCGCCGCCAACTGGGAAGCCATGAACGCCCTGGCCAAGGAGGCCGGCGTGGTGCTGGGCGTTTACGCCGGGAACCTGTCCGACCTGTACGACACGGTCAAGAAGCTGGAAGCCGCCGGCAACAAGAACCTGGTTCTGGACGTCACCGGCAAGAACGCCAACGAAACCCTGGCCAATGCCGTGCTGGTGCGCCGCACCGCCCTGAAGGACGGCGACCGTTCCTTCGGCTATCCCTCCATTGTCAATCTGGCCCGGATCGCCGCCGGGGATGACCGGCTCCAGACCGCCTACGCCTCCGTGTTCGTGGAGAAGTACGGCTCCATTGTGGTCATGGAGAACATGACCTATGCCCAGGCCCTGCCGCTGTACGGCCTGCGCCAGAACATCTACACCGATCCCCAGAAGCCCATGAAGGTGGAAGCCAAGATCTACCCCCTGAACGGCGCCGACGAGAACAGCCCCTGCGCCCTGACCGTGGACTTCGCCCTGACCTACTTCCTGGTCTCCGGCGAGCTGGAGCGCTCCAACCAGCCGGTGAACCTGATCATTACCGACGCTTCCGGCATGTCCGTTCTGACTGCCTGGGCTGCCGGCAAGTTCTCCTCCTCCACGGTGAAGAAGACCTTCCAGGAGCTGGACATTGAGAACAAGATCAAGAACCGCACCCTGATCATCCCCGGCAAGGTGGCCGTGATGAAGGGTGAGATCCAGGAGAAGCTCCCCGGCTGGAACGTGGTGGTGGGTCCCCTGGAAGCCGTCCAGCTGCCCAAGTACATGAAGGACAAGGAGTACGAGGGCGCCGCCAAGGCCGCCGCTGCCGAGGCTGCCGCCAAGGCCGCTGCCGCTCCCGCGGAAGAGGTCAAGGAGCTGTCCTTCGAGGAGCTGCTGGCCACCCGGGTGCCCGCCATCGAGGTGGTGGACATGGGCGTCAAGTACAAGGGCCACAACCCCGAGTCCAAGACCTTCGTCACCATCGGCGAACGGATCCACTGCATCTCTCCCGCCATCCGCAAGGCAATGGACGAGCGGGATCCCGCTCCCATTCTGAAGCGTGCCGCTGAGCAGATCGCTGCCGGCGCCACCTACCTGGATGTGAACATCGGACCTGCCGAGAAGGACGGCCCCGAGCGGATGATGTGGGCGGTGAAGCTGCTCCAGGAGAACTTCAACAACGTTCCTCTGGCGCTGGATACCGCCAACAAGAAGGCCATCGAAGCCGGTATCAAGGTCTACAACCGTACCAACGGCAAGCCCATCGTCAACTCCGCCGACGCCGGCTCCCGGATTGAGAACATCAACCTGGCCGCCGCCAACGACGCCATCTGCATCGCCCTGTGCTCTGCCGACGGCATTGCCAAGGACAACGAAGAGCGGATGAAGCACTGCCACGATATGCTGGAGCGGGGCCTGGCGCTGGGCATGTCCTCCGACGACCTGTGGTTCGACCCCCTGTTCCTGGTGGTCAAGGGCATGCAGGACAAGCAGATGGACGTGCTGAACGCCATCAAGATGTTCGCCGACGAGGGGCTGAAGTCCACCGGCGGCCTGTCCAACAACTCCAACGGCGCGCCCAAGGCGCTGCGTCCCATCATGGACGCCACGCTGGTGGCCATGGCCATGATGCAGGGTCTGACTTCCGCCATTGTCAACCCCTGCGACCTGCGGCTGATGGAGACCATCAAGTCCTGCGATATCTTCAAGAACCACGTTCTGTACTCCGACTCCTATCTGGAGCTGTAACAGCATAATGGATTTCCAGCCCCCTGGGGGCATGTGAGAACCCCGCACACATGGCCGGGAGGGATACTCCCTCCCGGCCTCTGACCATAGACCCGAAAGGAACGAACACCATGAGACCATGGCAATATCTGCTGACAGCGCTGCTGTTGGCGGTTTTGCTGGCGGTACTGCGGATTTCCTGGATCAGGCGGCGGAAGCGGGAGGAGCGGGACTTTACCCGCCGCCTGGAAACGCTGCTGCTTCCCCGGGAACAGGTGAAGGTGGTCTGCCCCGGCCGCCGCGGCCGGTGGGTGCTTACCTCCACCCGGCTGCTGCTGGAGGAGGGGGAGGGCTTCCTGGCCATCCCCTTCAGGAAGATCAAATCCCTCCGGGGAACGGACGGAACGGGTAAGACCACCATGTCCGTTGCCAAAATGACCAGCCTCACCGTAAAGACGGATTCCGAGCATACCCTGCAGAATACATCCCCTGAATTTCCCCGGCTGGCCAGGGAGCTGAAAGCCCGGACAGCCAGGAGGAAGAAACAGACGGCCGGGAAGAAAGCCCCTTCCCGGAAATCCGGATCACCATGAGAAACCCGCGGCCTGTTGCAGCGCCGCTGATTTTAAAAATCCCGGAAACGGGAAATTCTGTCAGAACAAACTGAGGAGGAGACCATATGAGCGTATTAACCGAACTGATCTATGGCGGCAGCAATGCCGTTGCGGGTCTGACCGAAGGCGCTGTCAACGAGGCCATTGCCAAGTACGGCGCTGACAAGGAAATCGCTTTCCCCGATACGGCATACTTTTTCCCCACCATTTACGCCGCCACCGGCGTCAAGGTCAAGACCCTGGGGGATCTGCCTGCCTGTGTGGGTGTTCTCAAGAGTCTGATTACCAACCAGGAGGATCTGGGGCAGGCCCTGAATGCGGGACTTGCCACTGCCGTAGGCGCGGAGATCCTGGAAGGCTTGAAATATGTGGACAATGCCAACCCCTATGAGAGCGATTCCGGCATCGGCTTCGTGCCCGATCCCATCATCCGCTCCCTGGGCGTGCCGCTGGTTACGGGGGATATTCCCGGTGTGGCCGTGGTGCTGGGCAAGGCGGAAAACCCGCAGGATGTGGTCAGCGTGGTCAAGGACTATCAGTCCAAGGGCATTATGACCTTTCTGGTGGGCGACGTCATTGAGCAGTGCGCCCAGGGCGGCGTGAAAATGGGTCTGGAATTCCGGGTAATCCCCCTGGGGCATGACGTGACCTCCGTCATCCATGTGGTTACGGTGGCCATCCGTGCCGCCCTGATTTTCGGCAACATCCAGCCGGGGAACCTGGCGGGGCTGCTGGACTACACCAAGAACCGGGTGCCCGCCTTTGTGAACACCTTCGGCGCCATTGACGCGGTGGTGGTTTCCGCCGGCGCCGGCGCCATTGCCCTGGGCTTCCCGGTGGTGGTGGACATCGACCTGGGAGAGAACCAGGTGCCCGGCGCCCTGGAATCCGTCTGCGACCATGGGGAGACGGTGAAGAAGTCCCTGGAGCTGCGGGGCATTAAGATCAAGATCAAAGAGCTGCCCATCCCCGTGCCCTTCGCCGCCGCCTTTGAAGGGGAGATTATCCGCAAGGCGGATATGCACAACGAATTCTTCTACGGCAAGAACCCCACCGCCGAGCTGGTGGTGATGCGGGAGCTGGAGGAAGTGGAGGATCACAAGATCACCATCATCGGCGCGGATCTGGCAGACGCCAGGGATCTGGCGCTGGCCACCTTCGTGGAGGTTGCCGGCAAGAAGATGCAGGTGGACTTTGAAGCCGTCATTGAGCGGAAGTTCCACGCCTGGTTTAACTATATGGAAGGCGTCATGCACACCGGCCAGCGGAACCAGGTGCGGGTGCGGGTGTCCAACGCCGCCTTTGAAGCCGGTCTGACCTTGAAGCACTTCGCCGAAGTGCTCTATGTGATGATCATGGACGAATTTGACGCGGTGGTGGACAAGTGCCAGATTACCCTGATCACCGATCCGGATCAGGCCGCCAAGTTCCGGGATGAGATCGCCATCCCCCGGTATAACGCCCGGGATGACCGTCTGGCTTCCATGACCGACGAGGCGGTGGATCGGTACTACACCTGCATTCTCTGCCAGTCCTTCGCCCCGGCTCACTGCTGCGTGGTGACACCCGAGCGGCTGGGTCTGTGCGGCGCCGTGTCCTGGCTGGATGCCAAGGCCACCCACGAGCTGAACGCCAACGGCCCCTGCCAGCCTATTTTCAAGGAAGGCTGCACCGACGAGCGCACCGGCCGGTTTGCATCCGTGGACAAAGCCATCAAGGACGCCACCCACGGAGCGGTGGAGTCTGTTACCCTGTACTCCATTTTGGAGGATCCCATGACCTCCTGCGGCTGCTTCGAATGCATCTGCGGCATTGAGCCTATGTCTAACGGCTTCATTGTGGTGAACCGGGAATTCAAGGGCATGACCCCTGCGGGCATGACCTTCGGCGAGCTGGCCTCCTGCACCGGCGGCGGCGTCCAGACCCCCGGCTACATGGGGCATGGCCGTCACTTCATCTCCTCCAAGAAGTTCATCGCCGCAGAAGGCGGCATTGAGCGGATCGTCTGGATGCCCAAGGAGCTGAAGGACGATGTGGCGGAGCGGCTCAATGCCACCGCCAAGGAGCTGTACGGCATTGACAACTTCACCGACTACATTGCCGATGAAACCATCACCACCGACTGCGAAGAGCTGCTGTCCTGGCTGACGGAGAAGAACCACCCGGTGCTGGCCATGGAGCCGCTGATGTAAGGGCTGCCCCGGCGGGGCAATTCCGAAAGGAAGGATTATGGAACCACTGCTGGAGCAGGAATACACCACCGGGCGAAGGATGCTGACGGAGTTTTACAGAAAAATTGCCCTGGGTCCCCGGCCGGCGACAACCGCTGTCATTGCCGCCGTGTTTGCGCTGGTCTGCCTGTATGCCGTTTCGGCGGGCATCTGGGAGGATATACGCGGGTTCTACTACTGCATGCTGGCGCTGGAGGCAGTGATCTTCTTCCTCCCGAACCTGACTGTGTGGAACATTCTGCGAACGACACGAAAGCGCAACGACGGGCAAATCCCTGTGACCCGGGTGTGCCTGGGAGAGGATGCGGTTCAGCTTCTGGAAGGAATGGTGCAGATCACCACCCCATACAGCAAAATCTGCCGGGTAGTGAAGCTGAAGCACAGCTATGTGCTGATGCTGGACCAGCGCAGCGGCATTCTCTTGGCGCCGGATGGATTTACCAAAGGGAGCCTGGAAGAATGCAGAGCCCTTCTGCAAAGAAAATGTCCGCAGCTGCGGATTCCCTGAGCACCGGATAACCTGCATCGCCCCGGGGCAGATCGCCTGCCCCGGGGCTTTTGTAGAACCAGAATAAAGACTCGTACAGGCCGGATGAACGTGCATCCGAAACCGGTACGAGTCTTTTTTTCTTCATATGATGGGCGTCAGCTTAGCAGCTTTGGCTCCGTCCCGGCCTGACGGACGGCTTCCAGAACGGCCTGCTGGCCAAGGCCGATGGAGGCGGACACCGCCGCGGCAATGGCTCCCTCCACAATGGGGCCGTCGGCAATTGCCGCGTTGATTCCCTCCAGGGATTCCAGTACCATCTCTGTGGTCATCAGGGCGCTGCCCATGTCGAAGAGGATCACCACGCCGTCTTCCGAGGCCACACGCTCCACCGCTTCCAGGATCTTCTGAAAGTCGGTGCCGATGCCCCCGTCGGGAAGGCCGCCCGCGGCGGCGATTCTGGCGTCGGCTGCCATTTGCAGCGCCAGTTCCATGGCGCCTTCAGCCACCTTTTGGCTGTGCGATACGATCACAATCCCTACCATACCGGCTTCCTCACCCGAACCGCTTTACGATGGTGGAGAAAAGCAGGGTAAAGGAGGTGGCTCCGGGATCCTGGTGCCCCAGGCTCCGCTCACCCAGGTAGCTGGCCCTGCCTTTGGTGGCAATCATGTCTTTGGTTCTCTCTACGCCGTCCTCGGCGGCTGCCAGACCGGCGGAAAGGACTTCGGATGGGGAGGCATCACCTGTTTTGGCGCGCATGGCTTCCAAAGCGGGCACCATGGCATCCAGCATGGTCTGCTCCCCGGTGGTGGCCTTGCCCCGCAGCTTCACGCCATCCACAGCGGCGGTGAGCATAGACAGAAAGTCCTCCTGGGAGATCTCCGTCTTTCCGTTGGCCGTTGCGGCGGCTTTCATAAAGGCGGTGCCGTAGAGGGGACCGGAAGCGCCTCCCACAGTGGAAACCAGGGTCATGCCAACGGTCTTCAGAATGAAGCCCGCGTCCTTTCCTTCCATGGCGGGCAGTTTGTCCACCACCGCCTGAAAGCCCCGGGCCAGGTTGATGCCGTGGTCGCTGTCCCCGATGGGCATATCCAGTTCCGTCAGATAGTTTTTGTTTTCCTGAATGATGGCGTTCATGTCTTCCAGAAGCGCCAGCAGATCGGCAGTTGTTGCCATAGCCATGCCTCCTTATGCCTGGAAGGCGGGGGTGTCGGCGGGGGCGTCCAGCAGAGCCTTCAGCTCATCGTCCAGCCGCAGCAGGCTGATGGAGAAACCGGCCATTTCCAGAGAGGTCATGTAGTTGCCTACGAAGGTCTTGTAGACCCGGATGCCCTTCTGTGCCAGCACGTCGGAAACCCGGTTATTGATGATATACAGCTCCATAAGCGGGGTGGCGCCGGAACCGTTGATCATCACAGCCACTTCCGCGCCGGCGTAGTCGATGTCCGCCAGGATTTTGCTGAGCAGATGATCGGTGATGTCGTTGGCGGTCATGATCTTTTCCTTATGGGTGCCCGGCTCGCCGTGGATTCCGATGCCCACTTCCATTTCGTCCTCACCGATCTCGAAGCCTGGCTTTCCGGCGGCGGGAACGGTACAGGGGGTCAGAGCGGCGCCCATGGTGCGGACGTTGTCAATGACCTTCTGCGCCACAGCCTGCACCTCCTCCAGAGAAGCCCCTTCTTCGGCCTTGGCGCCGGCGATCTTGTGGACGAAAATGGTGCCTGCCACCCCCCGGCGGCCAGTGGTGTACAGGGAGTCCTGAACGGCCACGTCGTCGTTTGTGACCACGTTCAGGCAGCGGATGCCATCCATCTCCGCCATTTCCGCGGCCATTTCAAAATTCATCACGTCACCGGTGTAGTTCTTGATAATCAGCAGAACACCGGCGGGGGTAGCCACTTCCCGAATGGCCGCTTCCACCTGGTCGGGGGTGGGGGAGGTGAATACCGCACCGGCCACGGCGGCGTCCAGCATGCCCTTGCCCACAAAGCCGCCGTGGGCAGGCTCGTGACCGGATCCGCCGCCGGAGACCAGCGCCACCTTATCTGTCTTCTTCTCGGCGCGAACCAGAACATTGTAGTCGGGGAGCTTCTTCAGTTGTTGGGGGTGGGCCTTGGCGATACCCTGAAGCATTTCCAGTTCCACGTCAGCCACGCGGTTGATCAGCTTTTTCATAACAAGATCTCCTCCATTTTCGTTATAATTTCCGGCAGCGCCGCCGGCATATCCGATTCCTTGTTTATTTTACCATATTGCAGCTGCAAAAGCAACAATTCATTATGCATTTTTACCTGACAATCCGATGGAAGTGTAAAATTGGAGGCTCTGCGCGCCGGGGGGAGCGTCCGTCCCCGCAGGGATAGAAAAAACCTGCGCCGTGAAATCCACGGCGCAGGCCCTTTTTCTGCTTTCCCGCCGGGTGCTCCCTTCAGAGGATACGGCAGGGTGATAACGCTGCGTGAGCCACAGAGATATCAGACGGAATTACTTTGCCAGCTTCTTGAACTCGTCGTGAACGAACTGAACCTTGGGTCCGATAATGACCTGCACAGAGGTCTTGCCCGGACGAATGACGCCGGCAGCACCGGAGGACTTGATCTTCTTCTCGTCCACCAGCAGACGGTCCTTCACTTCCAGACGCAGACGGGTGATGCAGTGATCAATGGAGACCAGGTTCTCCTTGCCGCCTACACCCTCCAGAATGATCTGAGCCATGGTGGTGTAGTCATCGTTGGCCAGCTCGATCTTCAGCTCACCTTCCTGGTCGTCTTCACGGCCGGGGGTCTTCAGGTCGAACTTCTTGATGGCGAACAGGAATACCAGGTAGAACACCACGAAGGCAGCGATGCCCATGGGGATCATGACCCAGTAGTTATTGGCAGCGGGCAGAGAAGCGCCGAACAGCAGGTCGGTCGCGCCGGCGGAGAAGCAGAAGCCGGCACGGAAGCCCAAGGCCACAGTGATGGTGGTGAAGATGCCGTACAGCAGAGCGTACACAACGTACAGGGGGAAGGCCAGGAACATGAAGGCGAACTCGAAGGGCTCGGTAACGCCGCAGATGAACGCACAGACTGCGGCAGCGCCGACGATACCGATGGCGGCCTTCCGCTTCGCGGACTTGGCGGTCTGGATCATAGCCAGAGCAGCGCCGGGGAGGCCGAACATCATGCAGGGGAAGAAGCCGGCCATGTACATACCCACGGACCAGTCGATGACGGTGCCGTTGGCCATGGTGTCGCCCTCAACCAGAGCGCCCCAGTAAGCAGTCAGGTCGCCCAGGCCGATGGTGTCAAACCAGAACACGTTGTTCAGGGCGTGGTGCAGGCCGAAGGGAATCAGCAGACGGTTCAGGAAAGCGTAGATACCAGCGCCCACAGCGCCCATGTTCTTGATGCCGTTGCCCACAGCCACCAGGATGCCGAAAATCACGGGCCAGGCGAACAGCAGCACGACGGAAACAACAATGGACACAACGCCGGTGACGATGGCGACGGAACGCTTGCCGGAGAAGAAGGCCAGCACGTCAGGCAGCTTGGTGCTCTTGAACTTGTTGTAGCACATAGCGCCGATGACGCCGGCCAGGATGCCGGTGAAGGGGTTGGCGATCTTGGAGAAGGCCACTTCGTTGGTCTTATCGGCGATCATGCCGGGGGCGATGACACTGACGGAGCCGACGCTCAGCAGGGTGGTGATCATCAGCCAGGACACCAGACCGGCCAGACCGGCGGTGCCGTCGTTCTCATCAGCCAGACCAACCGCCACGCCGATGGCGAACAGGATGGCCATGTTGTCGATCAGAGCGCCGCCGGCCTTCACCAGGAAGAAGCCAATGGCGTAAGCCGCACCGCTGGTAGCGGCTCCGGGAACACCCATAACACCGGGAGCCAGGGCGTAGCCCAGACCCATCAGAATACCACAGATGGGAAGCGCAGCTACAGGCAGCATCAGCGCTTTGCCCAGTTTCTGCAAATGCTTCATCATAAAACTTTTCCTCCTTAGAAACTTTGGATCATTCTACTCGTTCTTGCCAAAACTGCTGGCTCACAACAGCAAAGAGGGGTGGAATATTCTCAAAGTCCGTTCCGCCGAAGCATCCGGACTTATCGACAAAGGTTACAGATTGTTCTTCATGAATTCCAGCAGGCCGGCAGCAGCGGCTTCCTCGTCGGCGCCGTCGCAGGTGACGGTGAGGGTCATTCCCTGCTTGGCAGCCAGCCGCATAACGGCCATGATCCGCTTTGCGTCTGCCTTGCCCGCGTCGGTGGCCACGGTTACAGCGCTGGAATACCCGGCGGCAGCCTTCACCAGCAGGCCGGCGGGACGGGCGTGGAGACCCAGAGGATCGGTAATCACATAAGTAAATGTTTTCATAGCCTTACACCTTGCTTTCACAAATCAGTTTCCTGGTTTCCAGAATTTTGCCGGGAGCCATAGACAGCTCCGTATAGCCCATTTCAATAAACTTCTCCGTGAGCCTGGGATCCGCGCCCAGCTCGCCGCAGATACCTGCCCAGATGCCCGCCTCCTTGGCGCACTTGGCGATCCAGGCCAGCAGCCGCATGAGAGCCGGATGATAGGGATCATAGAAGTCCCCGATGTGAGCGTTCTGCCGATCCACCGCCAGGGTGTACTGGGTCAGATCGTTGGTGCCTACGCTGAAGAAATCCGCTTCCTTGGCCAGCTCATCGGCGATCACCGCGGCGGCAGGCGTCTCCACCATCACACCGATGGGCACGTCCCCTACCTGGTAGCCCTCCCGGATCAGCTCCCGGCGAATCTGGTTGCAAAGCTGCTTGGCCTTGCTCAGCTCCCAGACGGAAGCCACCATAGGGAACATGATCTGCAATTTACCGAAAGCGGAGGCCCGGTAAATGGCCCGGAGCTGGGTACGGAAAAGCTCCTCCTGATTCAGGCAAAGCCGCAGACCCCGCAGACCCAGAGCCGGGTTCTCCTCTTTTTCCAGATTCAAATAATCCGCCTGCTTGTCCGCGCCGATGTCCAGAGTCCGGACTACCACGGGACGGTCTTCCATGGTTTGCGCCACCTGGCGGTAGGCGTTGTACAGCTCCTCCTCGGCAGGCAGGCTGTCTCTTCCCAGATATAGAAATTCACTGCGCATCAGGCCGATGCCCTCGGCGTCGCCCTTCATGGCAAACACCGCGTCCTCGGGAGAACCGATGTTGGCGCACAGCAGGATCTTCTTGCCGGAAGGGGTAATGCTCTCCTTCCCCCGGTATGCTTCCAGGGCGGCTCGGCTGGCGTTGGCCTGAGCCTGCTTTTCCATCAGCGCCGCCAGGGTCTCCGTATCCGGATCCACATACCAGTTTCCTGTGAAGCCGTCCACCGCCAGCGTCTGGCACTTGTCCACCTCGTCCAGATCGATGTCCGCCTGAACCAGGGAGGGAATGTTCAGGGTGCGGGCCAGAATGGCCGTATGGCTGCTGGAAGAGCCTTGCCGGGTGACAAAGGCCAGGATCCGCTCTCTGGGCAGCTGAATGGTCTCGCTGGGTGACAGATCCTCCGCCGCCAGCAGGAATCTTCCCTCAGGCAGCCGGAACTCCTCGGCGCCGCTGAGGATGTCGGATACCCGCCGGGAGGCGTCCCGAATATCCGCGGAGCGCGCCTTCATGTACTCATCGTCCAGCGCGGCAAACATCTGCGCCATCGCTTCCCCGCAGCCCAGCGCCGCGTCGGCAGCGGCCTCGCCGGCGGCGATCTCCGCAGCCACGCCTTCCAGATAGTCCAGATCCTCCAGCATGAGCATCTGCACTTCGATGATGGCGGCGTGTTCCTCACCTACGGTTTCTCTGGCCTGCGCATACAGCCGGGAGAGCTGCTCCTTGGCAGTCTCACAGGCTTGTTCAAATTTCTTCTGCTCTTCTTCCGGGGTACCCCGCACCACCTCAGCGGTCTGCCGGGGCTTGCGATATACCACGGCCGGGCCGATGGCCACACCGGAATAGACAGAAAGACCGGAACCTTGTTTCATATTGTTTCCTCTCCGGACGCTTACTTGGCCAGCCGGATGATCTCGTCACCGGCAGCCACAGTCTTGTCCACCTGGGTCTTGAAGGTGCTGTATTCGCCGCTGTTGCAGATGACCACCGGGGTGATCACGTCATACCCCTTTGCCTTTACCGCCTCCAGATCCACTTCCATGAGAAGCTGCCCCCTGGTCACCTTCTCTCCGCTTTTGGCGTGGACCGTAAAGTGCTCGCCCTTCAGGTTCACCGTATCCAGACCGATGTGAACCAGGATCTCCGCACCGAAGTCGGCAACCAGACTCACCGCGTGGCCGGTGTCAAACATCATGTCCACAGTCGCGTCACAGGGCGCCACAATCTTACCGTCGGAGGGAATGATGGCGACGCCTTTGCCCAGGATCTCCTCACCAAAGGTGGGATCGCTGACCTGGGAGATCGGCACAGCCTTGCCCGCCACCGGCGCACAGATCACATCGCCGGATTTACCGAACAACGAGGAAAAGAAACCCATGAAAATCATCCTTTCTGCAAAAATTTTCGGGAGCGTATACAGTCAAAAGCCAAGCTCTCGAGGCATAGGGCTGCAGAGCTTGATCTCGTCACAGAAACCCTGTCCAAGAATTTCCATTGCTGTTAGTTTAACAGTAAATTTACAGTTTGTCAACATATTTTGTGCAAATAGCACGAAAGTGGTGGAATCATAGGAAAATTCGGAAGGAAAAATCTCCAAATATCCGGTTTTCTTCTGTTTTTGAAAAAAATTTCCAACTTTTTCGATAAATAAATATTTTTTTGAAACTTTACAAAATGCATGTTCCGGAAGCTGGCGCCGGACAGGTCCATACAAGCGGAAGATATCCATTGCAAATGCGCCGCCGATATGGTATCATTGATACGGATTCTCTTTAAAAATTTTTAAGGAACCTCTGCATCAAGCGCCTTCTTTGGAGAAACGATCGGCTCCCGGATGGCGGGAGGAACATCCTGTAACGAAAGGAAGAAATTCCATGAGCAAGGTAACATTCCAAATTGAAGGGGAAACCCCTGTTATTGTCGGATGCAACCCGGGAGACAATCTGCTGGATCTGGCGCGCCGTGCCAATGTGGCCATCGACGCCCCCTGCTCCGGCAACGGCTCCTGCGGAAAATGCCGTGTGAAGCTGGTTTCGGGAGAGCTGGAATCCCTGAAAAGCCGCCACATTTGCGAGGAAGAGTATGAGGCTGGCTGGCGGCTGGCCTGCTGCAGCAAGGTTCTGTCCGACTGCGTGGTGTTTGTGCCGGACATTGCCAGCGCCTACCAGTCCCGGATGAAAACCGCCGATCTCAGCAGCCCCGGGGAGATCGCGATTTTTGAAGACTGCCAGAACCATCTGCACCAAAGCGGCATCCACTTTGTCAACCGGTTCCGGGCGGTGACGGTTTCCATGGCCGAGCCGACGCTGGACGACACCATGCCCGACAACGAGCGGCTGACCCATGCCCTGACAGAGGCGCTGGGGGTGGAACGGGTGGAGATCCCCTACTGCGTCATGGCCAAGCTGGCCCCGGCGCTGCGGGAACATGGGTTTTCCCTTTGCGTCAAGGGGGAGCTGCTGGGAGATACCTTCCGGTGTATGGAAATCTGCGCCCCGGAGGACACCGCCATTGTAGGCTGCGCCATTGACATCGGCACCACCACCGTCACCATGGTGCTGACGGATCTGTGTTCCGGCAAGCTCCTGGCCAAGGGATCCTCGGGCAACGGGCAGATCCGCTACGGCGCGGATGTGATCAACCGGATCATTGAGCAGAGCCGCCCGGGCGGCCGGAAAAAGCTCCAGGACGCCATTATCAAAGAAACCCTGGTGCCTGTGATGGTGCAGCTGTGCCGCCACGCCGGAATCTCTGCCCGGAGCATCCTTCGTCTGAGCGTAGGCGCCAACACCACCATGAACCACCTGCTTGTGGGGGTGGATGCCCAGAGCGTGCGGATGGAGCCGTATGTTCCCAGCTTCTTCCATTGGGACGGCCTGCTGGCCGGGGATCTGAAGCTGCCGGCCAACCCGCTGGCGCCGGTGCTCATCGCCCCCAATATCGGCTCCTATGTGGGCGGCGACATCACCGCCGGAACCCTGGCCGCGGGAATCTGGGACAAGGATGAGATGAGCCTGTTCATCGACCTGGGCACCAACGGGGAGCTGGTGTTCGGAAACCGGGACTTTCTCATGTCCTGCGCCTGCTCCGCGGGGCCTGCCTTTGAAGGCGGCGACATTTCCTGCGGCATGCGCGCCACCGACGGCGCCGTGGAGGCCTGCGTCATCGACCGGGAGACCATGGAGCCCACCCCGGAGATCATCGGTGAGGAAGGCCAGAAGCCGGTGGGCATCTGCGGCTCCGGCATCATCGACCTGATCTCGGAGCTGTTCCGCTGCGGCATCATCAATGCCAAGGGACTGTTCGTCCGGGAGGGCAGGCGGATCCGCCGGGACGAGCACGGCATGGGAAGGTATGTGCTGGCCTGGCCGGAGGAGAGCGAGACCGGACGGGAGATAGCCCTGAACGAGGTGGACATCGATAACTTCATCCGGGCCAAGGGCGCGATTTTCTCTGCCATTGAAACCCTGCTGCACGCTGTGGACATGACCGTGGATATGATCGACAAGGTCTATGTGGCCGGAGGCATCGGCAGCGGCATCAACATGAAAAACGCCGTGAACATCGGCATGTTCCCGGATGTGGAGCTTTCCAAGTTCCACTACATCGGCAATTCCTCCCTGTCCGGCGCCTATGCCATGGTGGTCAGCGACGAGGCGGCCCGGAAGACCGCCGAGGTTGCCGCCAACATGACCTATCTGGAGCTGAGCACCTACCCGGGGTATATGGATTCCTTTGTAGCTGCCTGCTTCCTGCCCCACACCGACGCCCGGCTGTTCCCCCACAGTCTTCATGAATAGGAGGAGCTTATGATTCTGGAAAACCTGCACCACATTGCCATTGTGGTCTCCGATTACCAACGATCCAAGGATTTTTATGTAAACAAGCTGGGGTTTGAAATCATTCGGGAAGAGCACCGCCCCGCCCAGGATGACATCAAGCTGGAGGTTCAGCTGGGCAACTGCTTCCTGGAGATCTTCGGCAAAAGGAATCCGCCCCCCAACCCCGGAAAACCCCTGCCCTGCGGGGTGTGGCACCTGTGCTTTCACGCTCCGGATCTGGATCAGACCATCGCCCGGCTGAACGCGGCGGGCATCCCGACAGATCCCATTATGATCAACGGCTCCAACGGCAAGCGGATCGCCTTTTTCTACGATCCCGACGGCCTGCCCCTGGAGCTGCACGAGTAAGAGGTATCTATGGAAATGGAAAATCACAAGGAAGAAGTTCCCTTTGCCCACTACGTCCAGAAGTTTGCCGACCTCCTTCCCCGGGAGGCGCAGACCCGGCTGGAGAGCATCCGGTGGGACGGAAAAGAATTTTATGTCACCCTGCTGGGGCAGGCATACGCCATTGTCCACCCGGCGTATGCCATCCGGCCGGTGAACGGGGGCGCTGTGCCGCCGCTGCCGGTGCAGACCTTCCTGCTGCGGTACCTGCTGGAAAGCCGGGACATTTCCTGGGAGGGACAGTGGAAGACCTTCCGGGAGATGCCCTGGGGGGAGATGTACATCAAGCCCTATACCGGCCGGGTGCTTACCCGGGCGGCGTTCACCTTCGGCACCCGGATTCAGGCCTTCCAAAGAGCCTGCCAGGCCATGGGGGCGGAGCCGGTGCCCCATGGAGACGCGGGATATCGGTTTGACTTCATCGGCGGGTATGGAATGCAGATCCTGGTTTGGGAAGGGGACGATGAGTTTCCGCCCAATGCCCAGGTGCTCTATACCGACAATTTCGCCCAGGGCTTCGCCGCCGAAGACCGGGTGGTGGCGGGAGATATTCTGATCTCCGTGATCAAAAGCCGCATGTAATACGATTTCCTGATTAAATCCCCATGGGATACGATCACGCCACGAACCAAGAAAGCAGTACGTGCATGGGGATTGATATGCATCCGCATCGGTTGCCCCGTAAGGGGCGAGATGCGGGCATTTGTTTAAAGTTTTACTATGAATGCGGAGCTTTCATAGTAAAA
>CALXDT010000113.1 GCA_944387125.1 uncultured Oscillospiraceae bacterium | reverse complement strand
CTCGGACACGGCGCAGCATTCGGTTGGCAATACGGGGCGTGCCCCGGCTGCGGCGGGCAATCTCCATGGCCCCGTCGGCCTCGATGGGCACGTCAAGGATACCGGCGCTGCGGGTAATGATACGGGCCAGCTCCGCTGTGGAATAGAGCTCCAGGCGGAAGATGACGCCGAAGCGGTCCCGGAGGGGACCGGTCAGCTGCCCTGCCCGGGTGGTGGCTCCCACCAGGGTGAACTTGGGCAAATCCAGCCGGATGGAGTTGGCGGAGGGGCCCTTGCCTACAATAATATCGATGGCAAAGTCCTCCATGGCGGGGTACAGAATCTCCTCCACCACCCGGTTCAGCCGGTGGATCTCGTCGATAAACAGCACGTCTCCCGGGTTCAGATTGGTCAGCAGCGCCGCCAGATCCCCGGGCTTTTCAATGGCGGGGCCGGAAGTGACCCGGATGTTCACGCCCATCTCGTTGGCAATGACCCCCGCCAGGGTGGTTTTGCCCAGGCCGGGAGGGCCGTAAAGCAGGGTGTGATCCAAAGGCTCCTGGCGCTGCCGGGCCGCTTCAATATAAACAGACAGATTTCCCTTGGCCTTTTCCTGTCCGGTGTAGTCCCGGAGCAGCTTCGGACGCAGGCCGATCTCCCCCGCGTCCTGGGGGGAAAAGCCGGGGGAAATGATGGGAGCTTCCAGCTCCCGGGAAAATTCAAGGCTCATAGCTGCTTCCTCCAAAGGCTCCGGCTCAGGTCTTCATGACCATGGCCCGCAGGGCATAGCGCACCAGCTCTTCCGTAGGCGCGGCGGGATCCGCCCCTTTCAGGGCGGCGCCGATCTCCGCCGGAGAATATCCCAGCTCCTGCAGGGCGGCCTGGGCCAGGGACAGGCTGGTGCCGCTCTGGACGGGAACCGCGGCGGCGCCGGCGGAAAAGTCCAGCTCCTGGCTGCCTCCGCCGATTTTGTCCTTCAGCTCCAGAATGATCCGCTGGGCGATCTTTTTGCCCACGCCCTGGGCGGCGGTGAGCATTTTTTCATCCCCGGTCATCACCGCCAGGGTGAAGTTCTGGGGGCCGCAGCCGGAGAGAATGGCCATGGCCGCCTTGGGACCCACGCCGTTGACCGAGGTCAGCAGTTCATAGCACCGCTGCTCCTCCCGGCTGGCAAAGCCGTACAGGTCGTAGGCGTCCTCCCGGATGGATTCCGTAATATAAAGCCTGGCGCTTTGGTTCAGCTTCAGCTGGCCGGCGGTGTAGGCGGTGATCCGGCAGCCGTAGCCCACGCCGCCGCAGTCGATCACCGCCAGCCCCGGCTCCAAAACCGCCACGGTGCCGGAAACATAGTATAGCATAGTGTTCCTCCCGGAAATGGTTTATTTTCCCTGATGCAGCTGCCCCAGCAGGGATGTGCTGGAACGGGCGTGGCAGAGGGCGATGGCAATGGCGTCTGCCGCGTCGTCGGGCTTGGGGTTGGCGCTTAAGCCCAGCAGCCGCTTGGTCATCTCCTGCATCTGGCGCTTGGTGGCGCTGCCGTAGCCCGCCACCGCCTGCTTTACCTGCATGGGCTTGTACTCCGCCAGGGGCAGCCCCGCCTGACGGATGGCCAGCAGGATCACCCCCCGGCTTTGAGCCACATTGATGCCGGTGGTGACATTGTGCCCGAAGAACAGCTCCTCAATGGCCACCTGATCCGGCTGGGATACCCGGAGCAGTTCCTCCATATCCCGGTAGATCATCTCCAGCCGCAGGGAAAAGTCCGTATGGGGGGGCGTGGTGATGGCGCCGCAGGTGAGCAGCCGGTACTGTCCCTGCCGGGCTTCGATGAGTCCGAAGCCGGTGACCCCGTACCCCGGGTCGATCCCCAGAATGCGCATCAGTTTCCTCCCCCGGCAATGGTCAGGATTTGGGCGATCACAAATAAAACCGCCAAAACCACACCCAGCCGGGCTGCCCAGACCTGCCAGGCCGGACGGGGGACGTATGCTTCCCCGGAAGCCTTGTCCGGCTGCTTGGTTTCTTCCCCGGCGGCATTGTCCGGATGCTTGTTTTCTTCCGTATTCATATGGGTTCACCTCTAGGGGATATCATAGCACATTTGTTCCCGATTTCCTAGGGCATTTTTTTCAAAAGTTCCGGAACCCCTTGTGCGGCCGGAAAAAACATGGTATAGTAAGGATAAGTCACGGCGATCCTATGCGGAGGTGAAGTACATGAAAATTCAATTCATCGGCGCCACCCACGAGGTGACGGGAAGCTGTACCCTGCTGGAAGTGGGCGGCCGGTACTACCTGGTGGACTGCGGCATGGAGCAGGGAGTGGATGTGTTTCAGAACATTGACCTGCCGGTTCCTGCCAATACCATTGAGGCGGTATTTCTGACCCATGCCCACATCGACCACTCCGGAATGCTGCCCAAGCTGTGCAAGGACGGCTTCTCCGGCTCTATTTACGCTACGGAAGCCACCTGCGACCTGTGCAACATTATGCTCCGGGATTCGGCGCACATCCAGGAGTCGGAAGCCCAGTGGCGCAACCGGAAGGCAGAGCGGGCCGGGGAGGAAAGGATCGAGCCGGTCTACACGGTCAACGACGCACTGGCCGCCATCCGGCTGTTCCGCCGGTGCCGGTATGGGGAACCCATCCGGGCAGCGGAAGGGGTGGTGCTTCGGATGACGGACATCGGCCACCTGCTGGGCTCCGCGGCCATTGAGCTGTGGCTTACCGAAGGGGACGAGACCCGGAAGATCGTGTTCAGCGGAGACGTGGGCAACACCAACCAGCCCCTGATCAAGGATCCCCAGCCGGTGAAAGCGGCGGATTATCTGGTGATTGAATCCACCTACGGCGACCGGCTCCATGAGGTCTGCCGCCGGGACTCCGTGGCGGAGCTGGCCGGGTGCATTCAGCAGGCGCTGGATCAGGGGGGCAACCTGGTCATCCCCGCGTTCGCGGTGGGGCGCACCCAGGAGATGCTCTATGCCATCCGGGAGATCAAGGAGCGGGGGCTGGTCAAAGGCCATGACGGCTTCCCGGTGTATGTGGACTCCCCCCTGGCGGTGGAGGCCACCGGAATCTTCCTCCAGTGCAACCACGACAGCTTTGACGACGAGACCCTGGCCATTTTAAACCGGGGGCAGAATCCCATCTGGTTTGACGGCATCCGCCTGAGCGTCACCTCCGACGACTCCAAGCTGATCAACGCCGACCCGGAGCCGAAGGTGATCCTCTCTGCCAGCGGCATGTGCGAAGCGGGCCGGATCCGCCACCATTTGAAGCACAATCTGTGGCGGAAGGAGAGCATCATTCTTTTCGTGGGCTACCAGGCGGAAAATTCCCTGGGCCGAAAGCTCCAGGACGGCGCCGGCTCGGTCAAGCTGTTCGGGGAAGAGATTGCCGTCTGCGCCCAGATTGCCACCTTGCACGGCACCTCCGGCCATGCGGATAAAAACGGCCTGCTGAACTGGCTGGACGCCTTTGAAGAAAAGCCCGGCCTGGTATTTGTCAATCACGGAGACGATCACAGCTGCGAAGCCTTCCGCGCCGCGCTGATCCAGCGGGGCTATCAGGCGGAGGCGCCTTACAGCGGCACCGAGTACGACCTGCTCACCGGCCGAATGACCCAGTACACCGAAGGGGTGAAGCTGGATCGGGCCGAGGCCTTTAAGGGCAGCCAGCGGGCCAAGCAGGTCTACGGCGAGCTGCTGGCTGCGGCGGAGGATCTGCTGGCGCTGGTGAAAACCCGCCGGGGCAAGACCAATAAGGATAATGCCAAGCTGGCCGGCCAGATCCGCAGCCTGATCGGCAAGTGGAAGGACTGATACGATTTCTTGATTAAATCCCCATGGGATACGGTCACGCCACGAACCACGAAAGCAGTTCGCCCATGGGGATTTATATGCATCCGCATCGGTTGCCCCGTAAGGGGCGAGATGCTGGCATTTCTTTAAAATTTTACTAGGGAACCTCTGAATAAATCGTCTTCGGCGGAGTGCCGGATCTTTTACCACATCCGTGCAGTTCAAAAAGTGGGAAATACATACAGTATTTCTCCACTTTTTGAACTTTCGGCTGAGGCAAAATCTCTCGGCATCCGCTCTTGCCGATTTAATCAGAGCT
>CALXDT010000112.1 GCA_944387125.1 uncultured Oscillospiraceae bacterium | reverse complement strand
CAGCCTGCCGCCGATTTCCTGGGACAGCTGAATGGAGGTCATGGGGAAGCGCTTGTCCGAACGCTTGGACTCCACCTTAAAAGAAGCGGCGCAGTCCAGATCGTCTCCCAAATAGTTTTCCACCGCCTGGTAAATGGCTTCCACATCCTTCTCGCAGGGACGGCAGCGGCACAGGCTGACCACGCCGAAAATGGAGCGGCAAGCCTCCCACGCGCCGTCCACATCCGCTTCCGCATCCATCGGCTCCACGTATACGGTAGACTGCATGATGTACACATCAAAATGCCCGTAAGCCTTCATCCGGCGGCGGACATTCTGCCGCAGGCGGGATTCAAACTGGCGCTTGTTCGCCCCCTTCAGGACAATTTCACCCAGTTTCAGCAAAAAGATTTCTTTCATAACGATTCCTCACTCTTTTTCGATTATTCTGCGGAACCGCCGAAGCAGCCCTCTCAGGCGGTTAAAAGCGCCGCCGTTTTGCATCCCCCGGAGGAATAAGCCCCAGGACGGCTGATTCAGCAGACATGAAATATATTGTATACTCGCGCCGGAAGGTTATCGGTTTCCCAGATTCACCGCCCGGTACTGGATCGCTTCGGCAATGTGCTGGGGCAGAATCTCCTCACTGCCGTCCAGATCCGCCACCGTCCTGGCCACCCGAAGGATCCGGTCATAGCTTCTGGCGGTCAGACCCATGACGTCAAAGGCATCCCGCATCAGCTGGGCACATTCCTCGCTGAGGGTGCAGTAACGGCGCATTTCCTCCGGCCCCATCCGGGCATTGCACATACCGCCGCTGTCAAAGCGGGTATTTTGACGGCTCCGGGCAGCATTGACCCGCCTCTGAATCTCCGATGAAGGCTCCGCCTCCGCCCTGGTACGCAGCTGCTCAAACTCCACCGCCGGTACCTCCACCGCGATATCGATGCGGTCCAGCAGCGGGCCGGAGATCCGGCTGCGGTAGCTTTCCACCGCCTGCTCCGAGCAGCGGCACCGGCCGGAAGGATCCCCATACCAGCCGCACTTGCACGGATTCATGGCGCAGACCAGCATAAACTCCGCGGGATACGTCACCGCCCCGGAGACCCGGGAAATGGTCACACGGCCGTCCTCCAGGGGCTGGCGCATAATGTCCAGGGTATCTTTTCGAAATTCCGGCAGTTCATCCAAAAACAGCACGCCTTTGTGCGCCATGGAAATCTCGCCGGGCTTTGGGTTGCTTCCACCTCCGGCCAGACCCGCATTGGAAATGGTGTGGTGAGGCGATCGGAAAGGCCGCTGCGTCACCAGAGGCCGCTTGGATGTCAGAAGCCCCATAACCGAGTAGATCTGGCTGACTTCCAGAGATTCCTCCCAGGTCATATCCGGCAGAATGGAAGGCAGGCGCTTGCTGAGCATGCTTTTTCCGGAACCGGGCGGGCCGATCAGCAGCACATTGTGGCTGCCGGCAGCTGCCACCTCCAAAGCCCGCTTGACATTTTCCTGCCCCAGAACATCTTTAAAATCCAGAGCGTGAATCGGCTTGGTGTCCGGCATCCAAAGGGGCTGCTCTTCCAGCCTGGTTTCGCCGTTGAGCCCTTCCGCCAGCTGCTGAACACTGGTCAGGGGGATCACCGCCGGCCCCCGGGCAAGGGTCGCCTCCGCGGCATTTTCCGCGGGCACGAACAGGGTTTGGATCCCGGCCTGCTTCGCCGCCAGCGCCATAGGCAGTACGCCGGAGATGGGGCGGATCCGCCCGTCCAGGCTTACCTCCCCCAGAAACGCGCTGGAGGACTTGGGACGGCGCACACTGCCCGACGCGGCCAAAATACTCAGCAAAATAGGAAGGTCGTAATGGCTGCCGGTCTTTTTCAAATTGGCCGGAGCCAGATTCACGGTGATCCGGCTCACGGGAAACGTCAGGCCGCTGCTTTTGATCGCCGCCCGCACCCGCTCCCGGGCCTCTTTCACTGCCGCGTCCGGCAGGCCGACAATCTCAAACCCCGGAAGGCCGTTGGATATATAGCACTCTGCCGTGACAGCGCTTCCCCGGATCCCGGAGATGCCCATGGTCTGAATGCTGCAAATCATGGCTCCACTTCCCTTTTTCTGTAAATCAAGCGCGGGGAATACGCCCCCCAGGCATTGCCCGAGAAGCCATATTCATGATACTCCATTCTCCCCAAAAACACAATCCTTTTTTCTGCGTTCCCCAAAGAAACGCCCCATTGGCATGGTGTACAGTTTTTCAAAAAAGAACTTGTGGAATTCCATAATTTTTTTACAATGGTACAGATTGATGGCTTTACAAATCGACCAAAAAGTGCTATGATATATCCGACAAAAATTGAATACTTTAGGAGGTATTTCGTTTTGGCAAGAAAATTTAAAACCATGGACGGCAATACTGCTGCCGCCCACGTCAGCTATGCCTTTACCGAGGTCGCTGGCATTTATCCCATTACCCCTTCCAGCCCCATGGCTGACAACGTGGACCAGTGGTCTGCTGCCGGCCGGAAAAACATCTTTGGCAACACTGTCAAGGTTGTTGAGATGCAGTCCGAAGCCGGTGCCGCCGGTACCGTTCACGGTTCTCTGGCCGCCGGTGCCCTGACCACCACCTACACTGCTTCTCAGGGCTTGCTGCTGATGATCCCCAATATGTATAAGATCGCCGGCGAACTGCTGCCCAGCGTCTTCCATGTGTCCGCCCGTACCGTCGCCGCCCAGTCTCTGAACATTTTCGGCGATCACTCCGACGTCTACGCCTGCCGTCAGACCGGTTTTGCCATGCTGTGCGAAACCAACGTGCAGGAAGTGATGGATCTGGGCGCTGTCGCCCACCTGGCAGCCATCGAAGGCCGCGTTCCCTTCATCAACTTCTTCGACGGCTTCCGTACCTCCCACGAGATCCAGAAGATCGCCATCTGGGACTACGAAGATCTGAAGGAAATGACCAACATGGAGGCTGTTGCCGCCTTCCGTCAGCACTCCCTGAACCCCGAGCGTCCCTCCATGCGCGGTTCCCACGAGAATGACGACATTTTCTTCCAGCATCGTGAGGCCTGCAACAAGTACTATGACGCCCTGCCCGCAGTGGTGGAGAAGTACATGGCCAAGGTCAACGAGAAGCTGGGCACCAACTATCAGCTGTTCAACTACTACGGCGCCGCCGACGCTGACCGGATCATCGTCGCCATGGGCTCCATCAACGACGTGGTTGAGGAAGTCATCGACTACCTGAACGCCCACGGTGAGAAGGTCGGCCTGGTGAAGGTTCGTCTGTTCCGTCCCTTCTGCGCCGACAAGCTGCTGGCCGCCATCCCCGCCACTGCCAAGAAGATCGCTGTGCTGGATCGTACCAAGGAGCCCGGCTCCCAGGGCGAGCCTCTGTACCAGGATGTGGTCATGGCTCTGGCCAAGGCCGGCCGCAACGACGTCACCGTCATCGGCGGCCGTTACGGTCTGGGCTCCAAGGACACCCATCCCGCTTCCATCTTCGCCGTGTATGAGGAGCTGGCTAAGGACGCTCCCAAGCACGAGTTCACCATCGGCATCGTGGACGATGTGACCCACCTGTCTCTGGAGGAAAAGGTCTCCCCCAACACCGCCGCGGAAGGCACCATCGAGTGCAAATTCTGGGGTCTGGGCGGCGACGGCACCGTGGGCGCCAACAAGAACTCCATTAAGATCATCGGCGACCACACCGACAAGTACGTACAGGCTTACTTCCAGTACGACTCCAAGAAGACCGGCGGCGTCACCGTGTCCCAC
>CALXDT010000111.1 GCA_944387125.1 uncultured Oscillospiraceae bacterium | reverse complement strand
TTTGATGTGGGTCATCAGTCTTATGTTCATAAGCTGCTGACCGGCCGCCGGGCGGATTTTGCGCGCCTTCGGCAGTACGGGGGAATTGCGGGATTTCCAAAGCCCCAGGAAAGTCCGTCGGACGCGTTTGTGGCCGGACACGCTTCCAGCTCGGTGTCCATTGCCGTAGGCATGGCGCGGGCGCGGACGCTGCAAAAGCAGAACTACCAGGTGGTCGCGCTGATTGGCGACGGCGCCTGCACCGGCGGTATGGCCTATGAGGGTCTGAACGATGCCGCTGTCAGCGGCGAACCCATGGTCATCATTTTAAACGACAATGAGATGTCCATCGGGAAAAATGTAGGCGGACTGTCCCGGCACCTTTCCCGGGTACGCACCAGCAAGGATTATTTGAATGCGAAACGGGTATACCGTCAGGTGATGAAAAAGCTGCCCGGCGGCACGGTGCTCTATCAGATGAGCAGCCGCCTGAAAAACAGGCTGAAGCGCTTTTTGCTTCCCGCCACTCTGTTTGAAAACATGGGGTTTACCTACCTGGGACCTGCGGACGGCCATGATCTTCCGGGGCTGATCGCCCTGCTGCGGGTGGCCAGAGATCTTCAGGAACCGGTGCTGGTTCATGTGGTGACGAAAAAAGGCTGCGGCTATCGGCTGGCGGAAGAAGACCCCGCCCGTTACCATGGCATCGGAAGCTTTGACCCCAGGACGGGGAAAAAGCTGGCGCCAAAAGTCAAAACCTTCTCCGACGCGTTTGGAGAGGAAATGATCGCTCTGGCTGGGGAGAATGAGAAAGTGTGCGCCATTACGGCGGCAATGCCCGGGGGCACCGGGTTGCTGAAGTTTCAGCAGACCTATCCCCAGAGAACCTTCGATGTTGGGATTGCGGAGGAGCATGCCGTTTCCATGGCCGGCGGCCTGGCCAAGCAGGGAATGTGCCCTGTAGTGGCGCTGTATTCCACCTTCCTCCAGCGGGGATATGATCAGATCATGCAGGATATTGGACTGCTGGGGCTTCATGTGGTGCTGGCCATTGACCGGGCGGGTCTGGTGGGAGACGACGGACCTACCCATCACGGCGTGTTTGACGTGGGCTTTTTGCGTCAGGTGCCCGGCATGCGGATCATGACCCCGGTGAGCCTTCAGGAATTGCGGGATATGCTCCGCTGGGCGGTGAATGCGTATCATGGCCCTGTGGCTGTCCGCTATCCCAGAGGGACGGATGGCGCCTATACCGGCTCCGATTGGCGGGGTCTGGACGGAGGCACGGTGAAATGCCATCGCCAGGGCAAAGATGTGACGCTGATCACCTACGGAAGACTCCTGGATAATGTTTTAAAAGCGGCGGAGCTTTTGTCCCAACAGGGCATTGAAGCGACGGTGCTGCGGCTGATGTCAGTCTGTCCCCTGGATACGGAGCAGATCAGCGGAATGCTCTCTCTGAACCGGCGGGTAGTGGTGGTGGAAGAGGTCTGCGCCCATTCCGGAATCCGGGAATCCTTGGCATGGGAGCTGGAACGGATTGATCCCGGCTGCCGGGTAGGCGGCATGGATCTGGGCTGGCAGTTTGTTCCCCACGGCGCGCAAGCCGTGCTTTATGAACATTGCGGACTGGATGCTGCTTCCATTGCCGCCTATACAAGGGAGGTTTTGGCCTAAGTGAAAGTAAAGAAGCGATTGGATGTGCTGCTGACAGAGCAGGGCTATACCGACAGCCGTACAAAGGCGCAGGCCATTATCATGAGCGGTTCCGTCTATGTAGACGGCCAGAAAGCGGATAAGCCCGGAGTTTGCGACGAGCCCGGCGTGTCCCTGGAGGTGCGGGGAGCGGTTTGCCCCTATGTCAGCCGGGGCGGGCTGAAGCTGGAAAAAGCTCTGCGGGATTTCGGCGTCAAGCCGGAGGGGTATGTTTGCAGCGATTCCGGTGCTTCCACCGGCGGTTTTACCGACTGCCTGCTCCAACAGGGAGCCAGAAAGGTCTTTGCCATTGATGTGGGTTACGGTCAGCTGGATTGGAAGATTCGCTCCGATCCCCGGGTGGTGGTGATGGAACGAACCAATATCCGCTATGTGACGCCGGAACAGCTGGGTGAGCCGTTGGATCTTTCTGTGATTGATGTGAGTTTCATCTCTTTGAAAATTGTTCTGCCGGTGATCAAAACCCTCCTGAAGCCCACCGGCCAGGTTTTGTGCCTGATCAAGCCCCAGTTTGAGGCCGGGAAGGAGAAGGTGGGGAAGAAGGGCGTTGTGCGGGAAGCGCAGACCCATCGGGAGGTTTTGGACAACTTTGTTGCCCTGGCCGATGCATTGGGCTTTCAGATCATGGGGCTGACCTTTTCACCGGTGAAGGGGCCGGAGGGGAATATCGAATTCCTTGCCCATCTGCGTCTGGACGGCGACGGCGGAATCCGCCCGGATACCGCTTCTGTGGTGCTGCGGGCGCACCAGGCGCTGGATAAGGGGGATGCCCAGTGAAAAATATTGTTTTGGCGCCGAACCCTTATCGGGACAAAAATTTTAAGACTGCCCGGGCGGCGCTGCAGATCCTCAGAGACTGCGGGATGTCCACCCGGCTGTGCCTGCCCTTTGAGGTGGATCGGGGGTATGAGCTGCCCCGGGATCTGCGCTTTTCCCGGCTGGATCGGGAGCTGCCCAACGCGGAGATGGTCATTTGCTTCGGAGGCGACGGCACCATCTTGCACATGGCCAAAGCCGCCACCAAGCGCAATGTGCCCATTCTGGGGGTTAACATCGGCACCATGGGCTTTATGGCCGAGCTGGAAAGCACGGAGCTGGACAAGCTGGCCTGGCTGGCTGAGGGGAAATACACCCTGGAAAACCGTATGATGCTGGACGTTACCGTTCAGCGGAACGGGGACATTTTATTCCATGACATTTGTTTAAACGACGTGGTTGTTACCAAGGGGACGGTGGCGCGGATCGTACATCTGAGCGTGAAGTGCGACGGCACCCCTGCCATGGAATGCAGCGGAGACGGCGTGATCGTTGCCACCCCCACCGGCTCTACGGCCTACAGCCTCTCCGCAGGCGGTCCCATCGTGGAACCCGAGACCCGGAATATCCTGATCACCCCCATCTGCGCCCATGATGTGGGCAGCCGCTGCATTGTTGCCTCTGACCGGCGGGTGATAACTGTGGAGACCATTCAAAATCCCCGCCGGAATGCCTTCCTCAGTGTAGACGGAGGAAAGGCCGTGCGGCTGAATATGGGGGATGCGGCCATTATCCAAAAATCTCAGCTGGAAACAAAGCTGGTTCGGCTGAAGCAGACCAGTTTTTATGATGTGGTCGGCGCGAAATTCAAGAAAGTGAGAGGGGAATTGCTTTGAAATCCAAACGGCAGGCAAAAATTTTGGAAATCATCTCCACGACCAATGTGGAAACCCAAGAGCAGCTGCTGCAGGAACTGCAGCGTGCCGGGTTTACCAGCACCCAGGCCACGATTTCCCGGGACATTAAAGAGCTGCGCATTGTCAAGGAGCTGACCAGCTTCGGCACTTACCGGTATACCACTGCCGCCAGAGAAGTGCCCAATTCCTTTTTGGATCGGCTCAATACCATTTTCCGGGAAAGTGTGACCCATTTTGACTACGCTCAGAACCTGGTGGTGATCCATACCCTTCCGGGTCTGGCCAATGCGGCGGCTTCCGCTCTGGATGCCATGAATATGAGCGTGGTGCTGGGCACCCTGGCCGGCGACGATACCGTGTTTGTGGTTATGCGGGATTCCGCGGCCGCTGCGTCCTTCTGCGGAGAGATTAAGGGACTTCTGAACTGAAGACGGGAGGGATGTGCTGTGCTGAGCCTTCTGCATATTGAGAATATCGCGGTCATTGAAAGCGCGGATATTTCCTTTGACCGGGGGTTCAATGTTCTTACCGGTGAGACCGGAGCGGGCAAATCCATCGTTATTGACGCCATTTCTGCCATTCTGGGGGAGCGGGCCTACCGGGATATGATTCGGACCGGCACTGCCAAGGCCTCCGTTCGGGCGGTGTTTACCGACGTTCCCCAATTGCGCTGGTTTGCTGACAACGGGGTGGAATACGACCCGGAAACGGTGATCCAGCGGGAGATCTATCTGGACGGAAAGAATGTCTGCCGGGTTAACGGCAGCCTGGTTTCTGTGTCCATACTGCGCAGGCTGGGCATTCAGATGATCAATATCCATGGGCAGCATGATTCTGCCTCCTTGTTTGACGAGGAAAATCATTTGGCTTTTCTGGACGCCTTCGGGGATCACGAGGCACTGCTGGCGGAGTATGGAGATGCTTACCGCACGGTTGCCGAACTGCGCCGGGAAATTGACGGGCTTACCATGGACGAAAGTGAAAAGCTCCGTCGGATGGAGACGTTAAAGTACCAAATTGGGGAGATCGAAAAGGCGGAGCTGAAGCCCAAAGAGGATGAAGCCCTGGAGCAGCGGCGAAAGCTCCTGCAAAATGCCGAAAAGCTGAGCAACGGCATGGACGAGGCGGTGCAGTGCCTGTACGGCGGAGAGGATTCCGACGGCGCGTCGGGGCTGCTCTCCCAGGCGGAATATGCCCTGGGGCGGCTGCTGCGGTTCAGTGACAGCTTCCAGCAGCTCCACGACCGGGTGGCAGACCTGATGTACCAGGTACAGGATGTGGCGGAGGAAGTCCGGGACGCCCGGGATGAACTGAATTACTCCGCCGACGAATTGGAACAGATTGAATCCAGACTGGATGTTATCCATCGGCTGCGCCGGAAATACGGCGTCACCTGTGAAGCGATTCTGGACTATCTGGAACGGGCCAAGACGGAACTGGATGAGATCGAATTTGCGGACGACCATTTGGAGCGGCTGAAGGGGAAGCTGAAAAAGGCGGAGAAAACCGCCTGGGACGCGGCGCTGCGCCTGCGGGACAGCCGCAGGAAGGCGGCGGAAGCCCTATCTCAGCGGATCCTTTTGGAGCTGAGCCAGCTGGATATGCCCCGGGTGCAGTTTTCCTGCCAATTCCGGGAACTGGAGCTGACCCCCAACGGAGCCGACGCGGTGGCCTTCTATATGTCTGCCAACGCCGGTGAGGCGATGAAGCCCATGAGCAAAGTGGCCTCCGGCGGCGAATTGGCCCGGATTATGCTGGCTATGAAAAACGTTCTGGCGGAAAAGGATCAGGTGAACACCCTGATCTTCGACGAGGTGGATACCGGTGTGTCCGGCAGAGCCGCCCAAAAGGTTGCCCAGAAGCTGCGCAGCGTGGCTGCGCACAAGCAGGTGCTGTGCGTGACGCACCTGCCCCAGCTGGCAGCGCTGGCGGATACCCACCTGCTGATTGCCAAGGAATAGCGGAAGGGCAGAACCTATACCACGGTTACGCCCCTGGACAAAGAGGGCAGAAAGCAGGAACTGGCGCGGATCATCGGCGGAACCAACATTACCGAGACGACGCTGAAAAGCGCGGAAGAAATGCTTCAGGGATAACCAGTTCCGCGAGCTGGTTCAGGCGGCGCGCTGCCTGGAACGGGGACTGTTTAAGGTGCTTTGGGGATCTTCAGCGCTGAGGTTTTCAGCATTTTTCTGCATACCTTTGAAGAAATCCAAAGATAACACTTGACAACGGAAGGTAATTTTGTTAGCATTGGTACTGCATATGAACACGGTGAAGGGAAGAAGTAAGCGTTTCGTTTTCCGCCAGAGAGCTGCCGGTGGGTGCAAGGCAGTGGGAAAATCCGCTGAAATACCTCCCGGAGTGGCCTGCCTGAACACCGCAGTAGGGCAGGACGGGTTCGCCCGACACAGCGAAAGGCGTTGTCAGACGCCGTGAGGGCACCGGCCGGGAGGCTGTGCCGAAAATGAGGTGGTACCGCGTATTTTACGCCCTCTGTCCTGCGGGGATGGAGGGCGTTTTTCTTACTGAAAGCGGGGTGGATCTATGATAGAGTCCACTCCGCAACCAAAAAAGCATTGATATCACTGCATTTTCCGACAAAATATGCTATAATAACTGCACGGGAATCATGTAAAAAGCCAGAAAAAGGCGTGCAGTTTTGGAGGATGCGGGT